>CANLLM010000032.1 GCA_947491825.1 Bacteroidota bacterium
CACTAAAATATTTTCAATTTCGAAACATCGGGTAGGAAGTGCTTCACTACTGCCCATTCCATTACAAACGCGCTGTGCATATAAGGATTCAAAGCATAAAGAGAAGAATATTGTTAAAACAGAAAGTAATGCAAATTTCTTATCCATGCGACATTTTTAAAAAACTAAAGGCCGAAATTAAGTATGAACCTTTAATACACCGCCAAATTTAAGTTATCAAATTATAACCTATAAGGGAGTGAAAAGAAAATAGTAGCATTAAAAGAATAAAAAATAGCGTTTTAGCTAATCTTGGAATTGCTAACCAAATAAGTAGTTCAACATCTCCTCCAACTTGCTTAATTCAACAATTGTAATGTTTGACTTTTGCTTAGGAAGCTTATTAAATTTACTAATATAAACTGTTGTAAAGCCTAACTTTTCGGCTTCACTAATACGTTGTTCAATGCGGCTAACAGCGCGTATCTCACCACTTAATCCTACCTCTCCAATAAACGCAATCTTATTATCAATAGGTACATTTTGATAGCTACTAACAATAGCTGCTATTACCCCTAAATCAATTCCAGGGTCTTCCACACGCAAACCGCCAGTTATATTTATAAATACATCTTGCATACCCATTCGCAGTCCACACTTTTTCTCGAGTATGGCCAAAAGCATGTTTAATCTTTTTGCATCATAACCGTTACTATTACGCTGAGGAGTTCCATAAGCAGCGGTGCTAACAAGGGCTTGGGTTTCTATTAATAAGGGCCTTAACCCTTCAATTGTTGCGCTAATAGCAATGCCACTTAAATTTTCATCACGTTGAGATATCAAGATTTCGGATGGATTACTTACCTCACGCAATCCTGCACCATGCATTTCATAAATACCCATTTCACTGGTGCTGCCAAAACGGTTTTTAGTGGTACGTAAAATCCGATACACATGATTTCTATCCCCTTCAAATTGTAATACAGTATCAACCATATGTTCTAATAATTTAGGACCTGCTAATGCACCATCTTTAGTGATATGACCAATTAAAAATACGGGAGTTCCAGTTTCTTTAGCAAACCGAATTAAGTCACCAGCAGTTTCTTTGATTTGAGAAATACTTCCCGGAGTACTATCAATTAGCTCGCTTTGTAATGTTTGGATAGAATCAATCACCACAATGTCAGGCTGCAGTTCTTGTAGCGCCTTGCCTATTTTTTGAGTTGATGTTTCTGTGAAAAGATAGCAATCATTATTGCGAAAGGGCAAACGTTCGGCACGCATTTTAATTTGTGTATCACTTTCTTCACCACTGATGTATAACACCTTTTTATTGGTAAATTGTAATGCAATTTGTAGCATGAGTGTTGATTTCCCTATACCTGGCTCTCCCCCAATTAAAATAACACTTCCAGGCACAATCCCCCCGCCCAGTACTCGACTCAATTCCAAATCTTTTAGCTCATAACGAAAGTCGGCACCATGTTCAACATCAGCTAACAAAACTGGCTTTAACACACTTTTTACACTTTGCGATTTCCACGTTTTTTTATATTCGGGTTTATCCTTATGAATAACCTCTTCCGTATAGGTATTCCATTCTCCACAACTATTACATTTACCTACCCATTTGGGTGAAGATGCACCACAATTTTTACAAAAAAAGGTTGTTTGTGTTTTTGCCATATGTTGTTTGCAATATAGTATTTATCCCAAATTGAGCATTGTAAATGAGCAATGGATAACGAATTTATCAATTAACTGTTTTTGATGTTTTATTCAACTACAAAGATGAAGAATAATAGCGCGGGAATTAGTATTCAACAAAATATTTCAAGAATTACAATGGAGAAAAAAGCTTAGTCTAAATTACGGTTTTAGGATGATTAATTGGGGATTAGACAAAAAAAGCGGGAAACATTCAAGAATCCCGCTTTAATTACAAACTATCCTTACCTCAAATACACTACTATTTAGATAAGATTTTTAGGCATATATACTACGGTTGTTCCACGTAGCTAATTTAATCCTTCTATTTTAACAGTTGCAAAAGTAAGACTTTTACGTTAATTTAATCTTATTTTTTACCAAAAAGTTGGTAATCCTTTTAATCAGCGTGGTAATTTATATTCATACCAAATACCCTACTGATAGTAAACAAAATAGCTAATAAAGGTGTATTGTAAAGTATAGATACTAAGTAGATCTAAATAAATACTTTAATTTGCTGCCAGATTGAGCCAAATAGAACACATAAAGCGTCCCATTGCCCAAGAACTTGACTTGTTTGAAGTTAAATTTCGCGAGGCCATGAAAAGTAACGTACCGTTGTTAGATACCATTATGACTTACATTGTTAAGCGTAAAGGCAAACAAGTGCGTCCAATGTTTGTATTTTTGTCGGCTAAATTATTTAACGGTATTAACGACAGTACATACCGTGCAGCGAGTTTGGTAGAATTGTTACACACCGCTACATTAGTGCATGATGATGTGGTAGATGATAGTGATGAGCGTAGGGGCTTTTTTAGTATAAATGCCCTTTGGAAAAATAAGATAGCAGTTTTAGTTGGAGATTATTTACTGAGTAAAGGATTATTACTATCGGTTAAAAATAAAGATTATCATTTGCTTGAGATTGTAAGTGAATCGGTAGAGGCTATGAGTGAAGGGGAATTATTACAAATTGAAAAAACACGTAATCTTAATTTAAGCGAAGAAGTTTATTACGATATCATTCGAAAAAAAACAGCCTCACTCATTGCTAGTTGTTGCGCTATTGGGGCTGCTAGCGCAGGTGCAAATGCGGAGCAAATTGAACAAATGCGTTTGTTTGGCGAAAAAATTGGTATCGCATTTCAAATGAAAGATGATTTATTGGATTATGGCGATAGTGATATAGGCAAACCAACTGGAATTGATTTAAAAGAAAAGAAATTAACCTTACCTATTATTTACACCATTAATAACGCAGACCGCAGCACACGTAACTTTATCATCAACACCATAAAAAACCATAACAACAATAAAACAAAAGTTGCTGAAGTAATTAAATACGTTAACGAGCATGATGGCATTGCATACACACGTAAAGCAATGGAAAAGCATAAAAACGAAGCACTTACCCTGTTAAATAATGTAAGTGAATCACCTTATAAAGATAACTTAAGAGAATTGGTTGCATACGTCATAGACCGGACTAAATAATGGTTATCTGCTCAAAATTAGTTGCACTTTACGATTAGCGCTGTGCATTTCTTCGTTGCATGTATTACAGTACTCACAATTGTTTTCCTTCAGATGCTCTCCCACCCCAATTGCACTTATTTTATTTAAAGGAACCCCATTTTGGGTAAAATAATTTTTGGCACTTGCTGCACGTTTATTTGATAATGCTAAATTATAAGACTCTGAACCACGACAATCAGTCGATGCTATAATCTTAATTTTTGCAGTTTTATCCTCATTCCATTTTTCTATCACTTCATTAAAAGATGATAAATCGGAAGGCAAATTGCTGCTATTAAATATAAAGTAACCATTGGTAACTAAAATCATTTTGCGGCTAAATGCATTAGATACCGCTTTATCTTCTTCTAATTTTATAGTAACCTTTTTAAAAGTGGGTTCTGCTTTCGCTAATTTAACAGGAGCCGTATCCAATTTAGGTAATATATTTTTTGCGATAGACGGAGAATTAACAACATTCTTTTTTACCGCAAGCTGTTTTACTTCATTAAGTTCTAATGCCGGTTCAACTTTTGCTAATGCTACTTTTACAGTATCAGCTAAAGGAACATAAGCCTTAAAGGGCATTGGTACATAGTTACTATTAAAATAATAAACTTTATCAATGCCGTTATCACTATCTCTATTTGATGATAAATAACCTGTTATTCCATCCTTTTCAGCAATATAAGCTATATCGTCTTTACTGCTATTGTATGGTTTACCTATATTTTGCGGATTTGAATATGTTACCTTATTACCTATGGTGGATACAAAAATATCATACCCGCCAAAACCTAAATGACCTTTAGATGAAAAGTATAATTTATCACCCAATAAAAATGGGAAAACCTCTTGTTCTGTTGTATTCACCTTTTCTCCTAGGTTAATGGGTGTTGTCCAAGTGCCATCAACATTTCGTATTGATTTGTAAATATCCAATCCTCCATATCCTCCAGGCATATCGCTTACAAAATACAATGTATTTCCATCTGCACTTATGGTAGGATGAATATGATTGTAGTTCTTGTCATTAAAGGGTAATTCAGTAATAATTGAAAACTTCCCATTTTCTAGTTTACTGCTATATAATCGTAGGTTACTTATGCCATCAGCATTTGTTTGCCCTCTACCAGATTTACGAACTTCCCCTTCTTTAACTTTAGCCCCTGTAGCAGTAAAATATAGCGTTTCACCATCAGCGGTTAGGCAAGGAGAGCCTTCGTTAAATGGGAAATTAATATCACTTACCACATCATCTCCATGAGTAAAAGTTACAGAATCTAACATGGTTATGAAAGCTAAATCAAACAGCGTGGTAAACTCGTTATAGTTGGTATCTTTCGCTTGAGCATAAATTAATCCATCATCAAAAAAATAATAACCTAAACTTTGCCCGCTAACATCAATATTAGTTACCCCAACAAATGTTTTTGTTCTAACAGAATCTTTGTTTTTTATAGCCCAATTTAATGAACGCAATAAAAATTCACTATAAGAATCAGATTTCTTAATGGTTTTGTAATAGTTGAATTGGTCTAGGGCTTTATTGTATTTATCTTGTATTTTAAGCAAATTACCATAATCTAAATAGACATTCGGATCGGCCTTTTTATCACCTAACAATACCAATTCTCTGAATTTCGCTTCAGATCTTGCGTATTGAAATGTGTATAGATAACTATAAGCCAGCCTTTTTAAAATATGGGCTTCATTTTGGGTGGTACGGTTATTTTTTAAAGCAAACTCATACTCTTTAATGGCTTCTTTAAATTGAAAATAATCGTAGAAAGCATTTCCATTTTCCAGACTCACCTGAGCAAATGAATTTGAGCTTAAAATTAATCCTATTAAAGTAAACAATAAACGTGTATTCTTTCTCATCTTCAATGGGCAGTTAATGTGGTTAAAATATCTTCAATATATTCTCTTGTATTGGCTAAGCGAGGTACCTTATGCTGGCCACCTAGTTTACCATTTTTCTTCATCCAATTATAGAATGTGCCACGAGCCACTGCTTGCACTTGAGGCATTACCATGGCCATATCTTTATATCGTTTGGCTTCATAATCACTATTGGTTTGTTTTAAAAAACCATCTAATGTAGCTGTAAAAAAATCCATATTATCTGGAACTTGCTCAAACTCAATAAGCCATTGATGGGTGCCAATTGTTTCCGACTCGAAATGCACGGGAGCTACCGTGTAATCAATTACTTTCAAATTAAGTGCTGTACAGCATTGTGAAATGGCATAATCAGCATTTTCTATTACCAACTCCTCTCCAAAGGCATTAATAAAATGCTTAGTTCGACCTGTAATTTTAAAACGATGAGGATATAACTGACTAAACTTTACAGTATCTCCAATAATGTAACGCCACAAACCTGCATTGGTGCTTATAACCAAAGCATAATTTTCATTTGTTTTCACTTCATCAATTGTATAAGTTATGGGATGATCTTTACCATATTCACTCATGGGCATAAACTCATAAAAAATACCGTAATCCAACATCAATAACATATCATCCCTGCCCAATTCATCTTGTATACCTAAAAATCCTTCACTCGCATTGTAGGTTTCGAGATAGTTCATATTTGATGAACATATAAGAGATTTAAATCGGTTTTGATATGGCACAAAACTTACGCCACCATGTATATACAATTCTAGGTTTGGCCAAATATCTACTAGATTTTTCTTGCCTGTTATTTCAAAAATTTTATCAATTAAAACCAATGTCCAAGTTGGTACTCCACTAATGCTAGTTACATCCTCACTTAACGTAGCTAAAGCCATCTTTTCAATTTTCTCATCCCAATTATCCATAATGGCAATACTTAAATCAGGGGTGCGAAAATATTGCGCCCAGAAAGGCATGTTCTGCATCATAACCGCACTTAAATCACCATAGTATGAATCACCTTCATGAAACTTATTTATTTGATGGCTACCTCCCATGATCAGTCCTTTACCATCAAAGATTTTACTATCTTCTCGTTGAAGTTGATAGAACATCAATGCGTCTTTTCCACCTTGAAAATGGCACTCTTCCAGCGAATCGAAGGTTACAGGGATAAATTTACTTTTAGCGGCAGTTGTTCCACTTGATTTAGCAAACCATGTTACATCAGTGGGCCAAAGTAAATTTTGCTCCCCTTTCATCATCCTATCTATATATGGTTTGTGTGTTTCATAATTACCAATTGGTACACGTTGCTTAAAATCGTGAATACTTTTTATGGACCGGTAATCATACTGAATGCCCCACTCGGTATATCGAGCCTGGTTGATTAGTTTTTGGAATGACTGCATTTGCGTGTCAGCCGGACGTTCCATCATCTCTTCGATAAAAGGAATCCGCTTTTTTAAATACCACGTTACAAGAGAGCCAAAAACTGACATAAGGTAAATTAATTTTGGTAATTTTAAGCCTTTTGAGGCAGTTAAACAACTTCAAAATACACACCATATTGTGTATTAACAATAGCTATTCTGCCTTTTGATAATTATCGGTAAACTTCTGAATGAGTTTGAATGCTTCATTGTATTTACTTAGCGGCAACGAATCAGCTTTATCATCAACATCATGATAAAATTGGTAATCACCCATTAAATAGAAAAAAAACGACTTCACACCATTCTCGGTAAAATAATAATGATCGCTATTTTGAGCTTTTCCTCGAGATGCTATAGTTGGCAAATAATCACCATCCATATTTACCAACTGTAATTCCTGAAACTCATCAGGGAAAACTGTTGCATTAACAGCAGTGAGTCCTTTATCCCCCGTACCCATTAAATCTAAATTTAACAACAAAGAAATTTGCTTAAGTGGAAACAATGGATTTTCGGTGTAAAAATAAGATCCAAATAACCCGGCTTCTTCACCTGCGAAAAATATAAATGCAATGCTGTAATCGGGCTTGTTTTTACTGTAATAATTTACAAAATCCAATAACATAGCCACACCACTTGCATTATCATTGGCTCCAGGAAAAATCGCATCGCTACCCATCATTCCTAAATGATCATAATGTGCGGTAAATACCACAAATGAATCTTTGTATTTACTCCCTTCAATATAAGCTAAAACATTTTGTGTATTATGACTTTTTATTTGAGGGTTGACCACTAATTTTACAGTAGTTTGGTATGGCTTTAATAATCCATCTTTAACAAAAATAGTTGCAAACGGATCCCATTTTGTAGCAACACTCCATGTTAATTTTTTTTCGCTAGCATAAATTATACCCTTCGCTTTGAAGGGGTTTAAGGTTAATTGCTTTAACCTTTCTGGATGATTTACTCTTTGGTTCTTAACATCCCCAAACACAAGAAATGTTTGACGTAAAAACTGCTTTTCTATTTGATCAAATAATGCTTGATTATCAATCATTGCGCTATCAACCCAAAGTAATTTAAATATCCCGTCAACAGGTGGACATCCTGCCGCTACAATAAAATGATCCCCAGGAATGAAACTACGGTTATCAACAACCATACTTACCTCATCAGCAAAAACACTTACAGGAAAACCAAAATCTTGAAAATACTCATGAGTAAAAGATTTTACTTTAGCTGATTTAAGTTCCTCACGAATATATCGTGCTGCTATATAATCACCTTTATTCACATAACCTCTACCATACATCTCGGGTGCACACAAGTCTGTAATTACTTTGCGGGCATAATTTATATTTTGGGCACCAAGCCTTTTGCTACAAGCCAAGATAAGCGTACCCACAACAAATAACTTTAGTGCATTTGAAGATAATTTACTTAGCGTTATAACCATGAGTATTTGATAACATCAATTGTGTATTAAAATCTATATCCATTAAGCCAAAGGTTAATTTAATCAACCCTACCTTTTATACTGATATTATTGATAACCGAAATGAGAATATAAATGATAATACTTAAAGCTATACCAGCAAATTTGAAAATTAATGCACTTAAAACACAAGAGACAATTAAAACATATCTCGCCTCATTGCCTTTAAATTTGAAATGTTTAAATTTAAGGGCAAGTAAAGGAAGTTCGGCAACCAATAAATAGGCGGATAAGATCGGAAATGCTGTTAAAAACCACCTATGTTCTATTAAGTTGGATATTCCATAAGTGTCGTTATTTAGGATTAGAGGTAAACTCGCTATAAAAATAGCATTTGCAGGTGTTGGCACTCCAATAAAACTATCGCTTTGTCGGGTATCCAAATTAAATTTTGCCAGCCTAATTGCTGAAAAAACTGGTATAAGAAGGAATGTATATTGATTGATACAAAAACCTTGACCGAAACAGTTGCTGGCTATGCTGTAAAAAATAAAACCGGGGGCTACTCCAAAACTCACCACATCAGCTAATGAATCGAGCTGTTTACCCAATTCACCGCTTACATGCAACAAACGTGCAATAAATCCGTCAAAAAAATCCATCATGGCAGAAACGCCAACATATACTGAGGCCATTACTAAATCACCTTGTATTGCACTTAATATAGATAAACAGCCAAACAGTAAGTTTGCTGAGGTAATTGCATTGGGAATATGTTGTTTCAAGATGTGGATTGTTAAATATAAGTTTTACAAATTAATACCTTATTTATGAAGTTATAAAATTGGTATTAAAATTAATACAAAATGTTTAGATTTGCTTACCATGCTCAATAGGAATAAAACATTATTAGTACTCTTAATTGTATGTATAAGTGCCTTTAGTAATGAAAAACTCAATGATGTGAAGCTTTTAAATCATCAAAAAAAGGCTGTCCCATTTAAAATTAAAAGTCAAAAAATTGTATGGATTAACAATGTCATTAATATTGGGCTTTTATCAACCGATAACCGTTTGATTCAAATTAATAACATACCCGAAAGTATGCTCACCGACAGTACATTTAGAAATCATAAGGTGCAGGTAATGATGATAGATAACAGTGACATAACTTTTACCCAAAATAAAAGATTTTTACCTTTAATTACCATCAAATGCGATTTAGCTGAAACAGGACATTCAATATCTATTCATGCACAAGGCAAGATTTTTTATCAAAAGCAATGGTATCAATTTGAAGTAAATACGGAACATCTTTTACCTAAAGAGAAAACATTAGGAACGTCAAAAAGAATAATGAACTAAACATAATACGACAAAATAATTAACATGAGAAAAAGTATACTTACCCTTTTATTAGCTGCATTTTTTTTCCCGGCAATAGCCCAATTGGCGCATCAAGAAGACATATCTAGAAGGCCATTAGGTATTGTTTTGTATGAAAAAGAGGTTTTACGACAAGTTGAACTTCAAAAAATACTCAAAGAAAAAAAAATAAGTGCGCTTACTACTTACGCTGACGGAAGTATAAAAGAGGCTATGTATGTGACCCCTTCAGGACAAATCATTTACAATACCACTTACAATATAGGTGCAGGAAGAGCCTTGTCAACCAACAAAGTTTGGCCCGGAGGTACTGTTGGAACTAGTTTGACTGGTGCAAACATGACAAATCGATTGGGAATTTGGGATGGTGGTGCTGTAAGAGCTACACACCAAGAATTAGCTGGGCGTGTTACCCAAACTGATGGGTCTACTCAGCTCAGCGACCACGCTACACATGTTGCTGGAACAATGATTGCTAGCGGCATAGATGCCAACTCCAAAGGAATGGCATACGCTGCACCTTTGAAAGCTTTTGATTGGACGAATGACAACTCTGAAATGTCTCAAGCGGCTGCTGCAGGTATGCTATTATCTAATCACTCATACGGAAATGTTTGTGGTTGGAGTTATAACCAAACAGACGCCAGATGGGAGTGGTTTGGAGACCGATTTATAAGTGCTCTTGAAGATTATAAATTTGGTTGGTACAACGATGACGCACAAGCTTGGGACGATATTGCATTTTCCTATCCAAATTATTTAATATGTAAAGCTGCCGGTAACGACAGGGGCGATAATTTATCAGGTTCAACCACTTGGTATCATGCGGATGGAACTTTAGGAACAGGAACTGCGCCACAAAAAGATGGTGGAACTGCTGGTTATGATTGTATATCAACTTACGGTACATCTAAAAATATTTTAACTGTAGGTGCCGTAAATAAAATTGGTGGTAACACTGGAAATGGATGGACTAAAGCAAGTGATGTAGTAATGAGTTCATTTAGTGGCTGGGGACCAACAGATGACGGTCGCATTAAACCGGATGTGGTAAGTCCAGGTGTTTCTATTTATTCAACATATAGTACAAGTAATACAGCATACAGCACCATACAAGGCACCTCAATGGCTACACCAGCAGTAACAGGTTCTCTACTTCTAGTACAACAACATTATTTCGCACGTAAAAATAAATACATGCGTTCGGCTAGCTTAAAGGGATTGGTAATTCATACTGCAGACGAAGCAGGAACTGCCACAGGACCTGACTACATAAACGGATGGGGATTGATGAATACTGCTTCAGCTGTAAAATTCATCAACGATTCTGGTATCAACAAATTAGAAGAGCGCGCTTTAACATCAGGTTCACCACAAAATGTTCAGTTTAGTGCAGATGCAGGTAAACCGCTTAAAGTTACTATTTGTTGGACAGATAGACCAGGAACCCCTGTTACTTCAAATCTATTAGATAACTCAACTAAAATGTTAGTGAATGATTTAGATATTCGCTTAACACGCCAAAGTGATAATACATTATATAGCCCATTTGTTTTAGACCCGGCAAACCCAGCTATTGCAGCAACTACAGGCGATAATACACGTGATAACGTTGAGGTAATATATATTGCTACTCCAACTACAGGTAACTATTCTTTAACCATTTCACACAAAGGTTCATTGGTAGGCGGTAGTCAAGCATTTTCATTACTGATTAGTAATGGTGTAGAAAAACCACTTGCTCAGTTTACATCAACTAATAATGTCATCTGTGTGGGCCAAACAGTCACATTTACTGATGGTTCAACTGGAGCGGTATCTCAACGCAACTGGTCTTTCCCAGGCGGAACGCCATCAACATCTACATTAACAAACCCTATCATTACTTATAGTACTCCGGGTATATATCCAGTATCGTTAAAAATTATTGGCGGTTTAGGGACAGATTCTATTTATAAAACTGATTATATTACCGTTGGGGGTAAAGCGCTACCATTCTTAGAAACATTTGAAATTAACTCCCCAAATATTAGCTCATGGACTAGTCTAAATCCAGATGCATCAACAACATGGGCATTGTACTCCACCAGTGGAATTTCCCCTGGCAATACATCTGCAGGGATTAATTTATACGACTACAGCACAACAGGCCAACGCGATGCAATTATTTCGCCTGCGATAAATTTAAGTACCCACACCAATGTTAACCTAACATTTAAACATGCCTACACCAGATATGGAGGTGCTAACCAAACGGACAGCTTAATTGTATATGCGAGCACAAACTGCGGGGCATCATGGATCAGATTGCAAGGGTTTGGCGAAAATGGAACAGGTAATTTTGCTACTTACCAAGAAGCTTCTTATCCATATGGTTCACAAACATCATTCTCGCCTTCAATTGCAGCTGATTGGTGTGGCGGTGGAACAGGATCAGGATGCAAAACAATTTCACTGGCTCAATTTGCCGGACAATCAAGTGTTGCACTAAAGTTTGAAAGTTATAATAGATATGGTAACAACTTATATATCGATAATATTAGTGTAAACGGCACCTTATTAAAGCCTGTTGCATCTTTCGAATCAAGAACTACGGTTTGTGCTGATGAGCCTGTTACATTTACAGATAAGACAACAAATTACCCTACGACATGGGAATGGAATTTTACAGGTGCTAACGTAACCACATCGATACAAAAAAATCCTACAGTAACATATAGCACACCTGGTGTATATAACGTAAATCTAAAAGCGAGCAATGCCAGTGGTGCGGATAGTGTTACACAAAGCAATTACATTACCGTAGTTGCTAAGCCCACAAAACCAAATATTAATTCGGCTGGTGCAACCGAATTTTGCTTAGGTGATAGTGCTTTGTTAAGTACAGATAGCTCCGGAACCATAAGATGGTATGCTAATGAGGTACTCATTGCTCAAAACAAACAGCAAGTTTATGCCAAACAAAATGGGACATACCGTGTAGCTAATTTTAACGGCACATGCGAAGTCTCTTCAAGTATATATATTAGTGTTGATACCAAACCAAGTACCCCAATTGTTACATCAAACATATTAGGTCTTGCATTTTGTACTGGAGGTTCTGCTTTACTTACGTCAAGCGCTAACAGCGGCAATCAATGGTATAAAAACGGAAATGTGATTAATGGCGCAAATGCTAAAGTACATGGTGCAACAGATTCAGGTTCGTACACGGTTATTACCACAACAGGCAGTTGCCCATCAAACGAATCGATGGCCAAAACTTACAGCTTAATACCTCGGCCAGCTGTAGGTAACATTACTGGTAATATTGCACCCATTCGTGGCGAAGCAAACAACTATAATGTAACAGCTGAAAGCGGGTTAACATATATTTGGAGTGTTGCCAATGGCAAGGGAACCATTTTAAGCGGCAATAATACAGCAAACATAAGCGCGCGATTTAACATGGTTGATACTGCAACCCTATTGGTTGTTTCACGCAATAGTTCGAGTTGTCAAAGCATAGCGAGTTCGATTGTTATAAATGTAACTCCTGCAGTTGGTTTAAATGAAGCATTGGCTATACGAAACTTAAGTATTTACCCTATTCCTGCTAAAACTATTATTAACCTAAAACTAGAAGTTTTGGAAAATGGGCATGCTGAGGTGCGTTTAATAAATATGCTAGGACAAGTAGTGCAGAATCAAAACATAAACCTTTCTAAGGGCATAAACACGCATACTATTAATGTTAACGAACTGAATAGGGGCGTTTATTTGTTAGAAATACAACACAGTAAAAATAGATTGGTAAAACGTATTGTGGTGGAATAAAACAACATCACTTAGCATAAAAAGTCGGAATGTGTAAACACATGCCGACTTTTTATGCTACGATTAACTTAAACGGAAAGCGTCATTCCTTCGTATTTGACAATAATTTCGTTTAATGTTTCGAGAATACTTTCTTGATTTGGAGCCATAACCAATTTGGTTCTGTACCCTTTGAAATTTGGAATACCTCTAAAATATTGGCTATAGTGGTTACGCATTTCAAATATCCCAACAACAGGACCTTTCCATTGTACACTAAAATTTAAATGTTTACGAACAACCGCTACACGCTCTATTAATGATGGTGCTGACAATAATTGGCCCGTAGCCATGTAATGCTTTATTTCATTAAATATCCAAGGATAACCAATAGCCGCTCTACCAATCATAATGCCATCAATACCGTATTTATTGCGGTACTCCAACGCTTTTGGTGCCGAATCTATGTCGCCATTACCAAAAATTGGAATTTGTATTCGTGGGTTGTTTTTAACTTTAGCAATTAGGGTCCAGTCGGCTTCGCCTTTGTATAATTGGGCACGGGTACGTCCGTGAATTGACAATGCTTTAATACCTACATCAAATAAACGCTCGGCTACTTCTTCAATGTTCTTCGTGTTTTCATCCCAACCCAAACGTGTTTTTACGGTAACAGGCAATTTTGTAGATTTAACTACACGGTCGGTAATTTTAATCATTTGAGGTAAGTCCTTTAAAATAGCCGCACCTGCCCCTTTACACACTACTTTTTTTACTGGGCAGCCAAAGTTGATGTCTAATAAATCTGGATTAGTAGCATCAACTATTTTAGCTGCCAACTCCATCGACTCCTCATCACCACCAAATATCTGTATACCTACAGGGCGCTCGTAATCAAATATATCGAGCTTCTTAAGGCTTTTTATCGCATCACGTATTAAACCCTCACTACTTATAAATTCGGTATACATCAGGTCTGCCCCATTGTCTTTGCATACTGCCCTAAAAGGCGGATCACTCACATCCTCCATGGGGGCAAGTAATAGAGGGAATTCACCCAATTCTATGTTTCCTATCTTAACCATTGTTATATTTGCATGGCAAAAATAGGTAAATGACTGAAAAGAAATTGTTTTGGGAGCATCCCGTTGTATTTTTTATTACCCGCATGTTTATTTTAGCAGGTATGATGTTGATGTTTGCAGGCTTTGCTTATAGCATAGCCTTATATACAAGCAAACCAATATTTGGCATTGATTTTTTAAGTAACCCGAGTCTATTAACTAATTTTAACTCAGCCACAAACATTAATGCACTTAAATATATTCAAGCCTTAACATCGGCAGGACTATTTATTTATCCAGCTTGGTACTTTTGTAAATCCATACATCAGATACCTGCTGAGTTTTTAAAACTAAACCGCAAAACGAAACCAACCGAAATTATATTGGCCATGTTAATGGTGTTAACTGCTATGCCATTTATAAGTTGGCTTGTTTATGTAAACAGTTTTCTAAAACTACCTTCTTCCATGGTACAATTAGAGACTGAAATGAAAGTAGCAGAAGAACTTGCAGCGCATTTCACGAAAGCATTTATTAAGGCAGACACTTTAAATGTATTATTTATAAACCTAATAGTAATCGCTATAATACCTGCTATTGGCGAAGAGTTTTTGTTTAGGGGTGTGCTCCAAAATTTCGTGCGTTTAACGACAGGTAAAAAGCATTTTACAGTTTGGATAGTGGCCATTGTTTTTAGCGCATTTCATGGGCAGTTTTACGGGTTTATTCCTCGTTTAGTATTAGGTGCTGCTCTAGGTTATGCTTATTTATTTACCGGTAATTTATGGATTAGTATCATCATGCATTTTGTAAACAATGCCTTTGCAGTGGTGAGTAGTTATACCCCAATAAAAAATAACTTACCAACAATAATGCAAGATGGTTACGTTTTTGAATCGTGGATCATAAATACAGGCAGCGTTGTATTAACCATTGGTTTATTATGGATATTGCGCAACATTACCTTTAAACGTGTGTGGTACAATGGCGAGTGATTTTAATAAAATACACCAAACTGGCAATCCTATTGAAGCCGAAATAATTATTCAAATGCTAGAAGAAAATGGCATTCATGCAGTTAGCATGAATAAAAGAGACAGCAGCTATCAGGCATTCGGAGTAATTGAAATATATTGCCCCGCAAATGATGTGATCACAGCATTGCATTTAATAAATAACAACCCTACCAATGAAAAGTAATTTTATACAACGCAGCATAACGGGAGCTATTTTTGTCTCGGCTGTCATAGCAGCAACTTTGTTTAGCGAGTTTAGCTTTTTTATCTTGCTGTTTGTCATTAACTTTTTGTGTTTACTTGAATTTTATGAATTGGTATTACCCGATAAACGTTGGGTAGAAAAGTATATGGGAATTATTTGTGGAAGTGTTATTTTGATCATGTTTGCCATGATATTTTCGGCCGACTTATCATTGACATGGTATTACAACCTCATCCCTATTTTTTTGTTCATGTTTATCATAAAACTGTTTGAGCGCACACATAACGAGTTTTCTACTTTGGCTTTTCAAATTTTGGGGTTGTTATATATTACTATGCCAATTGTTATGTTAGCCAAAATGGGATTCTTAAACTCGTTAAGTTACAGTCCCGGGTTACCCATGGGTTTCTTTTTATTATTATGGACTAGCGATACTGGTGCTTATTTGGCTGGACGCAGTTTTGGAAAGAATAAATTATTTGAACGGATATCACCCAAAAAAACCTGGGAAGGCAGCATTGGCGGGGCAATACTAAGTTTAGCAGTGGCTTATGGTATATCTAATTTACTTGGATTTGATGATGTAACCACTTTTGATTGGATGGTGATTGCACTATTGGTAGTAATATTTGGCACCTTTGGAGATTTATTCGAATCATTATTAAAACGTAATTTACACATTAAAGATAGTGGAACTATTTTACCTGGACATGGTGGTGTATTGGACCGTTTTGATGGATTGTTTTTAGCCATACCTGCGGTGTTTTTTTATTTATTGTTTACTAACTAATTGCAATAATGAAACTGTTTAAAATTTACTTTATCATTTTTACAATTGTATTTGCATTTGTATTGGGTTCAAGATTATTCCCGAATACCTATTATGTAGAACGTAGCATTACCATAAACAAACCTGTTAGCGAAACCTTTGCTTACTTAAGCAATTACCACAATTGGGAACAATGGAGTTTATGGAATAAAAATGTAGATAGTACATTGTATTATTTTTACAACAAAACACCAAACACAATTGGTTCGCGCCAATATTTTTATGGTGCTTTATTGGGGCAAGGTTATTTTGAAACCATCAATTACAAAAAAGACAGCAGCTTACAATTTATATTGAGTGTAAACCGTGCTGAAAGAACTGCAGCTGGTGTATTTACTTTTAAAGTCATAGATGCTTATACAACCGAATTACATTGGATTGATAGCGGAAATGTTGGCAATAACCCGATTAAACGATACATGATTCCGTTTGTTACTAAAAACACTGCTACTACTTTAGACAATGGCTTAGCCAGCATTAAAGCTAATTTAGAACATTAGCCTTAAAGGGAGTTCAAGTTTACAGTTTAAAATAGCTCATAACAAACATTGCAAATTCTAATTTCAGGTTACAAGTTCTTACGAGTTGTGCTTAAAAATTGATTGCTGACTATTTACCTCCAGCAATTAAATTTCAAATACTAATCCAAATACTTTTCTGGTGTAACGTCTATTTTTACCATAAACAACCCTTCTTTATCAAAGTAACGATAGGTAATGGTGGTCCTATTTTCCCTAAAGATTTTAAAATCGTTGTTTTCTTTTACGGTTTTTAATAACATCGCCTCTAGTGATGGCAAAACATTGTTCATGTTTACGTCATCCATATCTATATTTACCAAGGTGTAATTATATACTAACTCATTTGGCGGCATGGCCAATACATCATCCAAACGGGTGTGTTCATCAATCATTTTAGGACAATCTTCGTTAATGTTTTTTGCTGTTTCCAACATAAACTCATTAAATGGAAGTTGCTTTACCTTCCATTGTTTCACAAATAGGTAAAGCGTTATACTTACTAAAAGTGTTACAATAAAAACCCAAAAATATTTATTCTTAAATTTTAACAAAGCTGATATACATTAGAAATTTAACAACTCATTTAACTCCAATTTAAAACGTTCTTTAGGTAAAAAGTTTTGTTCTAAATCTACATTAAACGGAACAGCAGTATCAAGACTTGCACTACGTTTTACTGGTGCGTCTAAATATTTAAAGGCATGTTCGGCAATGTAGGACGCAATCTCGGCACCGATGCCTCCGGTTAAGGTATCTTCATGTAAAATAAATGCTTTCCCTGTTTTACGCACACTATTCATCACGCCATCTTTATCCCAAGGTAACAAGGTTCTTAAATCTATAATATCTGCTTCGATACCTGCTTCTAAGCAATGTTTGGTAGCCCAATGAACGCCTGCACCATAAGTAATAATACTTACATCATTTCCTTCTTTAACAATACGTGCTTTACCTATTTCTATTTCATAATAATCATCATACACTTCTTCCTCCAACTCAATAGAACGATACAATGCTTTATGTTCAAAAAACATCACCGGATTGGGGTCGGTTAAACTTGCAGCCAATAAACCTTTGGCATCTCCAGGTGTACTAGGGTAAACTACTTTTAAACCCGGAACATGAAAAAACCAAGCCTCATTACTTTGCGAGTGGAATGGTCCTGCGCCCACGCCTGCACCAGTTGGCATGCGAACTACCACATCCGCATTTTGACCCCAACGGTAATAACTTTTAGCTAAATTATTTACAATTTGGTTAAAGCCCACACTCACGAAATCGGCAAACTGCATTTCCATCATGGATTTCATTCCTTTTACAGAGAGTCCATATGCGGCACCTAAAATGGCACTTTCGCATAGTGGTGTATTGCGTACACGACCTTTTCCAAACTCTTCCATAAAACCTTGTGTTATTTTAAACACCCCTCCATATTCTGCAATATCCTGACCCATCAACACCAAATTTTCGTGTTTACGCATGCTCAATTTTAATCCATCACTTATGGCATCAACCAAACGTTTACGTGATTTATTTTCAGTGGTTGGTTTAACAGTAACATGTTGTAAATGACCAAAATTTTCACTGATTTGAAAAGGAACAGGTGCATATACATCAGCCATTTCAATTGCTGTATCGGGAATAATTTCAGATTCGGCCTGAACGGCTTCTACTCCTTCATCAATTTCTTTTTTAAATGTTACTCGGTATTCGGCAATCATCTCATCGGTTAAAATACCCTCTGCTTTCAACCAGTATTCGTAGTTTGTTATCGGATCTTTTTTACCCCACTCATCAAACAACTCTTGTGGAACATATTTTGTACCTGAAGCCTCTTCATGTCCGCGCATACGGAATGTCATACACTCTAATAGGATGGGACGAGGATTGGAGCGCATGCTACTGGCAAGGTTATTTACCATATCATACACTTCTAAAATATTGTTACCATCTACCTTATATCCTTGTATACCGTAACCTACTGCTTTATCAATAAAATTTTTGCATCTAAACTGTTCGTTACTTGGTGTTGATAAGCCATAACCATTATTTTCTATCAAGAATATTACCGGTAAATCCCAAACTGCAGCCGTGTTTATTGCTTCATGAAAATCGCCTTCGCTGGCACCCCCATCCCCACTAAAAACTACGCTAACTTTTTGTTCGCCTTTAAGTTTATGAGCGAGTGCAATACCATCGGCTACACCAAGCATGGCTCCTAAGTGCGAAATCATTCCAATAATATGATGCTCATTTGTACCAAAGTGAAACGAACGTTCGCGACCTTTAGAGTAACCGTTTAATTTACCTTGCCATTGGGAAAATAATTTCGTGAAAGGCATATCACGGTTCGTCCAAACACCCAAGTTACGGTGAAGTGGAAGTATATATTCATCTTTATGTAATGCCTGTGTAACACCAACACTGATAGCCTCTTGACCAATACCACTAAACCATTTAGTAACTTGTCCCTGGCGAAGCAAGATCAGCATTTTTTCCTCAATCATTCGAGGTTTAAGCATGCCTTTATATAAGTTTAATAAAGTGTCGTTACTGTGGTGTTTTTTATTGAATTGCATAATAAGATTTCGCTTATAAAGTGCCGCAAAATAAAGAAATTGTAGTGTTTAATATTTATTTTTTGTAGGAATAAAATTGAACTGGAAATTATTTTATTCTGCCCGGTGCATGTTATGTTACCAATTAATTTACGGTTCTTAACAAGCAATTTGTATGTAACCAATCTATCATTCAGAAACCAGTATATCCATTAGGCATCAGGCATGCAGCAAACCATTTCTGATCGATTACGTTTTAATACTAAAATATAAATCTGGTAAGAAATTTTTATTAAAATGGTGGTGGTGTAAATTCATCATCATCCTGACTCATATCGTTTAGCTTACTGCTACGGGTTATTGTACCCATACTGCCAAAGCCACCCATTTCGTCATTGCTAAAACTTGGCGCATCAGTTCCACCAAAATCATGCTCTTCCAAATCTTTAAACTTGGTAAACTCATGTACGAATCTTAATCGAAGTGAATCTAACGAACCGTTACGGTGTTTTGCAATGTGTAATTCAGCAACACCGTGTGTACTTCCTCCGTCTTCAAACTCAGTGATGCCATAGTACTCTGGACGGTATATAAACATTACCATGTCAGCATCCTGCTCAATAGAACCCGATTCACGTAAATCTGATAACATTGGAATAGCAGCTGCACCACGTTTTTCTGAGGCACGACTTAACTGTGCCAATGCAATGACAGGCACATCGAGTTCTTTAGCCAAAGCTTTTAACGACCTAGAGATATAACTTACCTCTTGCTCGCGATTACCGTTTTTATTGTTTGAATCATCGCCACGCATTAACTGCAAGTAATCGATGATAATCATTTCAATATTATTTTGTTCCTTTAACCTGCGGCATTTACTACGTAATTCAAAAACGCTTAATGCAGGCGTGTCATCAATAAATATTGGCGCCTCACTTAAACGCGCCACCTTGGTATTTAGCTGTTCCCACTCATGTGGTGCTAAAGTTCCTTTTCTTAATTTTTCGCCCGGAATCTCAGATTCGCCACTAATCATACGCGTTACCAATTGCTTATTGCTCATCTCTAATGAAAAAATCGCAATAGCTCGAGGCTGTTCAGACAACAAAGAAGCATTACGTGCAACAGATAAAACCATGGCCGTTTTACCCATACCCGGACGAGCTGCTAATATAACCAAATCTGATTTTTGAAAACCAGATGTAATCCTATCCAATTTAGTAAAGCCTGATGGTATACCCGTTAAACCACCTTCTTTGTCTTTTAATCCTTCAATATCACGAATGGTTTCACGAACAATGGTATTCATTTGTTTGTAATCGCGCTTGATATTTCCTTGCGATACTTCAAATAATTTACGCTCAGCACTATCCAACAATTCAAAAGCATCAGCACTGTCCTCAAAAGACTCGCGCTGTATTTCTGTTGAAATACGAATAAGCTCCCGTTGAATAAATTTTTGTGCAATGATACGTGCGTGGTACTCGATATTAGCGGCCGATGCTACTCGGTTGGTAAGAGAAGTAATAAAGTATGCACCGCCAACAATTTCCAACTGACCTTGTTTACGTAGGTCGGATGTAACGGTTAAGATATCTATTGGTTGCGCATTACTAAATAAAGTTTTTATAGATTGAAAAATGATTTGATGCGAATCTTTGTAAAAGCTTTCAGGCTTTAAAATATCAGACACCACTGTGATGGCATTTTTCTCGAGCATCAATGCACCTAATACCGCTTCCTCCAAATCTATCGCTTGAGGCTGCAATTTCCCGTTCTCAACCATTTGAGCGATATCTGTTTTTTTGGTCATTGGTTTTTTTCTAAACTCAGCCATGTTCTTCTATTAAAACGGTGTTTACTATTTAGGTTAGCTACCAAATGTAGTTTAAGTTATCCAATTTAAAGCAGACTAAATGTTTTGCACAGCATTGTGATTTATTGTGTACATCTTGTGAATTGCACCACAAGAAACAACCTAATACATTGATAGTAAACTGCTATTTATGCACATGCTGAGTAATTCGCAAACGAAAATATTTGCTTAAATACCTCATAATGTGCATTTGGGTTTATACCCGATTTTACGCACTTTATAATTTCTTAACAAACAACTTTCATAATTACAAGTTGACAAAATCCTTAATCCCATTAGACTAAACTTTACTAGGTTCTCTCTGTAGGTTAATTTAAAAAGGATTTACAATTAATTAATCTCACTTTAGTGCTTGTTAGTGAGGAGCTTATTTAATAACCAGCATGATAACAAGACAGTTAAAGTAATTTTAACGTACAAAAAGTTAAAAAACTGCATATTTGTAAGTCGGAAAATATACATGCGCATTACGTTATTATTGGTCATATTATTAGGATCGGCTTCTTTGAAGGCGCAGGTTCTGTTTACACAAAAATCAACAGATGCGGGACGTATCAAACTTACCTTAAGTAATGCGGGAACTGTAGGTCGCCCGGGAGTTAGAAGTAATACACAGGGTTTACCTAGTATGGCTTTCCCTCAAAAAGGTAATGAGCATTTATTTGAATCAGGCGTTTGGTTAGGGGCGTTGGTTGATGGTCAGGCTTTGGTTTCTACCAGTGCCGCTGATGCATCAAGTGGATATAGCACAGGAGGATCTGGATTCGAATTTACCCCACTAACTCCAATACAAGAAAAATCCTCTTTAACATCTAGTTCTGTTTTTTCTTCCTCAGCGGTTTCGCACCAAGATTTTGTGATGCAATTTAGTGATACAGCCACCATTGTTCCGGGAACATCAACCCCAATTGGCGGACACACGCAACCTTTGCGTGCACATGTTAAACTAGAAACCTACGCTTGGAATTATTCGTTTGCAGATTTTTTTGTTATTTGTAATTATAAAATCACCAATAACAGCAGTAAACGTTGGGATAGCGTTTATGTTGGGCAATGGAGCGATTTGGTTGTTAGAAACGTAAATATAACGCGCCAAACTGGTACCAACTTTTTTAACAAAGGACGTAACGGTGTTGATACAAAATACAAAACTATTTATGCTTGGTTGAGCGATTTAGGAGCTGATGACTTGGAGTACATTAACTCTTACGGAGCCATACAATTTTTGGGCATTGAATACAGGGGTATGTTTTTTAACCCTGACAAGCCCGATACTTTTTTACAACGCGGTTGGCCTAAGCCCCAAGTAAATTATAATTTCTGGAATTTTAATTCGGTCAATGCTCCTTGGATTGCGCCAGCAAACGAGCAAGAACGCTATAACCGAATGAAGGTTAGTGTTGATTCGTTGCAACTTTATCAATCTGCAATTGGTCCATTTAATGGCACACCCAACAACTGGATTCAATTGCTTACTGCAGGTCCACTTATTAGTTTGGAGCCTGGAGAAAGTTTTAATTATGTGATGGCATTTGTTTGCGCAGCGAAAAAAGATGATGGTTCGCCACCAGTAAACAATGGTACGGTATCAACTCCTGAAACCAGATCTGAATTAACCTCTTTCTTAGCCCGCACACGTGCTACTTATGTAGGCGAAGATGTGAATGAAGATGGAAAATACCGCGCAGAAAATGATGCCAATGGTGATGGAAAAATAAACAGATATGTGCTACCTGAACCTCCCAAAACACCCAAAACAAAAATTGTAAGCAGTAATAACAAAGTAGAAATATACTGGGATAATACATCAGAAACATCTATTGATCCTATTTCCCGCAAAAAAGATTTTGAAGGATATCGGTTATATAAAACCAATCCTGGAGATGATTTAGGAGGTAATTTAATTGACCAACGGAATTTAATTGCACAATGGGATTCTGCTGGAAACAACAACGGATATAACAATGGATTTGAAGCAGTAGCGTTATCTTCTCCTATTTATTTTGAAGGAGACAGCACGCCATATACCAACAAATACGAAATAAATAACCTGCAAAATGGTTGGCAATATTTGTTTATCCTTACCGCTTTTGATAAAGGTGATGAAGCGATAAACTTGGCTTCTTTAGAATCTTCGTTTACCGAAAATGCATTTAGTGTGTATACTGGAAGTAACGCAGAAGCCATTACAGAAAATACTGAAAACCGTGTAGGGGTTTATCCTAATCCATACCAAACTTCAGCAGCTTGGGATGGTGCAAACTCACGCAGCAAAAAAATATACTTTACCAATTTACCTGCAAAGTGCACCATTAGCGTATACACCAGTAGTGGCGATTTGGTTGCAAACCTTACACACGATGCAAGCACCTACCAAGGTGAGGACATCCAATGGTTTGAACGTTATGGGCAAACTGGCAAAAAAGTCTTCAGTGGCGGTGAGCATGCTTGGGATATTTTATCAAACAGCAAGGGCACTATTAGTACAGGCGTTTATTTATTTGCAGTAAAAGACGAGAAAACAGGGAAATTAGATTTAGGAAAATTTGCCATCATCAAATAAAACAACAATTAAAATACAATACCATAATGAAAAAACAATTACTCGCGATTATGCTGCTAGCAGCAACAGTTTCGCTAAAAGCGCAAAACCCGTATCCAGTTATCTCGATTGATTCGGTGCAGTTTGTAAGCCAAAGTAAATTAACGGCAACACCAGTAGTGGATTTGCCAGATTACATTAGCCCAACTTTTGTAAACCCGACTTATAGTGACACTGTTCGTTTTGATGGCATCGTGGTGTCAAATCCAAAAACTTATGGATTGTCAGCAACTAGTAGAAAAGCGGCATATATTCAAAAAGAAGGCGGAGGACCTTGGAGTGGAGTGCTAGTGATGTGTGATCCATCAACAACGCCATCAGCAGGACGTCCTACTTTACCTAACTTCATTACCGAAACAAAGTTTTATGAAAATATGATTCCGGGTTATAAAGTGCGCGTTACGGGAAAATTTGCAACCTTCCAAGGTGAGACACAGATGAATGTTATAAGGAATAATGCCAATTGGAGCAACGCAGTTGAACAAGTAGATTTAAACACTTACCAACCAGTATATACTGTAATCTCGGCTGATTCATTAATGACAGGTAACCCTACAGCAGGAACATGGTTGCAAAAAAAGGCAGCTGGTGAAAAATGGGAAGGCGTATTGGTTGAAATCAGAAATGTTAGGGTTGTAGGAGTTACTCCATTTGGCGGTACAAGATGGAATTGGGCGATTCAAGACAATGCGGGTAACCAATTAGACATACGTGATGTTTCAGCTTATTTGCGTAATGATGACAACGAAGACACTGTACCTAAAATTGCAAATAACTTTATACCACCAGCCATTGGTACAGGTTTAACCTACATAAGAGGTATAATAACTGAATATATAATTGGTGGCGTGAGCCGTTATGGCATTGCACCATTGTCGCCAAGTGATATCGGCCCATGTAATGTTTGCCCACCCAGCATTGGCCTGCGCAGCCGCATGCCCATTGTTGTTACTCCAACAGATTCAGTAACAATATCGACACGGATTTTATCAGATACTGCGCTTACTTTAGCTAAATTATACTACGCACAGAAAGATTCTTCTGTTTTTAAAAATGTTGACTTGATTAAAGCTGCTTCTTCTGATACATGGAGTGGCAAAATCCCTCCATTTCTTGGTAATACAATTGTTAAATTCTATATTAAAGCTACTGATGGCAGAAATTTATCAACGGTTGTGCCAGACACAATTGCCAGTGGATCATTTTATTATGTAACTGTAGACGGTGTTAAAAACATCAGAGACTTACAATTTGCACCCAACCCTACAAATGGAACTACCATTTGGAATGGTGACTCATTAAGTGGAATTAGTGTGAATGGTGTGGTAACCGCAACCAATATGAACAATCAAACTATTATTCAAGATGGACAAGGTCCTAATTCGGCTATTTTCATCCAGAATAGTATAGGTAATAACAATTGGAAAATTGGTGACTCTGTGGAAATTACCGCAGCTCGTGTTACTGAAAACTTTAACGTAACCACTTTATATAATTTAACTGGTTCAGTTATAAAAAGTAAAGCGGTAATGCCTGCCTTCGAAATGAATTTACCAATAGATTCATTCCGTTTAAATAATATTCGTTATGCCCGTCCTTGGGAAGGGGTTTTGGTTAAATGGGATTCTACTTTTGTTGTTAATATAAACGCAGATTCCAATGCAAATGGAGATAACTTCGGAGAGTTCGTAATTAACATTGACTCAACCAAAACAAATGGTTTGCGTGTTGATGATTTAAACAATTCAATTTTGAACTTAAACAGAACTTTAGTTAAAGGTCAATTTTTAACTTATGCTCAAGGTCCTATTACTTTCAGTTTCTCTAACTTTAAATTAATTCCTCGTAACTTAAACGATTTGGGATTATGCAATTTGGATACCCTTAAACCAAGCATTATTGTGCCTGCTACAGATACGGTATTTGTTGGATCGGGAGCATACACGCATCCAAACCTAACAGCATCTGATAATAAAGATGGCAACTTAACTTCATACATCATTACAGCTGGTACAGTTAATACAGTAGCATTAGGCTCGTACACGGTAACCTACTCGGTAAGCGATTTTTGTGGCAATATGGCCACAGCAACCCGCACAGTTATTGTTAAAGATACCCCTAACACCGGCTTAGAACGTAAAGATGTGGTTGCAGCAAATATTAACATATACCCTAATCCTGCTAAAGATGTGATCACCATCAGTGCTACTGATGTTAAAACTTTGCCTTTAAATATTGCAGTTTACGATATGATTGGAAGAGAAATGTTAACTCGTACTTTCAACGATAAAAACGTAAACGAAAGTATCAATATCAGCAACTTTAACAATGGTGTATATTTCTTGGTAATGAAAAATGCCCAAGGAACACATAGTGTTAAATTTGTAGTTACGGGTAAATAATATAACATAATTATAACCTAAAGCCGCCCAACCGATAATCGGTTGGGCGGCTTTTTTGTTGCGCTTACATCAACTCAAAATCTTGTTAATCAGAAAGCAAAAAAATAGACCTTCATTTGTTAAAATAACGTGCATAACCACTCATTAAGCTTGCCTATTATTGTAAGCTATGCACGACTTAAATATTACTATTCCTATACTCGCATCAAAACTAAATATTGGCATAAGCCAAATTAGGGCTACCATTCATTTATTAGATGGTGGAGGTACCATTCCTTTTATATCTAGGTACAGGAAAGAAGCTACCGGAAACCTGGATGAAGTAGACATTGAACGCATAAAAATTGGAATTGAAAAACTGCGTGATATGGAAACACGTAAATTTTCAATATTACATACAATTGAAGAACAAGGTAAACTTACTGATGAATTGCGCTCACG
>CANLLM010000033.1 GCA_947491825.1 Bacteroidota bacterium
GTGAGTTGTGATACATGAGTTAAAACCTTGTTTAGCGTGTGAAGAAAGCTACCCCGAAGTATGTTGGCCAAGCCATTGGCGTAGTAGCCCGTAAAACGCAGCACGAGGCGCAGGGTAAGCCCATTCGCTCGGTAATGGCTAAGTTTATCTGTAAAATAAAAACGCCACCGCGAAAAAATCGAAATGACGTTTTATGTATTAAAAGGCAAATGAATTACCAGCCTAAAATCCAAGCAAACATTAATGGTGCTACAATGGTGGCATCGCTCTCTACAATAAATTTAGGTGTATGTATATCTAATTTACCCCATGTAATTTTTTCGTTGGGTACAGCACCAGAGTAGGAACCGTATGAAGTGGTTGAATCGCTAATTTGACAGAAGTAACTCCAAAACGGAATGTTTTCCATTTCCATGTCTTGGTACAACATAGGTACAACGCAAATAGGGAAATCGCCAGCTATACCGCCACCAATTTGAAAAAAACCTATTCCCTTGCCTTCGCTGTTTTTAACATACCAATCGGCTAACCACACCATGTATTCAATACCGCTTTTCATGGTGCTGGCTTTTATTTCGTTTTTAATAACAAAACTAGAGAATATATTACCCATGGTGCTGTCTTCCCAACCTGGAACTACAATAGGCAAGTTGCGCTCAGCTGCTGCCAACATCCACGAGTTTTTAGGGTCAATTTCGTAGTATTGTGCTAACTCACCACTGTTTAAAATTTTGTACATGTACTCGTGCGGGAAATAGCGCTCACCTGCAGTATCTGCATCTTTCCATATTTTATGGATGTGCTTTTGTAACCTACGGAAAGCTTCTTCTTCAGGTATACACGTATCGGTTACACGGTTGTAATGGTTTTCCAATAAGTCCCATTCGTCTTGCGGTGAAAGATCGCGGTAGTTTGGTACACGTTTGTAATGGCTGTGGGCTACCAAGTTCATAATATCTTCTTCAAGGTTGGCGCCAGTGCAGCTAATAATATCTACTTTGCCTTGGCGTATCATTTCGGCCAATGATTTGCCTAATTCGGCAGTACTCATGGCACCGGCAAGTGTAACCATCATTTTGCCTCCCTCGGTAAGGTGTATTTCGTATCCTTTGGCAGCATCAACCAATGCAGCAGCATTAAAATGCTTGTAGTGGGTTTCAATAAATTGAGATATGGGTCCTTTAGTCATTTCCTGTAAATTTTGGGCAAATATAGCTGTACCGTGTTAATTAAAAACAAAAAAGGAAACCAAACTTGGTTTCCTTTTTTAGGTGTTGCAATTCTTAATGTCTTTTGTCTTTTATTTTTTTGAGTAGCTGTATTTTAAACTCTTGCTCAATGCTCAGTAGTTTTGCAACTTTAGCGGTGGGTAATACTTTTTTAAACTCGGGTATATATTTTTTTATCGAATCAATTTCGGTTTGCTTGAGCACCAACTGCTCATTAATGTATTTATCGGCCTCTTGCTCGGTTGGTTTTGCTTTTAGTTTAAACGCTTTGGTTAGCTCACGTTGTTTTCTTCTTACTGTTTTTATGTCTTGCTCAAACTTATTGTAAATGGGCCAAAATAATTCTGCTTCTTTACTTGTAAGGGCAAGTTTTTCGGTGATGAAGCCAATTTTTAGTGCTTCTATTTTTTCGTATTTCGTTTCTTCATTTTCATCGGTTTGTTGGGCTAACAGGCCCAATCCTAAGCTTAAAAACAATATTAATAATATTTTTTTCATGTTGGTTAAAGTTACAATTCGTTAACTAATGTTTCTTCATCTATACCCTCAATCACCTCTTCTGGTATGGATTCGTTTCTGTTGCTGTTTGCCTCATTTACTGCTAATGCTTCAATGGGTAAATCGGTTAATTTATCGGTTAATACGTAGTTTATTATTTCCTCATCGGTAACTACTAAGTTTTCTGTTTTGTAATTACTTAATGGCATAAATATATACAAGCCAAGCGTTACTATTAATACGGCTGCGGCACACCAAATTGGGTTAATATAAAATAGTCTTGGTTTTGGTTTAATGTGGTTTAATAACCGTGTTTTACTTTTTTCGAAGTAAGCTTCTGGTGCACTAAATCCACCATCATTAACCCTTAACATGATTTGGTTTCGACTTTGGTCAAAATAACCATCAGGTAAGGTAAATCCAACCTGTGGATTAATTTTAGTTATGTGATATAAATGCCCTTGGTTACTCATTACGTATTTTATGATTGGTATTTTGGCTAAAGGTTTAATGTTCGGTTAAATAGAATTCAATTTTTTTAACAGCATGATGATAAGAGGCTTTTAATGCACCCACCGATGTTTCTAACACCTCACTCATGTCTTCGTATTTCATGTTATCGAAATATTTTAGGTTAAACACCAATCTTTGTTTTTCGGGTAAATGGATAATGGCTTGTTGTAGTTTAAGTTCTGCGCTATTTCCATTAAAATAACCTGTAGTGGTTAAGTGCCTCAGTAATTCGGGGGAAGTATCCTCTATATTTTGATGTTGTTTTCGTTTGTTTAAAAAGTTTAATGCCTCATTGGTGGCTATGCGGTAAATCCAGGTATATAATTTGGCATTGCCTTTAAATTGATTCAGATTTTCCCAAACTTTAATCATGGTATTTTGAAGCACGTCATCAGCATCATCGTGATTAATAACCATACGCCTGATGTGCCAATACGTTTTTTGTTGATAGGTATTTAATAACCACTCGAAAGCCTTATGCCTAGTTGCATCTTGTGCAAATGCCTGCAATATCTCTGTATCAGAAGTTGGCTTGTTGGTGCTCATTTACTTAATGTGCTATTTTAGAGTAATAATAGTAACACATGGTTTAATTAGTTTTCAAACTTTATTGTTAACTACCTCAGTAACTTGAGTAAAAAGTTTGGGTAGGTGTTAAATTGCACGTAGTTTTGTGCAATATACCTTCAGTTATCATTATTTTGCTTGGCATAATGGTTGTAAATGCGGTATTGGAATAAATGTTAAATAGCTAAACGTATTATCATGATTAATCGAATTATTATTCTTGTAGTTTTTTCTACTTCTTTTGCAATAGCGCAACAAGCCCCAAAACCTGCTAATAAAATTGCTGATAAATTATTAAATTTAATTAGTACACGCTACAAAAACTTTAAAACCATAAAGGCTGATTTTATTTACAGCATTGAAAGTAAGGCAGAGAACATGAGCGAAAAACAAAAAGGCAGTATTTATGTAAAAGGGAATAAGTTTAGGTTAGATATAGCCGATCAAGTAATTATGTGCGACAATAAAACTGTTTGGACATATAGTAAAGAGGTAAACGAGGTACAAGTAAATAACTATGATCCTAAAAAAGCGCCTATTAGGCTTGATGATATTTTTACCATGTATGATAAAGGGTTTTTATCAAAAATATTAGATACCAAAAAAGAAGGGAAAAGTGATATTGTCTTGGTAGAACTAACCCCAAAAGACAAAAAGAAAAACTTCTTTAAAATTAAATTAACAATTGATAAGACCAATCAAACCATTGTAAAATCGCAGGTGTTTGACAAGAATGGAACCATACATACATACCTAGTTACCAACCAATTTCCTAATGTTAAATTGGAAGATAAATTTTTTGTGTTTGATGTAAAGAAGTATCCAAAATGTGAAGTAATAGACTTAAGGTAATGGAGTAATAATATCGAAATAAAAACGCTCCAAATTTGGAGCGTTTTTGCGTTAAGACTAGTGTATAAATATTGCATTAATATGATACTTGCTATCATCACCTAATTTTACAGATTGTTTGCCGTAAATACTGAATCCGCTATCAGTTACATACCTTAAATTGGTGTATGATTGGTATAATGAATTAGTTTTGGTCATAACTGCCTCTATCACCATAATATTATCTTTTATATCTTTGGTAATTTTCACTGTTTTAAGTGTTTGTTTTTTTTCTCTTGATGTGTAGTTAATTTGTGTTTGGTTATTGCAAATACTACTATCTACAATAAAAGTACTGCTATTACTGGGCTTTGCCAAATCAATTAGGGTAAATACTTGTATTTCTTTTTCCCAGTTTACGTTGTCATGAATAATTAAACTATCCCTTTTTTTACCATAATTCAAGTATTTTTCAATACCTGTTTTTTGTTCGGTTAGAATGGTTATTTCATGTTCAAAAAAATGTTTGGTGTCAACGAATGTGGGTTTATTTATACTTACATTTTGGCAAGATACCAGTGTTATTAGGCAAGTAGTTATAATTAATCGCATAATAAACTGGTTCCTGTCATTTGAGTTGGTTGATGGATTTGAAGCAGGCTTAAAATCGTTGGTGCCACATCGGCTAATTTTCCCGGTTTTAATCGTTTTCCGTTACCGTTAACCACAATAAATGGAACTTCATTTGTGGTGTGTGATGTGTTTGGTGTACCATCTTCTTCATTAGTCATGTATTCTCCATTACCATGGTCGGCAGTTACCAATAAAGTATAATTATGCTCAATAGCTGCAGCAATAATTCTTCCTAAACACTCATCTACTTTCTCTACTGCCTTTATTTCTGCACTTACAATTCCGGTATGGCCGACCATATCCGGATTTGCAAAGTTAACGCACATAAAATCAGGTTTCTCTTTTGTAATAGCTTGTAAGGCAAAACCACAAACTTCTTCAGCACTCATTTCAGGTTGTAAATCATAAGTAGCCACTTTGGGCGATGGGGCTAAATACCTTGTTTCACCAATAAAAGGTTGCTCTCTACCGCCACTAAAAAAGTAAGTAACATGCGGATATTTTTCTGTTTCTGCAATACGTATTTGCGTTTTTTGATGTTGCTCTAAAACTTCTCCTAACGTCATTTGCAAATCAATATCAGGAAAAACTACACCGATTTTTTTATAGGTTTTATCGTATTCTGTTAGGGTAATGTAATGCAGATTTAATTTGTGCATATTATACTCGTGGAAGTCAGTTTGTGCTAGTACTTCAGTAATTTCCCGGCCTCGGTCTGTTCGAAAATTAAAGCAAATTACCACATCGCCATCAGTAATTTTTGTAATAGGTTTATTGTTTGAGTCAACGCAAATAATAGGCTTAATAAACTCATCAGTTTCTCCTGCTTCATATCTTTTATCAATTGTTGATAGCACATCGCTACTATGCTCTCCAATGGCATTTACCATGCAATCGTAAGCCTTGCTAACTCGTTCCCAACGTTTATCTCTATCCATAGCATAATATCGGCCACATACCGAAGCTAATTTGCCTCCTGTACTGTTTAATTCAGCTAGCAACTTTTGCATGTATCCTTTTCCATTTTTAGGATCGGTATCGCGCCCATCAGTAAAGGCATGCACAAAAAAATTGGATATATTTTTTTGCTTCATCATTTTGCACAAACCTGTTAAATGTTCAATGCTCGAGTGAACTCCTCCATCACTTACCAGACCAATGAGGTGAATATTTTTCCTATTGGTTTTAGCATATTCAATGCCGTTTATCAACGTTTCGTTTTTAAACACATCCCCATTTTCAAACGATTTATTAATAAGTACCAACTGTTGAAATACTACACGCCCTGCACCTAAGTTCATATGACCCACCTCGCTGTTTCCCATTTGTCCGGCAGGTAAGCCCACATCTAAACCACTTGTTTTGATGCTTGTGCCCGGATAATTCTTAGTGATGTGGTCAAAATTAGGTGTGTTAGAGTGGTATATGGCATTGCCATCATAAGGTTTACCATTTCCCCAGCCATCCAAAATAATTAAAGCTACTTTATTAATCATAGTGCAAAAATAACTAATAAAACTTTTAAGCCTTATTATTTTGCATATCAACATTTTTGCTAATTTGCACCTATGGCACGCTTTTGGTTTAAGGTGTGTAATTAAACAAACACAACATGAAGAACGGTTTATTTAAATACATGGTAGGGGTTATGCTAATGTTCAGTGCATCAGTTGTATTAGCTGATGGGTTTGATGAAATAGTAAATGCCCTAAAAAGTACAAATGCCAAAGAAGTGACTAAGTTTTTAAATAGCACTGTAGAGCTAACTATAAACGATAACGAAGGAGTATACAGTAAACAACAGGCCGAAATTATGATAAAAAACTTTTTATTAAATAACCAGCCTAAGAATATTGCTATACAGCACCGTGGATCATCTGGCCAAAGTGCCAAATATGCTATTGCAAATTATGAAACCGCTCAAGGCAAATTTCGTGTGTACATTTTTATGAAAGATAGTGGAAGCGGCATGTTAGTTCATGAAATGCGTTTCGAAAAAGAATAGTATGCAAATTGAAATCTTAACATGAATTAGTTAATGGAAAATTTATTTAAAAATACCTTGGTTAAGCAACTCATTGATATTGCTTTTGCAGAGGATATAGGAGAAGGTGATCATACTTCACTAGCTACGATTAACGCAGATGAAACCGGTAATTCGATAATAGTAGCTAAAGATAATGGCATTATAGCTGGGTTAATGTTGGTTGAGTATATTTTTAAAAAGGTTGACCCAACATTGGAAGTAAAACTTCTTAAAACGGATGGTGATGAAATTGCATACGGGGATGTGGTTTTAGAAGTTTCAGGAAGTTCAAGAAGTATGTTAACCGCAGAGCGTACGGTATTAAATTTTGTTCAGCGTTTAAGTGGGGTAGCTTCTTTAACAGCAAAATATGTGGCCGAGTTAGCTGGATTGCATACGCAAATATTGGATACGCGAAAAACTACTCCTGGTATGCGTTTACTCGAAAAATATGCAGTTAAAGTAGGCGGTGGTGCAAACCACCGTATTGGATTGTATGATATGATTTTGATTAAGGATAACCATGTTGATTTTGCAGGCGGAATAGCAAATGCAATAATACGCACTCAAAAGTATTTAAGCGAACACAACTTTACACTTAATATTGAAATTGAGACGAGATCAATTGACGAAGTAAAACAAGTATTAGCAATTGGTGGTGTTCATCGTATTATGTTAGATAATTTTTCGCCTGAGTTATTGCGTGAAGCTGTTAAGTTAATTGATGGTAAGTTTGAAACTGAAGCAAGTGGCGGTATTACCCTTCAGACTTTAAGAAGTTATGCAGAGACTGGTGTGGACTTCATATCATCTGGTGCGTTAACACATAGTGTAAAGGCTATGGATTTGAGTATGCGTAGCCTTTAAATATGATTCACCCCAATAAACTTTTTTTAATCTATCAAAAAAAGCCGACTAATTTTAGTCGGCTTTTTTAATATTTTTACTATTTATTTATTTTTTCTAGGGTCACCTACACGATCCATCACGCAACGGAAACCAATTGTTGCAGTTGATAGATCCTCGTCTAAATATCTTCTAGAGCCTGGAGTCATCCAATAAGCTCTGTCATTCCATGATCCACCTTTATAAACGCGTGCTGTGTTTCTGATTAAACTTGTAACACCGTAATCATATTTTTGCTCAAAGTCAGTGTATTCTAACTCATCTTTAAAGCCAATATTGTTTGATTTGCGGTAGTTTCTACGTTTTGCGTTTTCCACGTCAGTAACATCTCTATATGGAATGCGACCTAAGCTGTCTTTTTCTGCAACAATACCGTCTGCGTCTGTAACTTTTGTTTTGTATACGTTACCACGGAAAGGAGCAAGTTCTTGACCATCTTCCCATGATAAAGGACGATAAACATCCATTGTCCATTCACTTACATTACCTGACATGTGAAACAAACCAAAATCGTTAGGTAAGTAATCTTCATTTTTCACTTGAACGGTATAAAAACCTGCATCATTTAAACGACCAGCAACACCAGCAGCATCTCCACGTCCACGCATGTAATTGGCATACATTGTTCCACGGTTTTTCTCTGAATCGCTTCTTCGCATGGTTAAACCATCCCAAGGATATATACGTTTTATATCAATGTTTTCATTATACTCAGGAGACATGTAACCATATGCTGCATATTCCCACTCTGCCTCTGTTGGTAGGCGGTAATCAGGTAATAAAATACCGTCTTCCATGCGTACCTGACGTGTCTTTCCTCCAGGAGCATAATCTTTCAATTCCTTTTTTACAGTTGGAGTGTATAAGCCTAAAAGGTACGCTTCTGTATTGAAGTTATTGTCACCTGTAGTTTTTTGAACATCTAAGTCAATAAAACCTTCACGTGCCAAAATCATTTCGTTTACACGATCTGTTCGCCAATCAGTATAAGCTTTAGCTTGCAACCAATTTACACCAACTACAGGGTATTCTCTGTATGCAGGGTGACGAAGATAATATAATACGTAAGGCTCGTTATATGACAGTTTGTTACGCCAAACCAAAGTATCGGGTAGTGCACCACGGTATACTAAAGGGTTGTCAACAAAAACGCGGTTTAACCAATACAAATATTCTAAGTAATGGAAATTGGTAACCTCTGTTTCATCCATATAAAAACTAGGAACAGATACCCTTCGCTTAAGTGCATTACGTTCGAACATTACATCGTTCTCAAAGTTACCTAAGCTTACTGTACCGCCTTCAATAAACACTAATCCTGGTCCTGTTTCTTGTTCTTGGAATTTTGGTTTTTCAAAGCCGCCCCATTTCTCGTTGTTAAATTGCCAGCCGGTAGTCTCCGACTTAGGTTTTTTACACCCTGTGCCAATAAACACGCAATGGGCTAGTGCTGCTAAAAGAAAAACTTTTGTGGCCTGCTTCATATTTAAATCGTTTTGAAGTATTAATTTTTCAAATATAACGGAAAATAAATGGAATTATTCCAATATTTATTTAGATTATTTAGATTAAAGTGTTGGACATGTTATCATTTTAACTCTTGACCTTGGCCTTTTCTTGGGTGTAATCTCAAATGCCAATGATAATTCATGCGATCCTTGTGTGGCAGTTCGTGCACCAGAAACAGTTACATCATAGCTGTAACCCAATCTAAATTTGGGTAGCTTAAGTCCCAACATAACAATTGCTGCATCAGCATTTTTACTTGTTTGACGGAACCATAGACCAGCTGTTAATGCTTGTTTTTTTACATACATACCTATATTTAACTGGTTAAAATTACGTTGGCTCATGTACAAGATACTTGGAGATAGGATTACCCTTTGTTCTTCGTTACGCTCTTGTGTTAATGGGATATTTAAACCTGCGTGTGCCGTATAACGTCTTGGTAATTTAAATTCTTCCTTCGGGCTGTTTTCGTAATAAAAAGATTGGTTAGGCTCTGTTATGTTATGTGCTGCAAGTCCTACAAAAAATGTTTCGCTATAGACTACTAATCCAGAACCAAAATTTGGAAATATTCTATTTTGCGAACCTAAAGGTTCTTGAGTTGGGTATACAAACCCGAGCCTATCATCTATCTGGTCGCCAAATCGGAACCTACTGAAGTCGTAACTTTTTTGCACGAATGTAGCCTGTACAGCAGCTCTCATACGCACTTTTCGGCTAAGTTGGGTATAAAAAGAATATGATAAACTTACTTGATTTGTAGTTAATCTCCCATCTCCTGCAACATCATTTAAAAATGAAACACCTAATCCACCTATATTGTTGATATGTGCATCAATGCTTGCATAAGTTGTTTTAAAATTATTGGAAACGCCAATGTATTGGTCGCGATATGCTGCATTAAACCTAATATTCCCACTAGCTCCTGTTAATGCAGGATTAGTATACAATGGCACAGCATAAAACTGACTGAACTGTGGGTCCTGTGCCAATAGGTCGGTTGTAATAACTATACCTGTTAATAATATGATTAAGCTACGAAAAAAAAGCATAAAAGCATAAATAAGCTATACAAATCTAATCAAAAAGTTTAAAATTAAAATTCTGGACAACGAATAGCGCGAATTGATTTTTTAGGGATACGTTTTTTTAATTCAAACGAAAGTGAAATTTCATGGGATGCTTTAGCCCCTGGACGGGCATTTGATACTGTTGCATCATACGAATACCCTATACGAAGTTTCTCCCTGCGTAGGCCCAATAAAATAATCATAGCATCTGAATTTGCCGTAGTTTGGCGGAAATACCCCCCAATAATATAAGATCCTTTGTTGTAATAAATACCTAAGTTCAATTCGGAAAAATCTCCTTGTTGCATATAAATTACATTAGGCGATAAACTGATATTGTTTCTATTTGATCTTTTATCAGGTGGACGCAATGGAATTTGCGCACCAGCATGCACGGTTATTTTTCTAAGTATTACATTTTTATTTTGGTAAGTATTCCAAAATTTCTGACTAGGCTCGGTAAGATTATGCACTGCAAACCCTCCATATACGTAGCGCGTGTAACCAATAAAGCCTGCGGCAAAATTGGGTATAGTTATAGCTGGATTAGGTGGGGATTCGCCTGATACCGGCTTAACAATACCATATTGCTTTAATATTTGATCGCCCCATGTAAAGTTGCCAAAGTCAAGTGTTTTCTGCATAACGGTGGCTTGAACGCTTGCCCTTATTGTAAAGTGTCTATTAACGGGTATTTGATAAGAATATGCACCCGAAACGGCATTGGTGGTAAGCAAACCTACACCCGCTTGATCTTTGGTAACCATGATGCCTAAACCTCCATTAATAATATCGTAATGCTCATCAAAAGATGCAGACATTGTGGTAAATGTTCCTGCTATACTGCTCCATTGGTTACGAGCATTGGTTACTATTCTACCGTGATTGGTACTTCCTGCAAAAGCTGGATTAATATACATAGGATTGGCATAAAATTGCGAAAAGTGGGGGTCCTGCGCTAACAGATCGCCTTTCACAACAATTACTATAGCCATATATAAAAATAACTTCCTTTTAGCCGAAAGTGATAATTTCATTTTAGTGTTAAACATTTTTGTTCATCAAAGCATGTAAATATTGCTTCAACCAACAAGCCCTCCTTTATATTTTCTCTGTTTATTTTACCCGTTTTTTGGGAATAAACATATAATTAATTTCATTTGTTAACGTTATATTTCGCATCCAATGTATTTTTCAATTATAAATAATTTGTTAACTTTTATGCAATTTTTATTGCTTCGTGCGAAAATAATTTTTGTAATTTTCTTATTTACAATGCTATTTCTGTCTAATTTAAGTGCCTCTGTACTTCGTTTTCAGCGCAGTATAAATTGGATTGAAGAAAAAAATATTAACAAAGGGGAGCAATTTTTTTCAAATTTTCTTTCATTTAAGAATGCCCAACTAATACAAAATACGCATTGGTATCCTTATTGGAGTGAAATTTTTCGACTCAATAAAGCCGCAACTAACATTAGAATTAGCATTAAAAATATTAGTTATGTTGATTTAGACAACAAGTTTCAATTTCAAAACCAAGATTTTTTCAAGACCACTGCAGACTATAATCAACAAATCACACTTGGTACTGAAGGTGAAAAAAGTGTCGTTGGATTAACATTTTTGCCAATTTCTTTCGATGTAGCCACAAATCGTTATTCTACTATTACCTCTTTTGAAGTAGAAATTTCATATGATGTCTTGCCTAGCCTACTTTCAGCATTAAATAAAAAAGGGTTTGCAAATAATTCGGTTTTGGCATTTGGTGATTGGTATAAGGTGGCCGTAACAAAAACTGGATTTCATAAATTGGACCGCAATTTTTTTCAGGCAAATGGAATCAATATTTCTGGTATCGATCCTAGAAACATTAAAGTATACGGCAATGGTCCTGGATTGCTGTCTCAAGGTAATTCAATGGCCCGTGCTGATGATTTGGTAGAGAATGCCATTTTGGTTGTTGGAGAAAATGACGGTGTTTTCGATGCGGGAGATTATGTATTGATGTATGGAAAGTCTCAATTTGATGTTTGGAAGCAAAATGGTTCTTTTATAGGACGAGAAAAGAATATTTACTCAGATACCACCTACTATTTCATTACTTTTAATCAAGGGAATGGAAAACGTATTGGTAAGCAGTCATCTCAACCTACAGTTGTAAATACCCAAAACCATCATATTTATTGTTATTCGCATGAGCTTGATTTGTTAAATTATGGCAGAAGCGGTAGGCAGTTTTTAGGTGAGGCATTTGATAGAGTGCCATCACAAAATTTTTCTTTTTATATTGATGGACATAATCCAAATGATTCCATAATTATAAAATCTGTTGTGGCCTCTCGCTCACTAATTACCTCATCAAACTTTAATGTAAGTGCAAATAATAACTTTGTATTCGCTCACAGCAATATCCCAACTGTTGGTAGTAATTATGATGGATATTATTACAGAACCAATGGTCCATTGGTAAGCAATTTTTATTCAACAACACCAGCTATAAATTTAAATTACAAATATGATAATCCTCCTGGAGGGGCAATTGGTTGGTTAGATTACTTTGAAATTAACGCAAAGTCTAATTTAACTTGGTTTGGTAGTCAGGTATTATACCGATTTATGGCTAATAAAACTCCGGGAGCCACGCGTTATAGCATAACTGCATCCCCTGCTTCCGCTCGCATCTTTAATTTAAGTGATTTGATGAATATTGAAGAGGTGATTGTTGATCATAATGGGATAGACGCCTCTTTTGTATATAACAATACTGCATACACAGAGTTTGCTGGAATTAGTGATGTTTCATCTTATTGGGTGCCTTTGATGGTGGGTAAAATAGGCAATCAAAATTTACATGCATTAACACAAAGTGATGCCATATATATAACACCAGGCTTGTTTTTATCTCAAGCCAATAGGCTTGCTGCTTTTCATCAACAAAATGGGGTAAAAATTCATGTGATTAATGTTCATGATATTTATAATGAATTTTCGAGCGGTAGCCAAGATGTAACAGCCATTCGTGATTTTTTAAGGATGTTTTATACCCGCGGTACTTCTACAAATGATAGGGTAAAATATGTCACCTTGTTTGGTCGTGCTTCCTACGATTTTAAATATAGGATTAAAGGAAATACCAATTTTGTTCCTACCTATCAAAGTGCATATACCGAATCTCCAATACTATCCTATTGCAGTGACGATTATTATGGTTTCTTGGATGATAACGAGGGCTTGTGGGATAGTGGTAATGATCCTAAAGAATTTCTTGATTTAGGAATCGGTCGGTTGCCAATTTCTAACACCATTGAAGCAAGAAACGCTGTAGATAAAATTATCAATTATCATCAATCGGATAAAATGGCTGATTGGCGGAATAAAATCGTATTTGTTTCGGATGATGAAGATTATAATATTCATCAGAATGATGCCAATAATATGGCTAATAATGTTACATCAAGGTTTAAAAATTACAACATTGAAAAGATATGGATTGATGCTTATCGTGAAGAGGTAGTGGCTGGAGGGCAGCGCAATCCTAGTGCTCAAAAGTCAATTGTAGATGCGGTGCAAAAGGGATGTTTTATAATTAATTACACAGGACATGGAGGTGAATTAGGATGGGCAGCAGAACGCATATTAACTATTGAAGATATTAATGGATGGAGCAACCGCGATAGATTGCCCTTGTTTGTTACCGCAACTTGCGAGTTTAGTAGGTTTGATGATCCAGTAAGGGTTTCGGCAGGTGAGTTAACTTTCTTAAACTCACAAGGTGGTTCTATTGCATTATTTACAACAGTGCGTTTGGTTAATGCTTTTTCAAATACAATGCTTAATACTTACTTCTACAATAGGATTGGTTTAGACTCTACATCAAAACAAGACCCAAGACCACTGGGAGAAGTTATGCGTTTAACTAAAAACGATTATTTACCTAATGATAAAAATGAACGTAATTTTACCCTATTGGGAGATGCTGTTATGCATTTAGCATATCCAAAATATAATGTAATTACAACATCAATTAATAATAAGTTATTAGCTGATGTTACGGATACAATTAAAGCACTTTCTAAAGTGACCATAACAGGTAAGATAGCAGATTTGTCTGGCAATACGATTATCAATTATAATGGACAAGTATTTTCAACCGTGTATGATAAAGCGTCTACATACCAAACTTTGGTAAATAACTCTGAGTCGGCACCTGCGTTGCAATTTAACATGCAGAACAACATTATTTACAATGGAAGTGCCTCCGTTATAAATGGCCTTTTTACCTTTTCATTTATTGTACCTAAAGATATTTCTTATCAATTGGGAAGAGGGAAAATATCATATTACACTACAAATATGGTTAACGATGCCAACGGCCATAACGAGAACTTTGTGGTTGGTGGAACCGCTGATTCTTTTGCAATAGATGGGTTAGGACCTGCTGTTAAACTATACATGGATGACGAGAAATTTGTTTTTGGAGGACTAACTAATGAGAATCCATTATTTATTGCGAAGTTGTTTGATGAGAGTGGTATCAACACAATAGGCCGAGGAATTGGCCGAGAACTCACATTAATTATTGATGGCGATAACAGTAAATCTGTTTCGGTTAATGATTATTACAAAGCCAAAACAAATAGCTATCAGGAAGGAGAAATCCGTTATCCATTAAAGAATATTACATCTGGTAAACATACGGCAACGTTAAAATCTTATGATACCTACAACAACTTTAGCGAAACCACAACAGAGTTTACCGTAGCTTCGAATGAAAAATTGGCACTACAATATATATTGAATTACCCGAATCCATTTAGTACAAATACCACATTTCACTTTGACCACAATAAAGCAGGAGAATACTTAACCGTAATTATTTACGTTTATACAATAAGTGGTAAATTAGCTAAAACACTTACCACTCAAATAACGCCTGCAACATCTCATTTCGACCAATTAACATGGAATGGATTAGATGAGTATGGTGATAAGCTTGCTAATGGAGTGTATATATACAAAGTACAAGTAAAAAGCGGCACGGGTAAAACGGCTGAAGCAACCCAGAAATTGGTAATATTAAATTAGTTAGGCGAAATCATATAAAGCATTATTTTTGGCAATTATATCTAGTGTAAATGAATAAGTATTTTAAAGGCATAGCAGCGGTATTAGCAGGTTTATCTTTAACTAATCTGAGTGCGCAACGCCTTACTACAGGGCAATTAGACGGAAGACAAAATACCATCACCTCAGCAGTTCCTTTTCTGTTAATCACGCCAAATGCAAGGGCAGGAGCAATGGGTGATGCAGGTGTTGCAACACCAAACGATCCTAATGCGATACATTGGAATGCCGCGAAAATGGTATTTAATGAAAAAAATGGAACGGTGTCTCTATCCTACAATCCTTGGTTGCGAGAGTTGGTTCCAGATGTTTCGTTGTCTTATTTATCCATTATGGGTAAATTAAACGAAAAAGCTTCCTTAGGCGGTTCGTTGAGGTATTTCTCGCTAGGCGAAATACAATTTACAGATGTATACGGAGGTAGTTTAGGCAATGCAACACCAAGCGAATGGGCCGCTGATCTTGCTTATGCGCAAAAATTATCAGATAATTTCAGTCTTGGGGTTGCCTTTAGGTTTATCTACTCTAATATTGCTGGTGGTGCTCAAACACAATCTCAAAGTGGTATCAAGGCAGGCACATCTTATGCAGCAGACATTACTGCTTATTACAGAAATAAAACCAAAATACAAGGGTATAAAATTAACTACGGTATTGGTGGTGCCATTACTAATATTGGATCTAAACTAACCTACACAACCGATCAAAATCAAAATTTTATACCAATAAATTTGCGTATAGGTGGTTATGGTGAAGTTGAAATAGATAAGTATAATACCATTGCATTGGCATTAGATTTTAATAAGTTACTCATCCCAACTCCTCCTGTATATGAATACGATTCATTAGGGAATCCTGTGATTGATAGAAAAACAGGAAGTCTTGTTATTGCATCGGGTAAAAATTCCAATGTGCCAATTATACAAGGTATGACACAGTCGTTTTCTGATGCTCCGGGCGGATTTAAAGAAGAGATGAATGAGATTAATATCTCTGCGGGTCTGGAATATTGGTATGATAAACAATTTGCTCTTCGTGCGGGTTATTTTTACGAGAATCAATACAAGGGTAATCGTAAGTACGCCACATTTGGAGTAGGTATCAGGTATAATGTATTTACAATTGATGCTGCCTATTTGTTGTCTTTTGGTCAACGTAACCCACTTGATAACACGTTGCGTTTTACACTAGGTTTAGATTTTGATGCGTTAAAATCTGGAAGTAATGAAAAGGAGCAACCAGCAGGTATTTTTGAAATGCCTAAAGATAATTAGACATGAGAATAGGATTTGGATTTGATGTTCATCAATTGGTTGAAGGTCGCGAACTATGGCTTGGAGGAGTAAATATTCCTGCAGCTAAAGGAGCTTTAGGGCACAGTGATGCGGATGTACTGCTGCATGCTATTTGTGATGCCATTTTAGGTGCCTTAGCTTTAGGTGATATTGGTAAACACTTTCCGGATACAGATAACAGTTTCAAAGGAATCGACAGTAAAATTCTACTTCAAAGAGTAATAACACTGATAGATGCAAAAGGCTATAAAGTTGGTAATATTGATAGTAGTTTGTGTGTAGAAAAACCCAAGGTAATGCCTTATGCAGCGCAAATGTGTTCAACCATTGCAAGTATTTGTGGGGTTGGCATTGATGATGTTTCTGTTAAAGCTACAACCAACGAGAAGATGGGTTTTATTGGTAGAGAGGAAGGCTTAGTTGCCTATGCAGTTGTGTTATTGATAAAAAAGCAAATTCGAGTTTAATTAGAAAAGTAGGCGTTAGCCTCCTTTTCTAATTAATGCTATCAGCTAATGTCTCCAGTTTCATGCCTCTGGAACCTTTAATAAAAAAGGCACAATTTTTATAATCCATTTGTTTGATAAACGCATCTGCATCTGCTGTATTGTTAAATGCTTTCATATTATCATGTTTTGTTTGGTAAAACGCCTCACCTACCATAATTACATTGGTTAAGTTTAAGTTGGCGCATAAGTTAACCATCCGTTGGTGTTCGTTTTTTGCATATTCCCCCATTTCAAACATATCACCTATAATAATTACTTTGTGCGGATGTTCCATGGCTGCGAAATTTCTTAATGCAGCCTCCATGCTACTTGGATTAGCATTATAAGCATCCATAAAAATAAGGTTACTATTTTTATGGATCCATTGCGAACGATTGTTTTTAGGTTCATATGCTGTTACACCTTTTAAAATGTTGGCATCGCTTACTCCCAAGTATTTACCAATGGCTATTGCGGCCATTATATTATCAAAGTTGTAATCACCACTTAAAATGGAATAGCCGTTTTGGTTTTGAAACACAAATTTTATAGCAGGTTGGAGTTGGCTTGCAACCCCAAGATAATCAGCGTTAACATTTCTTGAAATGGTGTTTGCGGCATATGTTTTTTTGTTGCTTAAACGGGAGCTCATGCGCATTAACCATTCATCGTGTGCATTAACAAAAGCTGTACCATTGTTTTTTAGCAAATAATAATAAAGCTCACTGTTACTTTTTGCTACTCCTTCAATATTGCCAAAGCCTTCCAAGTGATCCATTCCATTATTGGTAACAATACCCAATGAAGGTTCTGCAATTTCGCACAACGCGGTATTTTCTCCAACATGATTAGCCCCCATTTCAATTATTGCCATTTGGTGGTTGGTGGTAAGTTGGAGTAATGTGAGTGGTAATCCAATATGATTATTAAAGTTACCTGGTGTAGCCCACACATTGTAGGTAGTAGCCAATACAGATGTAATAAGCTCCTTTGTGGTGGTTTTCCCGTTACTTCCTACAATTGCAATAATGGGGATACTAAGTTGTTTACGATGATGATTAGCAAGTTTTTGAAGGCACTTTAATGCATCATTAACCAAAATGCACTTATCGTTTATCTTGTAATTTGCATCATCAATAACACAATAAGCAGCCCCATTTTTAAAGGCTTCAGCTACAAATGTATTTGCATTAAAATTTGGACCTTTAAGGGCGAAAAATATACCGCCCTCGGTAATTTTGCGGGTGTCGGTTGAAATGGCCGAATGTTCTTTAAAAATTGCGTATAACTCGATAGTTGTCATCTTTATGATAAAATTTAGAAATCCATATATTAAATTTACACTCGTAAATTAAATGCTATGCATAAACTTCTTACAACATTATTATTCCTTTTTGTGATTACCAATACCAGTAATTCACAAAGTTTTAAATATTATCAAGCAAAAGGTGCACCTAAATTCATAAAAAATGGTACAGTAAATGATACGTTAATAAATCCATTTGCTGGAGGTTTAAACACCCCTCAATTTAGTAATATTGATTGGAATAATGATGGTAAGCAAGATCTTTTTGTTTATGATAAGGAAGCTTTAAAGCCACTCGCATTTCTTTATGATGCAACCATAGGAATATTTACCCATGCACCACAATATGAAGGGGCATTTACCAATTATTTTGCTGGTTGGGCTTTGTTAAGGGATTACAACTTTGATGGAAAGCCTGATTTGTATACAGCTTCTGTACCATTCAATAAAATAGCACTTAATCCCTTTGTTCCATCAGAGAAAATCCAGCTATTTGTTAATGAAACTACCCCAGGAGGTAAAACCACATTTAAGCAATATAGTAATGTGCTGTTTGACACTGGGATGTATGTAGGCCCACCATACAATCAGTACTTAAGTCCTGGAGAGTTAGTTGCAGTTTCGAATGCCATACCTGCAATTGACGATTTAGATGGAGATGGGGATGAGGATATCATCACCAATCAGGGGGTTACTACCACATTTTGGTATTATGAGAATTTTAAAAAGAATAAATTCAATACACCTTTTACAAATGATACCACCATTTTTGTTCCGCGCGACTTGTGTTGGGGATTTATGGATTATGATTTTATTAATCATCGTTTTTTATTAGGCTTTAGGCGCGACCAAGGTTCTCAATGCGATTACAACATGTGGGGAAAAAGGAAGCACGTAGATCAATCTACATTATTGATAGATTTAAATGGTGATGGGATTAAAGATTTAGTTTTTGGCGATTCGGAGCACAAAAGTTTTGTTTCACTTATCAATGGACGTTTGCAAAATAGCCGTCAGATTGACTCCATAATATCTCAGGATACGATGTTCTTATCTAGCAACAATACAAGAAAAAACTTTATAGAATATCCGGCTGCTTATTATGTGGATGTGAATGCAGATGGAAAGAAGGAACTCTTGGTTACTACCAATAAAAATTTCGCATCAAAATCGGTTAATAATATTTGGGTTCATGATGCTACACGTGTAAATAGTAACTTACAATTTACCGCCACTAGCGGTAATGATTTTTTATATAAAGACATGTTAGACCTTGGTTTACGGTCGGCACCGGTTTTTGTGGATATTGATAATGATGGAGATAAGGATTTGGTGGTGGCAACAAGTGGGGTATTGGAGCAAACCGGAAACAATAACGACAGGTTGTATTTATATTTGAATATTACAGATTCTGTAATGCCGGTATTTAAATTATTGGATTCCAATTTTGTTCTTTCTTCATTTACAGGTCAAGGATTTTTCTCTGCTCATCCCACATTTGGAGATTTAAATGGAGATGGTAAACCTGATTTATTGATTGGTGAGGGTAATGGCAATATTGCCTATTTTATTAATAATAGTAATGGTTCACAGTATAATTTTACACTAAATAATCGCACTGCGTTTAACTTAACAGTTGCCACTTATTGTACGCCACAATTAATTGACTTGGATAAAGATGGATTACTTGATATTGTTAGTGGAGAGAGAAATGGAACAGTTAAATTTTATAAAAACGTTGGTACCAGACAAATGCCATCTTTTTCAAATACACCAACCATTGATAGTTTAGGTAAGGTACATTCTAGAGATGTTTATAAGCCATTGGGGTCCCCTCAAATGCTTGAACTGGTAGGATATAGTGCACCTCATGTGGTTGATTTGAATAATGATGGCATTTATGAAATGCTATTGGGTTCAAATAACGGAAGAGTTGATTTATATACGCATATTTACGCTAATTCAGATAGCGTGGCCCGTAAAGAAAATAATGTATATATTGATTTTAGCTTGGATGCTAATGCCGGTTATAACAAAAAATTTGGCATGCATAGTGCTGCAGCAACAGCATATTTAAATGGGGATTCGCTTCTGGATATTATAATTGGCAATATCTCGGGAGGACTTGTTTTTATGGGATCAGAGGTTTCTCAGGTTAATAGTACAAAGGAGTTGTTTATAGATAATAAGGCTTTTGTACTTTTTCCTAACCCTGCCGAAAGTACGGTTAGCTTATTGTTAAATAGAACATCATTGTCGGATATTAACTATTTCATTTGTGACATGTCGGGTAAAAAAATAATGGAAGGAACGTTAGATAAAAATCAAACGAACACTTCCATTAATGTGGGTGATTTAAACTTGGGTTTATATTTGGTTCAGTTAACTACCAACCAATGGCAATCAACCCAACGATTAATGATATCTCATTAATTGGATAAGGATGGTTATTTTGTCGCCCTTGTTCTTTTTACATTCATTGCTTTTAAGTCCTTGGCCGTAAGCCTACATTTATCAGGTGAATCTTCAGCTAAGTATACCAATTCGCCTGTTGTTGAAGTTACAATTTTATTGCACCTGTTTTCATCTTTGCTGTAGAAGAAGATTATCTTATCAGCTCGGTTCATGATGGCATTATAAGTTTCACCTACCTCAACATCTTCAACTTCGCCTCCCCATAAAGTGGCTGCATCTTCCTTACCTTTTAACTCTAATGAGCGCAGTGGTAGCATTAATGTTTGTTCAAGCAAGCTTGAATTTAATGGAGCATTATTTGCCATGTAATTTGTGCTAATTCCTTTATCGCCATCAGCCTCTAATGCGTTAGTTAAATAGTTGTTTAACATTTGAACAGCTCTTGATAATTCAGGCCTCCAATCGTTTGTATCAATAAAGTTGCTGCAAAATGCACCTGCTACTAAGTCTATTTCAAGTGCTTTTTTCTTGAATTTACCACCAGTTGTAATTAGCAATCCATTGAAATCAAATTCACAAGTGCCTAATTTAGCTTTTATTTTTGTGCCTTTACTTTTACTAAAGTACAAATAGCTGTATTCGGGTTTGTTGTATGGTTTCATAGCCGAATCGTATTCAAACAAAAACCCGCTATTAAAGGTCCAATATTTCTCAACGGCCTCAATAATGGATACATTGTAGGCGCTATCAGGGGATAAAACAACAACCAATCGGGTGTCTTTAAACTTTTCGATATCCTCTTTCTTTTTTTTGAACCCAACTTGTGCAAATGCAGCTGTTATTGCCATAAATGTGAGTCCTAACAAAGCTATTTTTTTCATAATGTGATACTTTACGTTTTTTCTTCACCCAAATAAAACGAAAAAGCAGCTCAAAACCGAGCTGCTTTTAAAATAAAATTAATTTTATACGATCTACATTGCATTCTCTAGCCCATATTGCCTTGCATAGTCATTTAATTGTTCCCTTAATTGCCTGCGCGCCACAAAAATTCTTGTTTTAACAGTACCTATGGGTATGTGCAATATTTCGGCAATTTCATGGTATTTAAATCCACGTGTGTTCATGGTAAAAGGTTTTTTCAAGCTATCTGGCAAGCCGTCTATAGCTTGCTCTATGTCTTTTAACATAAACTTTTTTTCTGCTTCGTTTTTTACAAGTGGTGAAACCGAGTCTAAGTAATAATCATTATCAGTTTGGTCTATAAACGTATTGCGTTTAACCATTCTGCGGTAATTATTAATAAAAGTGTTCTTCATGATGGTATACAACCAACCTTTTAAGTTAGTACCATCTATAAACTTATCTCTGTATGTTATTGCCTTAAGCATAGTATCCTGAACTAAATCGTTTGTATCTTCAACGTTTTTTGTCAGCTGATAAGCATAGTGGCGTAATGATTGCGTCTCACGTTGCACTGTTTTTTTAAAGTCTAAACTAGTCATCTTGTTTAAGTTTATTTACTAATTTTTAAACAAATGTATGCTTGAATTTGGCTTATTGCAAGTGTTTTGTTTATACTTTTAGGTAAAACGTTAAACAGATTGTATCTCATTGATATTCAAATTATAAATTTTTATGTACCTTAATTATGCCCCTATTGTTACCTAATTATTAGCATTATTCTTTTTAATTATTAGATTTTAAAACAATAAGCATTGTTTAAGGTTTTTACTTGATGTGTAAACAATTTGTTTGTGTGTGCAATTTTGTTTAAATACACAGTACTTTTGTAATTAGTTAATAAGCATAAATGGAAATATCAGTATCTCGCAAAGCTCATTTCAATGCAGCACATCGTTTACATCTGTCACATTGGAGTGATGAGCAAAATAAATTATACTTTGGAACGTGCAATAATCCTAATTATCATGGTCATAATTATAATCTGATTGTAACTGTATCAGGAAAGTTAAATGAGGAAACTGGATATCTGATAGATTTGAAAGAATTAAGTAAGATAATTGAGACTGAGATAGAAGATAGATTTGATCACAAAAATCTAAATTTAGATACAATAGAATTTAAAAATTTGAACCCAACTGCAGAAAATATTGGTGTAGTTATCTGGAGACTTCTACGCGCTAAAGTAGCTTCTGAATTTAAAATTAAAGTTACATTATATGAAACCGAAAGAAACTTTGTTGAATACACAGGGAACTAACGAGCACCACAGTCATGTTGGAGATTCTCACGGTTCATTTTCGTTGGAAACACCACTTAGAACAGATGCTTTTGAGTTGGATGATGAACTCAAAATCGAGTTAATAGAAAAACACTTTAAAGAAATCATGCAAATTTTAGGACTTGATTTATCAGATGATAGCCTAAAGGGCACGCCACACAGGGTTGCCAAGATGTATGTTAAAGAGATTTTCTCGGGCTTAAATCCGGCCAATGCGCCCGAGGTTAAATTGTTTGAAAATAAATACCAATATAAAAATATGTTGGTAGAAAAATCTATCAGTTTTCATAGCCTTTGCGAACATCATTTTGTGCCTATTGTTGGAAAAGCTCATGTGGCTTATATACCCAATGGACAAGTTGTGGGTTTAAGTAAGCTTAATCGTATAGTTAGGTATTTTGCACGTAGGCCGCAAGTGCAGGAGCGCATGACAATTCAGATTGCCAACATGCTAAAAGAAGCACTAGGCACCAATGATGTGGCTGTGATTATAGAGGCTGATCACATGTGTGTGGCATCAAGGGGTGTTCAAGATGTTACGAGTAACACCATTACGAGTGAGTACAGCGGAAAGTTTTTGGATGTAAAAACAAGAGAAGAGTTTGTAAGGTATATATCTCTAAATAACATGTAAAGTAAATGTGGGCTTGCCCGCATCTATTTTACAGTAAATCTTATCACTCTATGTTTAGGTGTTTTTTCAAGATTTAACAACTCTTTGATGTAGTAGTTTTCTTTCATGGGTTTAATCAATCCTTTAAGGTTTTCTATGCTATACATATCTGCATCGTTACCTATATAACCCATCCCATAAAACTTGCCTTCATCAATTAGTATACAACAAACCTCATCGCTATTTATTCCCTTATCAATTATTGCATAGCTCTCTTTTTTGGTAAGTTCTTTTATTGCTAAATATACCCTCGAGTTATAACTTTCCGCTATCTCATTAAACGCACAAGCGCCAATGCAACATCCGGCAAGCAAAGCTGCACATGGTTCTTTATACGAGTTAATCATGCACAACTTAGGACAGAGGTTAAATTCTAAAACTAACTTTTGTAAATGATTAAAAGCATCTGCAAGTTTGGGGTAAGTATGCAATGGTGTATTTCCTTTTCTCACCCTGTCAACTGCCAAACGCAAGTAGCTTTTTTGGTCTTCATAATCGTAAATAGCATAATTAAACTCAATGCTTTTTTGCGACTTATTATACTTTGGCCAGTGTTTTTTTATTTCGGTTGATTCAAGTATGAGCGCTTGTAATTCGGTTGCTACTATTTCAAATCCTACATGAAATATCTCTCGTAAAAAATCTTGGCGTTTGGCCGATGTATTGTTACCACCGAAGTGGGAAAGTACCCGTTTTTTTAAATTGATTGCTTTTCCTACATATATGAGTTTGCCTTGTTCATCATGAAAATAATATACTCCAGGTGTTTCAGGTAATGCATCAAAATCTTTTCGAGGTAAATTAGGCGGTAACGAGGCCTCTTTCGATCCTTTTTTCAAAAAACTATCAATAATACTTCTATCCTCGTCAATACGCAATGCACGTTCTAGCACCTTAACCGTTGCTGCTGCATCTCCTTGCGCTCGGTGTCTGTTTTGTAATGGTATGCCTAAAGATTGGCATAGGTTACCTAGGCTGTAAGAAGAAAATCCAGGGAATACTTTTCTGCTTAATCTTACGGTGCACAGTTTTTTTACATTTAAATCAAGTCCTGCATGTTTAAGGTGATGTTTGATAAAGGTGTGATCGAAGTTTACGTTGTGTGCAACAAAAATTTTATCGTGCAACATTTCGTATACCTTATCGCTTATCATGTCAAAGCTAGGTGCATTTTCTACCATTTGGTTGGTAATGCCCGTATAACCCTCTAAAAATGGCGGTATGGGAATTCCTGGATTAATTAACGTGGTATAAGAGTCTATCACACGTATGCCATCATGGGTAAAAATTGCGATTTCGGTAATGCCATTTTTATCAGCATGACCACCAGTGGTTTCAATATCAACTATGGCAAACATATCTAGCAAATGTAACTGCTAGATTGTAATCAAAATGCTAATAATTTTAGTAATTAATTGGGTACTTACTTGGCTAAATTGTTTCAGCTCCAGCTTCCGGTTCTATGCTAAATTCTTATGGGATTATATAATTATTCAATCTTTGTTGAAATGGGATTGGTACTCTTTATCTCCTGAATGAATAAAGATAGCCGCGCAGTTTTGAATTTATACAACCCCTTTGCATTGTTGTATGTATGATTTAAAGTATACCTATGTCATTAATAAAAAAGCCCCATCTTTTTAAAATGGGGCTTTCTGTTATTTTGAATTCATAAGTTCTTCAATGTGGTCTACTTCAATGGGTATGTGTTCCATTAAATCAACAGATCCATTGTCCGTAATTAATATTTCGTTCTCTAAGCGTATACCAATTCCTTCTTGTGGTATATAAATACCTGGTTCGCAACTAAACATCATACCGGCTTGCATCGGTTCGTAGCGCATGCCTACATCGTGCACATCTAATCCCAAGAAGTGAGAGGTACCATGCATGTAATACTTTTTAAATGCAGGCCACGCAGGGTTTTGGTTTTTGATTTCATCTAAAGTCAACAACTTCAAATCAACCAATTCCTTTTCCATTACTTTACAAACCTCGTT
>CANLLM010000034.1 GCA_947491825.1 Bacteroidota bacterium
CAAGATTTTCCATATAACCCATAGAAAGCAACAAATTGACATTGTTCGAATATTGTAACATGATGTTAATCCAAACAATGCTGTAAAGGTTTTAATACACGTTATTTGCGTTTAAGTTGTTTGTATAGTATAAAATTTAAGAAGCTTATTATTTAATGAACAAATTTTTTATTTTAGGTATTGCTTTATTGGTATTGTTTCCTGCTTGTAAAAATGTTGATGATGACCCGTCTGATGCACTGTTGGTTGAGCCTAGTCACGTTTACTTGAAAACAGATGATAGTGTTCAGATTTTTATTACCAATGCTACAGAAAATATAGTTATCAAGTTTCAACCAAATATTGGCTGTATAAATGAAGGCAATTGGTATTTAGCTCCCTCAAGTATTCTGACAGATTCAATGCAAATAACTTTAGATATTACTGATGGTGCACAACAAACTAATGCCATAATTACCCTTGTACAATCTGATGTGAATGATACCGTCATTTCATTTAATAATACCATTTTACCACTAATGATTGCCAATTGTAATTTCAAGTTTTGTCATGGTAACGGTTCTAATGCAGGTAAAGTAGAGTTGAGCGCTTATGATAGTGTGGTTAAAGTTGTTAATATGTATCAGCCTAAAACCAGCTTGTTGTTTACCAGTTTGTTCAAGCAGGATCCCTTGCGAAGAATGCCGCCAGCAGGACCTTTGCATGCTTACAAGATTGATTACATAAAAAAGTGGATTGAGCAAGGAGCTTTGAATAATTAACCTTTTTTATGGGGTTAAATCATTGGTTTTATTGATTTGGTATGGCTAGTTTTGCGGGTGTTAATTTTTAAAAAAGTAGTTGTAATATGATGAGATATTTTGTGTTGTGTTGCCAACTGATATTTATTTTTTCATGCAATAATCCTGCAGTTAAAGAAAATTTAAATATCAAGGAAGCTGAAAAAGAAGTGATGAATATACATGATGATGTGATGCCGCGCATGGGTGAAGTGGTGTTTTTAACCTATGCCATTGATAGCATGATGAAGGTTGAAAAAAACACCACTAAACGTTATGAGTTAAGCATAATTCATGAAGCATTAGTGAAATCAGATAAGGACATGATGCATTGGATGCGTGGTTACGAAACTCCGAAGGAACCATACGACAGCAATGCAATAAATTACATCAACAATCAGAAAGGTAAGGTATCTAAACTCAGGGTTTTAATTTTAAAGTCAATTTCAGATGGGAAAATAGCCCTGAAAATTCATTAATAAAACATGCAAAACTTAAATAAAAATATAATACTGATCGTGTTGTTTTCTGGGCTAATAAATGCTTGTAATTTTTCATCCCAAAACCAATTGCCCATTTTAGGTAACCGAGTTGCAGAGGAAAAAATAATTGATGGAAAATTGGTAGTAGATACCATTTATCAAACCATACCTGCGTTTAGTCTACTAAATCAAGACAGCATTGAGGTGAACAATGAAATGCTTAAAGGAAAAATATATGTAGCAGATTTTTTCTTCACCAGTTGCCCAACCATTTGCCCTGTCATGAAAAAAGAAATGATTAGGGTGTATGAGGAATTTAAAGGAAACACTCAGGTTGTTATCTTATCGCATACTATTGACCCTGATTATGATACATTGGCCTTGTTGCGAGATTATGCAAGCCGATTGGGTTCGGATGGTAAACAATGGATGTTTTTAAGAGGTGATAGAAAACAAGTGTATGATTTGGCCGAAAAAGGTTACTACGCATCTGCTATGGTTGATAGCACAGAGCCAGGTGGTTTTATTCATAGTGGCGGTTTTGTTTTGGTTGACAAACTTCAACGTGTTAGGGGCATTTATGATGGTACATCAACTCATGAAGTTGATAAGTTGATGAGCGATATGGAGTTGCTATTAAAAGAAAAATGAGGGTAATTATAACATTCTTAATGATTTCTATTCTTGCAGCATGTATGGAAGGACCAAGTGTTAACATGCAGCAAGTGGCCCATGGGCAACAATTGTATGAAACGCATTGTGCCAACTGCCATCAGTTGGATGGAAAGGGAATTGCGCATATCGTGCCGCCTTTATTAGGTGCAGATTACATTGTTCAAAACAGAAATTTATTGCCTAAAATGATACGCTATGGTATGCAACAAAGGATTTTGGTTAATGGCATAACATACCAACAAAAAATGCCAAGTAATGGCAAATTAACTGACGCAGAACTTACCGCATTGGTAAACTTTGTTGAGTTTAGGTTTGCTAAATCAACACAACTGATCTCTGCTGATAGTGTTAAGCTTTTGCTTAATCAATAAAGTGCTACTTATTGTTTTTATGTTGCTATTTTATATGAGAATAGTATTTAAATACATATCTAATGGATTTAAATTTATATTTTTAACGTTTTTTAGGGTTTACGATTTTAAGGTTTCTTGTGCATTTTTATTATCATTGCATATATGAAACGTTTTTCAATTTTGGCATTGATTGTTACTGGGTTAACAATAGCCACCTTATCAAGTTGTTCTAAAGATGATGATTCTTCAAACTCTACTAGCACAACCGATGCAAGAGACTTGTCAGTAGGAAAATACATCGGTACATTCACTACTGAAATAGCGGGGCAAACGAATTCTGACTCAGCCGTATTTGACATTTCAAAAGGAGCTAACAATACCATAAACATTTTAGATGATGGTATTAATATTTTAACAGGAACGATTGTAACAACAGGAACAAACTTCAAAGCAAGTTTACCTGCCCAAACTATAAAAACTATTGACCAAACAGACTCAACAGAAATGACTTTTGATATTATCGGTAATGGAAATGATCCTGTTTCATTTGAAAGTAGCTCAAAAAGGTTTACCTATAGTTTTAAACTTGTTGGTGGTCAATTGGATGGATTGATTGTTACAACAACAGGTATTAAACAATAAATTTCTAACAACTGAAACGAAAAAAGCGCGGAAACCTAGTTTCCGCGCTTTTTTTTGATTTTGATTTACGTTTTATAACTAAAACGTAACCGATAAGATTACTTGATTTTCGCCTCTTAATAACGTTGCTTGTATTTGTTGGCCTTTTTTGTGTTTTGATAAGGCTTTCATATAATCTTGCATATTGTTAATAGTATATTCACCTAATTGAATCAATACATCACCAGCTTGCATACCAGCCCTTAAAGCTGGTTTGCCTTCGTTTACGGCATCAATTTTTATGCCCTTGCCTTCAAAAGAATAATCGGGCATTATACCTAAGGTTACTTTAAAGCTTACTTGCGATTGCTCTGGTTGTTTGGTTTTGGTAAATGGAATATTTTCAGTTTCAGCAAGTGCCGATGCAATTTGTTGGATAAACTGTAACACTTCTACTTCACCTTTAAAATTAATTTTCTCTGTATCGTCAGTTGATTTGTGGTAATCGGTATGTTGACCGGTGAAAAAATGTAACACAGGAATGTTTTTTAAATAGAAAGATGTTTGGTCTGATGGTCCAATTCCTGACGAATCAAAAACTAAAGTGAGTTTGGTTTGGGTACCTGCAAAAATATTGGTGTATGCTGTGCTTGTTCCTACACCAAATACCATCAGTTTTTTAGTTGAATCGTTTAGTCGGCCAATCATATCCATGTTAATCATGGCACTGATTTTACTTAAATCTATTGTTGGATTATTGGTAAAATATTTCGATCCAATTAAACCATCTTCCTCAGCCGAGTAGCACATAAATAAGAAGTTACTTTTTTCTATAATGCCATTGTTTGCATAGTAACTTGCAAGTGCCAATACACCTGCTGTACCCGAGGCGTTATCATCAGCACCATTGTGTATTAACTTTTTGTTTTTGTCTAATGAAGAACTGTGTTCTCTGAAACCTAAATGATCGAAATGTCCTCCGATTACAATGGTTTTAGCAGCACCGTTATCTAAAAAGCCAATTACGTTTGATCCATTTTTGGGTATTCCGTTGGCCACGGTATCGTGCGGTGTTTTTTTTGTTTTGTAAGCAAAAGGTTGTGTATAACCTTTTGTTCCCATTGGCTTTAAACCATAGCTTTTAAATTGTTGACTGATGTATTTTATTGCTAATTTTTCGCCTTTTGTTCCAGGTTCTCTGCCTTGCAATTTGTCATCAGCAAGGTACGAAATGTGTGGTTTTATTTTTTCAACAGTAATATGTTGAGCATATATTGTTAATGCCAATAATTGTAATAATAACATCGAAAGTATTTTAATGCGCATTTTATTTGATTGTATTTGGTGTTAACTATAAAATATTAACTATCTAATATACTGTTTTTTGATGTGTTGTGATTATCGCATGAGATTCCACGATTAACAATTTTTCAACATAATAGTCTTTATTATTTGAATTGTTTATTGGTCGCTGCTTTTAAATTATGGATTTTGAACTCATCTATGGTCTGATAAACTGCAGTTTAAATCCCCTATATGCCATAGTATTATTTGCAATTTACACCTACAGGTAGGTAAGGACTTGCATCTCCTCCGTTACGAATCAAATCGCGAACAACACTACTACTAATTGGGGCATAAGCAGGGTCACACATTAAGAAAATAGTTTCAATGTTTGGGTTCACTAATTTGTTCATTTGTGCGATGTTTTTTTCATAATCAAAATCGCTCATGTTACGCAAACCTCTTAAAATAAATTGTGCACCAATTTCATCACAAAATGCAACGGTTATACCTTCGTAAGCTTGCACACGTATTTTGGGTTGATTATTAAAAATATCTTTAATCCAGTTTTCTCTTTGTTCTAGCGAAAACAAAGTACTTTTAGAACTATTATGCCCTATGCCAATTACTATCTCGTCAAACAATTGCATAGCACGGTCTATTAAGTTAATATGGCCAATGGTAATCGGGTCGAAAGTGCCAGGGAACAGAGCAATACGTTTCATGTGTATGTGATTGGTTTAGCGAATATGCGATTTTTTTTAATTAAACGCCTGCACTAAAAAAACTAAAGCAAGATTGCCCATAAACGCGCTTATGTGTAAAGTTAGTTTCATTGTCCAAATCCAAAGTATTTTCATGCTCTACAATTAACCATCCGTTATCATGTAGCAACTTTCGTTCTGCTACCAACTTGGGTATTTGGTAGATTTCGCGGTGGGCATAAGGTGCATCTGTAAAAATAATATCAAACTTAGTGAGGGCGCTTTTTAAAAAAGTAAAGGCATCTTTTTTAAGTATATCAAGGTTTTTTAAGGCATGCTTTTGTTTCATACTTTTAATAAACTCCACACACTTAAAACTTAAATCAACAGCGGTTATTTTTTGTGCGCCACGTGATGCAAATTCATAACTTATATTACCTGTTCCGCTAAACAAATCCAATACAGTTAGCTCATCAATATTAAAGTTATTTTCAATAATATTAAATAGGCTTTCTTTAGCTCTATCGGTTGTGGGGCGAACAGGTAGTCCTTTGGGTGGAGTAATTAAAATACCTTTTAAATTTCCGCTAATTATTCGCACAATAAAGTATGTATAGCTAAATAATGTTGTTGCTCCTGAAACTCCCTAAATGATAATGGATATTGTATACCATCAACCCTATTAATGGTTTGTACATTTGGAATATACTTTTTAAGTAACCCCATAGTTGCTGATGTTGATGAGATATCACCCATTACGTATATGCCAAACTTATCAGCTTCTAGTTTTAACTGCTCTGCTGCCGATAAAATAAAGTATACGGTATCGGTATCGGCATCAACATGGTAGGTGTTCAAAAATTTTATTTCGTTTTGACGGTATTGTAACAACGCTATAAAGGAATTAGATACGTAAACCAACAAATGTTGTTTAAGGTCAGATTCATTAAATTCTGTCGCAGTTTGTAAAAGTACCATACTTTGATGCATAATTAACGGAGTACCAAAAATGCTATTGATGGCAACATAGCAATGTTGCGATAAACTAAAAACGCATACAGATTGATTTTTAGGTAATGCGCTATGCAGCACTTGCAAGTCCGGTAGTTTTTTGTGAACAAGGTTTAGGTAAGTACCAGCATGATTCAAGTCAAATAAGGCTTCAGGTATCATGCTAAAGGTTTCGTTATCAATAAAAACACGAATATTTTTATAGGAAGAACTGTACCATTCTAGTGCATTCACTAAATGTAATAATTGAGAGGCATTTGCTTCTAAAATATTAATGCTGGTATTAATGTACCTGAAACCAAGCACTCTGTTCGCGTTAAACAGGGTAAAACTAATGCGGTTTGTTCCTAAACAAATGTCTAATGCATAATTTTCCTTAGCCGATAAATCTAGCTCACTATCGTTATAAGTAAAAATGTGGTATGAATCTGTTTGGCTTTGCATGTATGCTTGTTTACTTTCGCAGGGCGTAAAAGTAATAAAAATTATTATATGATGAAGTTTAAGCCTGCAGAACCTGATTTTGTGGAAATGGTAAAAGAGAAAATAGAGGGTAACCACTTTTCTAAACACATAGGCATTCATATTTACTTTATTGATGCTGGAGAAATAGAGGCTACCATTGATTTACAAGGGTATCATCATCAACAAATGGGTTATGTGCATGGAGGAGTTACAGCAACGTTTGCAGATGTGGTGAGCGGATTTGCAGCTTATACATTGGCTAAAAGAGGTCAGGGCATTGTAACAGCTGATTTACGAGTAAGTTATTTAAATCCAGGCATAGGCACTAAGCTTTATGCTAAAGGATGGGTGATAAAGGCAGGCAGCCGCATGCATTTTTGTGAGGCTGAAATTTGGACTGTTGACGAAAATGGCAAACGCACCGATGTTGCTAAATCAAGCAGTACTATGGTGGTGGTGTGATTTGATTTAAAAGTGATAAACATTTCCCGACTTAACAATTAGAAATGCTTGAATAACTCAATAAAGCCAATGATGATTTTACGTAACAATCAAAGTAACTGTTTGCGGTTAGGGTTTAGTGAGTAATCCCGAAGCGCAGCGACTTGGATTGCGATGAAAAAAAAGTGCTGTAGATTGTAGTAAAATCATGATAAGCCTTTAATTTTTTGGATACTTTTTAGCTCTACCCATTTATGTTATCATCGGCATCACTTAATGTAAACATTTGTTTCAAAACAAAAAATATCGCGGTTCCGAAACTTCGGAATGGTATGCAACCCCAATAAAAACAGTAAATTACCCCTTCTTTTTCTTCTTATCACCCACTTCTCGCCATGGCAACTTACCAATTTTATACATGTAACGTTGCACTACAGATGCTTTTCTGTTAATGTATTTACTAGGCTTATTGGCCTTGAATTTACGTGGATTTGGCAAACATGCTGCTATCAATGCACATTCGCGTTTACTTAAGGATTGCGCATTTTTATTAAAGTAATGTTGGGCGGCAGCCTCTACACCATATATTCCATCACCCATCTCTATGATATTAATATATACCTCTAAAATACGCTTCTTGGTCCAGAGCAATTCTAAGCAAACGGTAATACCAATTTCTGGTAGTTTCCTAATCCAGCTGCGTTTGGGCGTAAAAAACAGATTTTTCGATGTTTGCTGGGTAATGGTGCTTGCACCACGCATTTTTTTTCCAGTTTTCATTCCTGTTTTTACCGACTTATAAATTTGTTCAAAATCAAACCCATAATGACTAATAAACTTAATATCCTCGCTGGTTAATACTGCGTAACAAAACTTATCTGTGACGTAGTCAATGCTTTTCCAGCTTTTTGTAAGTTTAATGGGTTTGTCATTGGCTATTTGCTCAATCACACGTTGCACGTGTAAAGGAGTCAATGGTACTGGAACCACGCGATAAAGTATGATTAATAACATGGCAAACTGAAATCCAATAACAAACAAACTAAACAGGAACATGCCTATTTTTTTGAGCGCTTTACTAAGATTAAATCCACCAGATTTTTTAACCATCTTGCAATGATAAGAAGTATTGAATACACATCACACAACTTTTATAATTTATACAAACATGGGTTTGTTGTTTGTTGTAAATTATGGAAAGGAATTGGGGGCGCTCACTGAAACCAGAGAATTGCAAGGAAGGGATAACCATAAGGTTCACCAAGTTTTTCAAGGAGTGCACTAAGTTTTGTCTGTTATACAAACTACTGAATTTAACAGACTCCTTGTGCCTCTGTGCCTTTGTGATTCAACATTCCAATCGCTGAGGTTAATTAATAATTATCTTTTGCCTAAAGTCAACTATTGACGATTATTGCCAACCCATGAGTGAATTTGTATTTAAACAGTTTACGGTAATACAGCAAAATAGTGCCATGAAAATTGGAACTGATAGCGTGTTGCTTGGTTGTTTGGCCCAAGTTGAAGATGCAAAAAATATTCTTGACATTGGCTCAGGCACAGGATTGTTAGCTTTAATGTGCGCACAAAGAAGCGATGCAGTTATTGATGCAGTAGAAATTGATGCTCAAGCAGCTGCCGAAGCACAGTTCAATTTTAAATCAAGTAAATGGAGTAATCGCCTACATACACATCACCAATCTCTACAAAACTTTACCTTTAATTGTCAGAAGTTGTATGATGTTGTGATTTGTAATCCACCATATTATGTAAAGGATAGTAACTTCAGCATTGATGATAAACAGAGAAGTATAGCCAGGCATAGTGTAGATTTGCCATTGAACGAGCTGGTCAATAATGTTGTACGGTTATTACATAATTCTGGAAGTTTTTGGTTGATATTGCCAACTCATGAAGCTCAAATTTTTACTAACTATGCCATACAATCAGGCTTGTTTTTAAAACAACAAATTGAACTTTATCCTAAAGCAAATAAACCTGCTAATCGTTTTGTTCAGCAGTGGATTAAGCAGCCTGACGAATTATCAAAAAGCAACTTTATTATTTACGAATTAAACGGAGAACCGACATCAGCTTACAAAAAAATTGCACAAGCATTTTACATCGGGAAACAATTTCAGTTGTGATAGGGGCTTACAGAAGTCACAGAAATGCACGGAAGAGTTCAACCGACAAACTTAAATAGGCTAAAAATAAAATACTTATTAATGACTCCTGTTCTCGATACAACCCGAGTGCTCGGGTTACTCGAATAGGCTTTAATCATTCAACCAATAATCAATCAACCTTTCATACTTCTAAGCTTTAGCTTAGAAATGAATCAACTAGTAACCTATCAGCCAATAACTAGTAACTCTTCTCCGTAAACGAAATGCCATATTCAGCCAATTCGCTTAAAATTGGATTGTACAATTCAGGCATGGTGGGTATTACCACACCACGCAATTTTACATCACCCAACATGATGTGTTTAGCTGCAATGGCCATAGGTAATCCTACTGTTTTTGACATAGCTGTAAATACTTCATTTTCTCCTTTTACTATTAAAGCACTGCTTATTTTTTCTTTTTTATCAGGGTATGAGGCTTCAATTTCATGGTACATCACAATCATATCTAGTTCTCCTTTTTGCAGCTTCCATTTTTGTTGTAGTAACTGTTGCAGTATAAATGCAGGAGAGGCTTCGGGTAAATTAATTTTTATATCATTAAACAAACCTAACCAAACCAGTTTTTTGTAATCCTCATGCTCAGGGGTCAGGTTTAAAAACAAACAAACACGTTCTTCCAACTCTGATAAGTCATTCCCAGGAGTAAATGCACTTAACAACTCGCGGTAGGTTAATTCCTGGGCATTGTGTACAACAAAACTATCGTCTGTTAAGCCAAGTTTAACTAGGTTATTCCAGGATTTTGCGTATCCTTTTTTTCTTAGCGTACCACGTAAAACAGTATGAGATTCTTCAATTCCATATGGTTTGATATATCCGAGTGAATCTCGGTTTGCATAACTTTCAAATTCACCCAGGCCTTCAATATTTACTTCTTCTGTTTGGTTGAAAATACGTTGTGGAGGAATAAATTTAATTTCATCATTTTCTAAATATTGTGCTGTACTTTGTCCAGCAACAACAACATTTCTTGGGTTCCAAGTAAATTTGTAGTTCCAAGGGTTATCATCAAATTCAGGGGCAACTAATCCGCCACAAAACGATTTAAATATATTGATGCTTCCACCTTTTGCTTTAATACCGTCAATTAATTTCATGGCTGATAAATGATCTATCCCAGGGTCTAAACCACACTCGTTAAGCAATATAACATCACTTTCCAACGCTTCATTGTGTAGGCTTTGCATTTCTTTGCTTACATAACTAGCTGTAATTAAATGTTTCTTTAACTTAACACAAATACGCGCTACGTCTATGTGCATTGCTGCAGGTAGTAATGAAATAATTAAATCGTTTACAGAAACTAATTGCTCAACTTCCAGGTTGTTATTTGCGTTGAGTATAAGCGCTTTTGCTTTTGGATGATTAGCAATTTTGGATTGTGCAGCCTCAATATTATTGTCAACTAAAGTAATTTGCCAATTATATGTATTAGCTTGCTCTAATAAATATTTTATTAAGTATGATGATGAAAGTCCGGCACCAATTACAAGAATGTTTTTCATAAAAAAACGATTGTATTTAAGCCTACGAAGCTATACATTTACTTGATAAATTTTCAACTAAACTTCAATAACTATGAGCGAAATAAGGCGTGAATCTATTTTAAAATGCTATACAGATATAAACCAACTTAATGATACAGATCGTCTCTTGTTGGAAGAAGCCAAGAAGGCTGTTGATACTTCTTATGCACCATATTCTAATTTTCATGTTGGATGTGCCTTGCAGTTAAACAATGGAGTAATTGTAAAAGGCAGTAATCAAGAAAACATTGCTTACCCAAGTGGTTTATGTGCTGAGCGCGTGGCAATATTTAGTGCGGGAGCAAATTATCCAAATGAGGCTGTTAAAATAATGGCAATTACTGTTAAGTCCGATAAGTTTAAAGTTATTGAACCGATTATGAGTTGCGGTGCTTGTTTGCAAAGTATGAGCGAATACGAAATGAGGTTTAAGAAGCCAATGCGTATTATTTTACAAGGCGAAACTGGCGATATTTATATTGCAGAAGGCTTGAAAAACTTTATGCCTTTTATGTTTTGGACTGATGAGTTAAAAGGTTAATTGTGACTAAACTAAAAGCTAACCTAGTTGATATTGTTAAGCGTGAAATTTATGCTGCAGAGGTAACTCTTGAGCATGGGTTCATAAAATCAATTACACCTATAACGGAAGTCGTAGAAGGTTTTTTGTTGCCCGGTTTTATTGATGCTCACGTACATATTGAAAGTTCACTTTTAGTGCCGTCTGAATTTGCTAGAATGGCTGTAATACATGGAACTGTTGCCACAGTTAGCGATCCACACGAAATTGCAAATGTGCTTGGAGTAAAAGGCGTGGAGTACATGATAGAAAATGGTAACCAAACACCATTTAAATTCTTTTTTGGAGCCCCAAGTTGTGTGCCTGCTACTATTTTTGAAACAGCTGGGAATGAAATTACGGTATCAGATATTGAAAAATTAATGCAACGCGAAGAGGTGTTGTATTTGGCTGAAATGATGAATTACCCTGGGGTGATTTTTGATGATGAATTGGTGCATCAAAAAATTAAGGTTGCACATAAAGCGGATAAACCTATTGATGGACATGCTCCAGGATTAAGTGGAGAACAATTACGAAAATATATTGCTGCTGGAATTTCTACTGACCACGAATGTTTTACCCTAGATGAGGCTTTAGAGAAACTCAATCTAGGTATGAAGGTTTTAATTAGAGAAGGAAGTGCCGCATGTAATTTTGAAGCTTTGATTCCTGCGTTAAATTCCCATCCCATGCAAATTATGTTTTGCAGTGATGATAAACACCCTGACTCACTTTTGTTAGGACATATTAATGCCCTATGCGCAAGAGCAATTCGTTTGGGTTATAATTTGTTTGATGTATTGCAAGCCGCTTGCATTAATCCTATAGAACATTATAAACTTCCAGTTGGGATACTTCAGCCCACTGAGCCAGCTGATTTTATATTGGTTGATGATTTGATTGATTTTAAAGTGAAACAAACCTACATCAACGGTAAATTAGTATTTAATGAAGGTATCGTGTTAATTAATTCTGTTCAGGTTAATGCCATCAATAAATTAAATATTAATACACTGCAGGCAGGCGATTTCCGATATATACCAAAAGAAAATGAATACGTTATTGTTTGCGAGGATGGCCAATTAATAACCCATAAGTTAATTTGTAATAAATCAGACATCACCCTAAAAAACGATATACTTAAAATAGCAGTGGTTAATCGTTATGTAAAAGCTAAGGTAGCCATTGCATATATTAAAAATATTGGTTTGAAACAAGGTGCTATTGCCAGCAGTGTTGCGCATGATAGCCACAATATAGTTGTGGTTGGTGTAGATGATGAAAGCATGTGTAAGGCTGTTAACTTATTAATAGAAAACACAGGCGGTTTAAGCGCTGTGTGCGCAAAAGAAAGTCACCTCTTACCACTTCCTGTGGCTGGTTTAATGAGTTGTAAGGGTGCTTGGGAAGTAGCAGAACTTTACACACAAATTGATAACTTCAGTAAGCAGGTTTTAGGTTCAACATTAAAGGCGCCATTCATGAGTTTAAGCTTCATGGCATTGTTAGTAATACCTAGTATTAAGTTAAGCGATAAAGGCTTATTTAATGGCGATACATTTACTTTTTTAAGGGAAGTATAAGTATTAAACAGTAGGGTCTATCTGTAAGATTTCGGCAGTACTTTTTTTAATGTTTTCACAAATAGACGTCATGGGTAAATCATTTGCATCGTTCCCAAATGGGTCTTCAATTTCTTCTGCAATAAGCTCCAAACTTACCAATACATAAAATACAAAAGTGGTAATTAAAACTATCCAATAACCAAAGTCGCTCACAAACGAAAAAGGCATGGTCATGATATAAATGAATAAGAACTTTTTGATAAATAAACTGTAGGAGTATGGTATAGGTGTTTTTTTTATGCGTTCACAAGCGCCTGTTATATCGGTTAATGCTTGTAGTTCATTATTAAGTGCTAAAAATTGATAACCGTTTATATGTTCTTTTTTGTGCAGGTCGTTTACCAATTCATACAATTGTGTAGCTATTAAATTTGGTTGATGTATGGATTCTTGATCACCAATAAATTTTTTTTCTTTGCTTAATTGATGGGTTAAATGGTATTGTAGTGCAGTTGCAAAATTACTCATCAATTCAAAAATTTTAATGCGTTCTTCTTGGTTGGCAACGGGCAGCATGACATGCATTTTTATAGCAATATTGCGGGTATTATTTAATAAGCTACCCCATAATTTCCGTCCTTCCCACCAACGTTCGTAGGCTGTGTTGGTTCTAAATACCATTAATAAGCCAATCACAACACCCAACAACGAGTGTGCGATGGTTGTAGTTCTAAAACGCATATTTAAGATTTCAATTTCTAAATAAGCTACCGCTCCCGAAAAAATAGCGATAACCAACATCATACCTGCAAGTTGCCTAAAGGTATCACTTTTGTGAAATTGAAAAATTAGCCCGAACCAATCTCTTGGGTTGTATTGTACCATATGCTTAATCTAAATAAAGTTCTGCAAAATAAGTCAAGGTTTCAAACTTTACTTAATTAAATAGGGTAGGTGGTAAGTGGCGCCTACCAAGGCCCTTAAAGCAAAAAGAGTTAATGGTAATAAAACGTGTAATTCTTCTTCTCGATTAGCTGTGGTATTAATCACCAAAGTCAACTATAATGTTGTTTTATAATTAGTTAAACTCGAATAGTTGCTTTGTCTGTTTGCTAGAAAATATTCTCCTCATCAATCTTTGTTAAGGTTTTTGTGTGGTGTATTCATATCATTTATATACATTATTGTTCTGTATTCTATTTTTCGTTTATATGTGGTTAATACTTGGTAGAGGTTGAAATTTTCGCCCTACACCCATAAGCATTTGGCAAGTTTTGTTTAACCATGCTTGCACAAAATTAAAATATTAAAATACATTTGCTCCATCTTTTGGTGCATGTAATACCAATTGGATTAGTTTTTAGTTTGACTAAAAATTAATTGCAATAATCAATAGCAATGCTGCTTAAAATTAGATCAACAAGATATTATCTTAATAGTTCTGATTTAAAAGTTGTATTGAAATTTAATTTTTATCATGCTTAAAAGGGAATTAGGTGTAACTCCTAAACAGTACCCGCTGCTGTAATTACCAAATCAATGTAAATTGATTTAAAAAGATTGTTTAAATCTTGGTCACTGTTCTAACAAAACGAATGGGAAGGCCAAACAATCCGGTATAAGTCAGAAGACCTGCCAATAGTGTTTTTACCATGTAGCTTTCGGGAAAAAAAGCGAAGGGGAATAGCATAAGCTTAACCACTAACTGTTCCTTTTTATACTTTTCTATCCTGCTTAGCTGCAAACTTTTTATACTTCAAAAATGAAAAAAGTATTGGCATTTGCGGGTTTGTTATGGTTGAGTTGCATGCAACTTTTAGCCCAGACTTTGCCTGCAGATACCGTCCAGTATTTACCAAATTTTATAGCCCGCAGCCAACGTTTTGAATCATTTAATATTGGGGCTAAAATGGTGCGAGCCGATTCGTTGGTTAAGCTTATTGCCCAGCATGATAACTTGGCGCAATTGTTAAGTTATAATAGTCAAGTATTTGTTCGCGCTTATGGCCCCAACCAAATTGCTACCACAAGTTTTAGAGGTGCAGGAGCACAGCATACTGCTGTGTTATGGAATGGTGTTAATCTCCAAAATAGCCTTATGGGCCAAACAGATTTTAGCCTATTACCAGTTGGTTTTATTGATGATATTTCTGTTCATTACGGAGGTAATTCAGCACTATATGGTGCAGGTGCAATTGGTGGTGCTGTGATATTAAACAACGCGCCTGCGTTTAATAAACAAAGTATAAGTTATCAAATTGGTGCAGGTAGTTTTGGTTTGATGCAGCAGCGTTTGACGCTAACATTTGGTAATAAAAAATGCTATTTCAAAGCTCGTACTTATTACCAAACAGCCAAAAATAATATCGAATATCATGACTATACATCAGCAGAAAATTCGCTTCAAAAATTAGCTCATGCGCAACAAAAAAGTTATGGGCTAATGTTAGAATCCGGTTTTATGATTAACCCGAAGCAGGAAATTAATTTACGTTATTGGCTTGGCTTTACAGATAGAAATATTCCACCAACAATTGGGATGGCCTTTAATAATGCATACCAAATAGATGAGTTCAATAGGTTAGGGTTTGAGTGGAAACGCGCCACTAACAAAACACGTTGGATCGGACGATTAGCATTTGTAAATGATTATTTAAATTATAACGATCCTACCACATACAATTCAGGAATTAGTTTCAGTAAAACCATTGTTAGTGAATTAGAAAATACAATTCAAATCAACCTTAAAACAGGTTTAAACTTTGGTATAAATTACACTGGGAACTTTGCTCAAAGTAGTGGGTACATACAAAATGCATCACGTAATAATTTAGCTTCCTTTTTATCTCTTAATAACAATTGGAATAATAAATTTAAAACAACGGCAAACCTTCGTCAAGATATAGTAGACGGAGTATTCCAACCATACACAGCAGGAATTGGTGCCGATTATAAATGGAATCAATACTTGAACTTTACTGTTAATGCCAATAAATCATTCAGGCTGCCTACACTTAATGATTTATATTGGGTTACGGGCAACCCTAATTTATTACCCGAAAAAGGTTACGCACAAGAGTTGGGTTTAATTGTAAAACGCACATTTGTTCATGCATACATCAATCTGCAGTTTAATGTATTTAACCGCCAAATTAATAATTGGATATTATGGCAACCTTATGGTGGAACATGGATACCGCAAAATTTATTGGAAGTATGGAGTAGGGGCATTGAGTGGAATACACGTTATACCTATTGTTATAATAAATTTATGTTTAGCCTGCGTGGTGATATTAGTTATCTTTTATCCACCAATCAAAAAACTAACTTACCCAATGATGCTACTTTAGGCAAGCAACTCATTTACATTCCTCGATTAACATACCAATCTTGGCTAAGTGTTACTTGTAACAATACCTATTTTTCCATTAATCAAACGTATACAGGTTATCGTTTTACAAGTAGTGATAACACTTCATTTGTTAATGATTATTTGCTGTTGAATGTATTTACAGGCAAAAGTTTTCAGTTTAAAAAAGTTAAAGTGGATGCCAAAATTCACATCAATAATATATTAAATAACGAATACCAAGTTTTGCCTTCAAGGCCAATGCCAATGCGTAATTTTTTATTTAGTTTAGGATTTACAATTTAAAATAACAATACATGAAAAAACGATTTTTACTTTTAGTTACTTTAGCATTTACATTTACAGTTGGAGCGCAAACAAAAGCAGGATTTGATGATATTAATTTGTCGAATAACAGTGTTAAAAATGGATCGGGCGCGCCTGTTAGCGGAAAGTTTAATAGCGGAAATATAGATTTTACAAATACATATCAAACCAACTATGGCGGATTTTGGAGTGATGGTTGGGCATATTCCAATATTAAAAATGATACAAATAGCACATACGGTAATTTATATGCCTCATATGCAAATGCTGGTGCAAAAAACTCGCAAAAATATGCTATTGGTCAGCAAGGTAGTATGATGCATATTGTTGGTGCTGATGCTGGTGATACGTTGAAAGGATTATATGTTACCAACGGAACTTATCCTGCATTAACTGTTAAAAACGGAGATGCATTTTCTAAAAAGTTTGGTGGTATAAATGGTGCCGATCCTGATTTTTTTTTGTTAATTATTAAAGCATGGAAAAACGGATTGCAAAGTAATGACAGTATTAGTTTCTATCTGGCGGACTATCGTTTTGAAAACAATGCTTTAGACTATATTATTAAAGATTGGACTTGGGTTGATTTAACTTCGTTAGGAGCTGCCGATTCGATTGTATTTACCATGAGCTCTAGTGATAAAGGTCAGTTTGGAATCAATACACCATTGTTCTTTTGTATTGATAATGTGGTAACCCAAAATGACACTGCCGATTTCGAAAATTTAAACTTAGCGGCTAATAAGTTTTGGACAAAACCCAATACATCAATACGTACTACCTACCAGAGTGGAAATGCTATTTTCCCTTCGCGTTACAGTGTTTCAAGCTTTGGTGATTATTGGAATAGTGGGTTTGCCATATCTAACAAAATAGATGTACAACTAGATAGTGGGGTAATTGGTTACGACAAAATTTACAATGCAGTTATTAGCCAAGGTGCCGATTCTTCTTCAAATTATGCAGTAGCCCAAAAAGATGCACGCATTATTTTAATAGGAAATGCAGCTGGTAAACAAGTAGAAGGAGTTTATGTTACCAATAGTAATTATGCTTATTTAAGTATGAAATGGGGCGATGGTTTTGCTCGCAAGTTTAGCGATACAGATTTCTTTAAGTTAAATATTATTGGATTTAAAAATGGTACCGCAACAGATACCGTTCTTTTTTACTTAGCGCAAAATGGTTTTATCATAAATACTTGGACTTGGGTTGATTTGAAGCCACTCGGTAATGTTGATAGCGTACTTTTTAGTTTAACATCATCTGATGTTGGGCAATTTGGAATGAACACCCCTGGTTTTTTTGCTATAGATGAGTTCACTACGCGCGATGCTTCTGTTGGATTACTGGACATAAATGAAACCTTGCAAGCAAGTGTATATCCAAATCCTGCGTTAAATGTATTAACCATTGATTTACCTCGTAAATATCCTAGTGCCATTGTTACTATTTTTAATGTAATGGGAAAACAAATATTTAAACAAAATGTACAAGGTATTACTCAGGTTGATTTTAGTAACATTGATGCTGGTGTTTATTTTGTGCATATAGAAAGTCAAAGTGAAGTTAAAACAGTTCGTGTTGTGAAAAACTAAACTGAACCATTTATTTGATTTGATTGACTTAACTGATACACTCTCGAATAAATATTTATCCGAATACATGAGCAAATGAATAAAAATTACCTTTTATACTTGATATTTTTGGTTGTGATTGGCGCTTGCGAAACGCAACCGATAATTACGCCTGAATATCCAGCAATAGTTAACCCTAAAGGAGGGTTATTTATTTTAAATGAAGGTAACTTTCAGTTTGGTAATGCCACCTTAGACTATTACGATTTTATCACGCAAAAATTAGCAACAAATGCTTTTGAAACAACCAATAACCGTAAATTAGGTGATATACTTCAATCCATTACCCATCATGGCGAAAAAGGATATTTAATAGTTAACAATTCGCAAAAAATAGAAGTGATTAATATGAATACATTAGCTACAGCCGCAACAATTACCGGATTTGTATCGCCAAGGTATATGGTAGTTAATGGCTTTCAAAAGGCTTATGTAAGTGAGTATTATAATGGTGGTATAAAAGTAGTTGACTTAAATACCAATCAAATTATTAGTAAGATACCAATTGGAGGAAACTGTGATGAGTTGCTTATTCATAATGGCAAGCTATACGTAACTGTATCAAACAAAAAATTACTTTATGTAATCAATACGCAAAGTGATGTGGTAATGGATAGCATCGAAGTTGCTTATGGCCCTAACAGTTTAAAGATTGATAAAAATAAGGATTTATGGGTTTTAAGTTCAGGAAGAAATATAATAGGTGGAGGTTTTGAAAACGGGGCATTACAAAAAATAAATATGGAAGTGGATACCATCGTTAATATACAATACATTACCCGCCAGAGTGATCATGGTCCAATTAAATTGCGCAGCAATGCTAAAAAGGATGTGTTGTATTGGATTAATAAAAGTATTTATAAGCATCCAATAAATGAGAATACAGTCTCATCAAACCCCTGGATCCCCTCCTTTAATAATAATTTTTGGGCTTTGAATTACGACTCTCTAACTGATGAACTTTATGTTGGTGATGCGATTGATTTTGTGCAAAGATCAACGGTTAATAGGTATGATGAAACCGCAACTTTAAAAGGGACTTTTAAGGCAGGTATCATTACTGGAGACTTTTATTTTTACTACAAATAATGAATAAAAAAGAGGGATTGCGAATACTTAAATCAGAGTTGGTTAAAGATGTTCATTATTATATTAATGAGAATGGATATTGGGTGTTTACAGCGCACTATCATCAACAACGAGGTTACTGTTGCAAAAGTGGTTGCAAACACTGTCCTTATGGGTTTAGTAAGAAATAGGAGAGGTGTCCTCTGATTTTGCGTGAGGCAGTTTAATAATAAATCTAGTGCCTTTAGAAGGCAGCGACTCTACCTGAATCACACCTTTATGCAGGTCAATTATCTTTTTTACCAGAGAAAGTCCGATACCATATCCAGCTATTCCCCTTGTATCATTTGCTCTGTAAAATGGTTCGAATATGAGTTTCATATCTTTTTCCTGTATACCTATGCCATTATCACTAATAGTTACCAAAATATGAGGCTGAACAAATATCAAACCTATATCACAAGTATTATCTGGACTAAATTTACAGGCATTCTCCATTAAGTTTTTAAATGCTGATTTTAATAATGCTGCGTTTCCTGGAACATAATTTTCATGTTCTTGTTCGGATAAGTTTTCAATATGAAGATTAATTTTGTAATGTGGTTTCCCTTTAATTAATTCAGCCCTTGATTCTGCAATAACTTCTATCAAAGGCACTTTATTTAACTTATTGTTGAGGTTATTTACATTAGCACTTGCTAACTCTCCTAAACTTGATATCAATTGCATTAAATGGTCTATATCTTCATCAATTGATTTTAGCGAGTTAATGTATTCTACTTTTGACCGCTCCTGCATGAGCATAACTTCTATTTGAGCTTTAATGGCAGTTATAGGAGTTCTAAATTCATGTGACGCATTTGAAACAAAGTTTTTTTGCATTAAAAAAGAGGCTTCCAACCTATCCAACATTTTGTTGAATGTTTTGTTCAGTGAACCTATTTCATCATTTTGTTTTCCATTAGGCAAACGCATATGTAGGTTATTGGCTGTAATTTGATCAACTTCAGAAATTATTTTACTGATTGGGCTTAATGCTTGTTTGGCAAAAAGCCAACCTAGCGCTGCAGTAATTATTAGTCCTGCAAAAAGAGATAAAAGAATCAGTTGCCCTAGGAATTTTAATTTTTGAGCACCAATAAAGATGTTTCCCGAGCCAATAACAATAAATTTTCGCCCCTTGTGGGTGGTTAAAAAGCCGATATAGTGCGTTTCTCCTTTGGCTAATTCAATATACTTTTTAGCCTTTACCTCATCAATAATGTTTGGGTATGGCAAGTTGGTTATTGTTGATGAATCTCCTATTAAATTTCCTGATATTGAGTAAACCGATACCCTGAGGTTAGACATTGGTTCGATATCGTTTTCACTTGCTATTATTTTACTCAATAAAACAGGGTCTGTAATCTCAATGATGTGTTTAGCAATGGACTCACTTCGCTCTCTTAATCTTTCAAAATAATCATCATGGCGGTATCTCGAGTAGTTTTCATAAACAACTAACGAGAAACTGGCAAGCAGGATGGCCACCAATATTAAAAAACGTAATGTTAAAGAGAGTTTAATATTCATTTGATGACGTTGGATTATTCGTCAGACTTAATTACATATCCCATTCCTACCATAGTTTGAATAAGTTTGCGATCAAATTCTTTATCAACTTTTTTGCGAAGGAAATTCACATAAACATCAATTACATTGGTTCCTGTATCAAAATGTATATCCCACACCTTTTCACTTATTTCTGCTCTTGAAACAACGCGGTTTTTATTGCGTAGCAAAAATTCTAATAAGCTAAACTCTTTTGCGGTCAGGTCAATATATTTACCTCCTCTTTTAACGCTTTTCTCGTCTAGGTTCATTTCTAAGTCTGCCACCTTTAGTATCTTGGGAAGTTGAACTGTATCAGTGAATCTTTTACTTAAAGCGCGAATGCGTGCCACCAATTCTTTAAATTCAAATGGTTTTACCATGTAGTCATCAGCTCCGGTCTCTAATCCTGTAACTTTATCATCGGTTGTTCCTAAGGCAGTTAAGATTAGTATTGGAGTTTTAATGCCCTCCTCTCGAAGTTTTCTGCATAAATCTAACCCATTTATATAAGGTATCATTAAGTCGAGTACAATCACGTCAAATTCGTTTTCCGTTGCTAGTTTATGCCCGAAAAACCCGTCATAAGCTACCGTTACATTATTCGATTGCTCTTCTAAACCTTGCTTTATAAACGAGGCAACCTTTGGTTCATCTTCAATTACGAGTATCTTCATTTGGTTTTGTTATTAAGAAGCGAATATCAGCCGAAGACATTAAAGAATGAGGGGCAAACTTGTTAAAAAAAGGTTAAAGAAACCGGCATGTTATCCTCCCGCTTTTTTTGCTTTATATCCTTTTGATGTCAACCAATTAATAATTTTATCCCTATGGTCGCCTTGAATCAGTATTTCGTGATCCTTTACACTACCACCTCCGCCACAAAGTTTTTTAAGATTTGAACCAAGTTCGTTTAAATCGTATATTGTTCCTGTAAATCCATTAATACGTGATACGAGTTTACTTCCCCCTTTTCTATCAAGATATACTTTTAATTGTTGTTGTTGTGGAGGCAAGGTTTCAATCTGATTATCATTTGATGTGTTGAAGTTGAAATCGCTATTGGTGGAATAAATCATTCCTCCATTTTTATTTTTTGAACTCATGCTACAATTATTTTTAAGTTAGCCGGAATTAATTTTATATCAATTTGTAAATCCATAATTAGCGGTTCGCCATCAATATTAACTACTTCGGATTTTTCTCTTTTAATAATAATGTGGTTCCCACTAAGCACTTTAACATGTGCCGAACGATGAATGGTTTTATTAAAAATGCGCGCACCTAATTGCGGCATTTGATGGACTTTAAATGGTTTAAGTATTGTAATCTCAAATACCCCATCATTAATATTTGCAGTTGGTGCAATAAAGGCGTTGTTACCGTATTGCGATCCGTTGGCTACACATACTAAAAAGGCATCTTCGGTTATACTTATACCATCAACTTTAATTTGATATTTTCTGGTTTTATATTTTGCAAACTCGGCTAATGTAATTTTGGTGTATTGCCAAAAGCCTCTTTTAGGCGCATTTGCAAACATCCAACTAACATGTGCATCAAAACCAACACCCGCAACATTCAAAAAAAACTCATTATTGGCAAGCCCAGTGTCAATTAACATGTAATTATAATTGTTAATAGCTTTAAGAGCCTCTTCTTGTTTCATACTTAAATGCAAATGGCGTGCTAGGCCATTCCCCGAACCTAAAGGTATAATGCCCAATAGAATGCCAGTTCCTGCAATATATTTTGCTGTATTATTTATGGTGCCATCGCCTCCAACAGCAACTATAGCATCATATTGTTGTGCAACGCATGCTTTAGCTAATTCTTTATTATGTTCGGTCGATTGGGTGTAAAATAAATCACAATCGAAAATATTTTTATTGATGTGTTTATCAACAAGCTCCGAGAAGTTATCTTTTGATATGCCTCCTGAAATCGGGTTGATAATAAATGCCAGTTTCTTTTTCACGATTAGCAGCGTTATTAATATATACATTAAGTATATATCTTAAAGCACAAAGTTAATGATTCCCAAATTTATACCTAAGGCCTGCATGTAAATCTATCCTAGATATATTATCTGGCTCGGTAAAAGTTACCGTGCGTTTAGATTGAGCGTTAATATCTGTGATTGTAGCTTGAATTAAAGAGCCAGAGTAAGCGCCTAACTTTAAGCTCAATGCTAAATTATATCCCATATTTATATCCAAAATACCTTGTAGATGTATACCTATCGTAGATGACTCTATTTTAAATGGAATAGCTAAACTAGCTTCATTAACATAGCTGGTATATCCAGCTCCTAAGGCAATCATAGGCAACACCGACTGCTTGGTATGGCCAAATTTTATATAAAAAGTGGGGGCGAAGTAATGCGTATTAATTTTATCTGACAACGGGCCTATCAATGTATCAGTGGTTGTATACACCACTACTTTAGTAATATTGTTTTTAGTATTGAAATTACCGTAATGAAAACCAAGTCCAATTCGTGAATTAATAAAATACATAGCATTTACGTGAAATGAAGTTCCAGAACGTAACTCTGTGAGGTATTTTTTATAAAAATCAGGAATGCTACCTTCGGGTAAGGGCGCAGATAAGTATCCCAAACCAGCAGTTACCGATAGGTATAATCCGATTCCGGAGTTGGTATTCAATCGTCTTTTATGTTTTAAAAAAATGGAATCAGCAGGCAGTACGTTGTATTGGAAGTTTTTTACTTGTTGGGTGGCAATATTGCCTAGTTTAATTAACCCTCCGTTGTTGTAATAGTAACTTATATACAAAGCGCCAAGCTCTTTTATTTTACAAGGAACGCTATCATTATTTGTTTTGACAATTAAGTCTTGAGCCTTTGAATGAATAACTAAAATGATTAACAAGGTCAATAGGATACAGTTTTTCATAAGTATTATTGATCAGTTTATTTCTATAATTGGAACTTACAAATCCGATAACTAGAGTAAATGTGCAATATACAACATACTAGCAAATGCGTAAAGCCCGTTTTTAGCGTTTTTAATTATTTTATTTAAGCATTAATAATTAAGATAAACGTATCTGATTTTGTTCCCTCCCAATAGATTAAATACTTATTGAAATGATTTTCACTTTTCTCAATTTTATTAAAAATTACAAGGGAATAAAAAAAAACGCTGTCGAAAATTCAACAGCGTTTAAATTCGATTGGGTAAAAAAAATTAACCTGCACTTTGTGCGGCAGCACCACTTACAATTTCCGAAATCTCGGTTGTAATAGCAGCCTGACGAGCGCGATTGTATTCTACTTTTAAGCTTTTTAATAAGTCACCCGCATTTTCTGTTGCTTTATCCATTGCCACCATTCGAGCACCATGCTCAGAGGCGAACGAATCAAGTAAAGCACGATACAATTGTGTTTTCAGAATTCGTGGTATCAATTCTTCTAATATTTCAACATCTGAAGGTTCAAAAATGTAATCATTCTTTTTGCCATTTTTAGTTTTAACACCGAAGTTGTTTAAATTAATTGGTAAAAATGATTCGTTTGTTAAAATCAAAGTTGCTGCGTTTTTAAATTGATTGTAAACAATCTCAATCGCATCAAATTTTTTGTTTTTAAAGGCATCAAGTAAAAACGTACCAATTTCAAAGCCAGCTTCACCGCTTAAGTTTAAAAACGTATCACGGAAAGTGTAATCCATGTTGACGTTTGTTTTTGCAAAAAACTCACCACCCTTTTTACCTATTGGTAATACGGTAATATTTTTACCTGCATATTTTTCTTTAACTAACGTGTTAGCTAATTTAGCTACGTTACTATTAAAACCACCACATAAACCTCTGTCGCTAGTAATAACAACTAACAATACATTGTTTACTTTACGCGATTCAAAATATACCTTTAATGAGTCAACTTCAACACTATCGGCTAAGTTGCCTAAAATACCATTTAGTTTCTCGGCATAGGGGCGCATTTGAATAATGGCATTCTGAGCCCTGCGCAATTTTGTAGCACTTACCAGCTTCATCGCTTTGGTAATTTGTTGGGTTGATGTAACCGAAGTGATACGTG
>CANLLM010000035.1 GCA_947491825.1 Bacteroidota bacterium
GTTCCAGATGGATAGGAACCTGTCCCTGGAGTTCGATAAAAATCACCTATAGTAACCCCTTCATATATAGCATTTGACGAATTATATTCAGTAGAACTATGATAATAAGTACTCAAATTTAAAGCGGTCACTCCAACCATTTTATGTAGTTCCTCCGCACTTGGTAAATACCAATCGGTATATCCCCCACCCATATAATCTCTAGCTATTTTGGCTGCGTATGAACCTGAATTGCCTTGATTTGTAATGATGGTGTTTGTATTGGCTAGCCCAGTTCCAATGGCTGTTCCCGTAGCACCGGTTACAGAAGCAGTTTTTGCCCAATTAACACCATTGGATTGATTAGTTGTGGCAGCAATTAAACCATGTTGCACATTTGCATCATAGCCATTGTCTCCACTTTGTAAAATATAAAATACAATTCCACCTCCGTAAACGCTACCAACAGTTACTGGAGGCGAGGCTGTTGTAAAACTAACAACACTTCCATAACTAGTTCCAGCTTTATTTACTATAAATGACTTTGCAAAATAATTTGTTGTAGCTGCTAACCCAGTAATTGTAGTTGAATAAGTGCCTGCGGCAACATTAGATTGTATTGTAGTGGAAGAATAAGTTCCAAAATTAATATCGGTACTGTAAATAACTCCAATGCTATTAGTTACTGAATTTGTAGGACTTATAATTCCTCCTAATACTGCAGTGGATGAACCAATGGTTCCACTCGTAGTTGTTAATCCTATTGTATTATATAATTTTCCAGAATAATCTCTTCCTGTTCCAAAATTTGCTCCACCCTCAGGACTAATAATTGAATTTGAATTTGAAATAGTTTTCATACTTCCGTCAGATGCAACACTACAGTTCGTAATATTTGTAGCTAATGATGAACTGGAACAACTCCCACTATTTACTTGTACTTTGAATGATCCACTAGCTGTGGGTGTATATGAATTGCTGGTTGCACCATTTATTGCCACATCGTCTTTATACCATGCATAGGCAGTTTGACCTGAGGTTGTACTTAATGTTGTTTTGTTGATACATCCGTCGCCAGTAACCGTTAGGATGGGAGCAGAGCCCGTGATGGAAACCGTTATTGGGGTCGAACTATAGGCAGTGGTTTTGGTAGCGAAGGCATTGTAGTTTTGTTGAATTTCGGCCAAACTTAACGCTCTATCATAAAAATAGGCAGCTGCAAATTTTCCAGCATAATACCTTCCACCATCTCCTGGGATAGCACCTAAAGTTAAATAACCTGTGGGGGTAATTGGCGCCTCTCCGGGATAACCGGAAGAGGAACCTTGTAAAGCATTATCGATATAAATAAATGGAGTTGAACTCCCATTTAATACCATGGTTACTAAATGCCAACCTGATGTATAGATGATACCTCCTGTATTACTAATCCAACGTTTATTAGAAAATAACATAGTTGCACTACTTCCATCATTCTCAAAGTAATTACCAATCCCTGTATTGTAACCATTTCCATAGCCATTTGCAATAAACACACCTTTTGATGGCGTGTTAATATATACCCATGTTTGCATGGTTACATTAGTAATGGAATTATTAAAAAGTGGAACAGATAAATATTGATTCGTCCCGTTGGTAACGATGCTTCCACTAGCCGCATCATAGGTTGGGCTATTCATTAATGTGGCATGGTTATTATTTCCACTCAAGTCATACCAGGTAGTGCCAGCTCCAGCATAACTTCCGGGATTGCTTGCATCCAAATTCAGTTTTAATCCATTCGAAACAATATTTGCATTAGTAATACCCCCATTAACATAAACTTGAATTTGATCGTTGTTACTTAAAGTCGTTGTCGCGTATGTAGAAGAAGTAGCCCCAGGTATTGTTGCCCCATTTTTTGCCCATTGATAGGTAGGACTTGGTAAACCAGTTACAGTTGCCGTGAAGGTGATGTTGGTTCCTGCGCAAACAGCTCCGGATGCACTGGATGTGATGGTTACGCTAGGGGCTAAAAAAATCGACTGGCTTGATTCTAAAGCGGTTTGCTCTGCTGAGCTTAAGGTTTTAGGAAACATGAAAACTTCAGAGATATTTCCAATAAATCTCCTATTACTAGCATTGCCTCTTACGCCTACATAAATTTTATCGGTGGTTCCATTGGCAAGGTTTTGTGCCCCTCTAGTGCCTTTTTGCGTACCATTTATATAAATAAAGGAACTAGTTCCACTAGCAGGGGTACCTATTGTGCCAGTAACTATTTTTGGTTCTGTTGAATTCTCATTTGATTGGGCGCCATTTCCACCAGAAGCGTCTACCCAATACCCTTTAATCGTGGTTGTTGGGTCATAACATAAGCCCCAACCTCCATTGTTTCCAGTTGAAATTATGCCTGAAATGTAATCTATACTAGCCACGTCTTGAGCGACTGCATTTATAGTCGCATGTGTCTGAGTACTGTAATTTACGGTTGTCGAAGAAGTTAGATAAGAGTTCGTGCTAGTAAAGTTGATGGTGGGTTGACCACTAATGGTATTAATTGTACCAGATGTTATTATGTTGGCAAGAGCGCTAGCGTTTAAAACATGTACCGCATTCCCACTTTGATCGTACCAAATTGCAACAGTGGCATTTGTAGTTCCAGGAGTAATGATTGAACTTAACGCATTACCGCTTGCTGCAGCAACCGCCGCATTATACGTGCTGATAGGTGCGGATATTTTAGAACTTAAGCTAAACTTAGTGGTGCTCGCATCCGGATACACATCGTAAAAGGAGGCCCCTACTTTTATCCTAACTAGAGGGCCTAAATAACTGCTACTTAATTGCCTCAATGAATACGCTACGGAAGCGCTAGTACTGCTTAGCCCGGTAATTTTATCTAGGTTGTTTTGCGCATTACCAATATTGGTATAAAATATAGCTGCCAATATTAGTAATGCACACTTAAATCTCATTTTAATACATTCAATTTTCATAAACATTAATACGCATAATCAAATTGAATACGATCTCCTGCTACTAATGCGTAGCTGTTGTTATTTGCTGGAATGTAGGTTACAGTTGTTCCAGATGTCCACGTGTAGGCGGAATTCTTGATTCTAGTTCCATTGATAAACATGTAAGGTTTACTCAATGGAGTTTGAACTGCGCCTGTATTACTACTAGTAGTGGTAAATGTGAATGTGGTTTGTGCTGCAGTTGCAGTAAACTCATCACTGTTCATTCTTACCACACTTGCCACAGCACTTAAAATGCCACTTCCATCTATACTTAAATTAGTTCCAACTTTAACACCACCCGAAACAGTAGCGCTTGCAGTTGGTAAAGTATAATTTGTTGTTGATGGAATATTTAAAGTTGTTCCCGATAATGTTGCAGCACCTGAACCTGTTGTGGTTAATGTAATAGGTGCTTGATAATCTGTACCTGCTACTGCTGCAGTCAATGCACTAGTTCCTGATCCTTTAACAAGTCCTGTTAAAGTTGTAGCTCCTGTACCACCATTAGCAACCGCTAAAGTTCCAGTAACACCGGTAGATAAATTGATTGTTGAAGATGTAGCTGCAGTTCCATAGCCCTGACCCACATTCCAAAAATAATTGGTGCCGTCAAAATAAAAGTTCACAATATCAATGGCATTCGCTGCTGAAGACAATCCAATAGTTGTAGTAGAGGTTGATCCTAATACTTTATTGGCAACAGATGGTAATGTTAATGTTCTTCCTCCCGTTGCATCTTGCTTAACTACCAATGTTCCGTATGCACCTGAAACAGGGGCAGTTGAAAAACTTAAATTCCTATTTCCAGCTAAAGTTACACTTGCATTTAACCCCTGTGAAGGAACCCATGATATGGTTGCTGCATCGGTTAATGTTTGAGGTGTTGATGCATAAATAGGAGCTGTCAAAGCGCCACTTGTATTTACATTCGTAACAGAAGTATTTCCTAATTGAATGGTATTGCTTGCACTAACAATTGCACCATTACCAATAGCAGTTGCATTGCTTAAATTATTTGCACCCACATTAGCTTGATGTCCTAATGCTGTATTGTTGGAGCCAGTGCTATTTGTAAGTAATGACTGATAACCAAATCCAGTATTGCCGTTACCCGAGGTGTTTTCTTTTAGAGCAGCAGTTCCCATTGCTGTATTATAATTTCCTCCTATATTTTTTGGTAATACATATTCACCAAATGCACTATTTTCTTGACCTGTGGTATTAGCAGTAAGCGCTTGATGACCAAATGCATTATTATAATTTCCTGTTGTATTAGAAGATAGAACTGCATAACCGTATGCATAATTATTGCTCTTACTTGATGCTCCACGACCTGCAGTAACACCATTTACAGTTAAATCATAGGCTCCTAAGTTTACCGCGCCAGTTGCGCCAGAGTATGGAACTCCTGATGAAGATGGTGTAGTCCAGGTTAACGTTCCACCTGCTGTTGCAGTTAATACCTGATTCGCTGAACCATTTGTATTAGGGTAGGTCACCGCTCCTAATGTTAGTGTTCCTGAGGTTTTCACATTCGAGATGGCTGTTGTTGGATACGTTATTGAGTTAACAACAAATGAAGTGCCATCAGGTCCAAGTTGAATCGTGTTACTTGTACTAACCCTAGCACCATATCCAATGGCAATAGTATTGTTAAGATTATTTGTATTAACATCCGCACTAGAGCCAATAGCTGTATTGAAACTTCCTGTGGTATTTGACAACATAGCAAATTTACCAACGGCTGTATTATCGGATCCAGAGGTGTTACTTTGTAATGTAGTGTTACCTAACGCTACGTTATTGGTTCCATTTTGGTTATAAACGAGTGAACCATATCCAACAGCGGTATTGCCTGACCCTGTATTTGTCCAAAGGGAATAAGAGCCAACTCCTGTATTATAATTCCCGGATATATTGTTCAAAAGTGTACGACTACCAAAAGCTGTATTTTCACTGCCCCCTTGATTCAAGCTTAGCGTTCCATAACCAGTAGCCGTATTACTATTACCAGTTGTATTAGCTGCAAGTGTTCCTGATCCAATTGCACTGTTTCCTAAAAGACCTCCTAACCCACGGCCTACTGTTAATCCATTCACCGTTAAATCATTACTAAATGTTTTTGCACCAGCAATCGTTTGTGCACCTGTCGAAATTAAACCCGGATTTGTTCCGTTAGCTGGCGTTAATGTTAATGCAGTACCAGATATGGTTCCACCTGCAGCGTACGAAGTGGTATTTGTATAATTTAATGAATTAACCCCAGCTGTAATACCTACGGTACTAGCAGCAGTTAGTCTACCCTTACTATCCACTGTAAAAGTGGGAATAGCAGTAGATGACCCATAAGTTCCAGCAGTGACAGTTGTATTAGCAAGTGTTGTTAAGATATTGCCAGAGCCAGACCCTGTAAGATCACCAGCTAAAGTAGTATTGCTAGATGTAGCAGTTGCCGCAGTTCCGTATCCCTGTCCTATATTCCAATAGCAGTTAGTGCCATCGTAATAAAAATTTAAAATGTCTTTTGAATTTGCTGCTGTTGATAAAGCAACCAAAGATGTTGAAGTTGATCCTAAAATTTTATTGGTAACATTTGTAATACTTGGTAAAGTAAGTGTTCTACTACCCGTGCCATCCTGTGTTAATACAACTGTACCATAAGAACCTACAGGAGGAGCTGTTGTAAAACTTAAGTTACTATTTTGAGTTAACGTAATCGCTGCATTTAACCCTAGCGTAGGATTCCAGTTGATTGTGGAACCTGAATAGGTTAACGTTCTAGGCGTAGAGGCATAAGTTGGCGCTGTAACACTTGTAGAACTTAATGCGCCTGTATTGATTGCACTCGTTGTTACTGTTCCAGTAAAAGTAGGTGAAGCAATATTTGCCTTTAATGCAAGGTTTACATTTGTAGCATATCCAGATAAGTCTTGATCTCCTGTGTTAGTGCCTGTAATTGCTGCCAATTTTGTTTTTTCTGCAGTTGTATAATCATTTGTTGACAAAGCTTTTCCTGTTACCTTATCAACCTTTTTATCAAGCTCCGTTTGTGTAGCCGAAGAAACTGGCTTGTTAGCATCACTTGTGTTTTGCACATTTCCCAATCCTAAATCTGTTGCACTAATAGAAATCGTTCCTGTTTTTCCATTTACAGTTTGTACCGGTGCAGCTGGTGTTAATAATTGTATCCAGTTTGCGAGCACAGCAGGATTAGCCTGTGCTAATACATAGTTTTTACTTTCGTCCGTTCTAATAACAACACTTCCTACTACTGCAGTACTCAATGCTAACATTTCAGCCTCACTCTTTAATACTTTTACACTAGAAAAAGAGATAGCCGGTATTTGATCTGTAGGAACTTTACCTGAAGCATCTAAACTAGCTACTCCACTTACAGCGCCTACTTTATTTGCATCTAATTTTAATGCCAAAGCAGCCGTTGCATCAGCTGTACTTATTTTAGTTCCCAAAGCGGTATTTACATCAGTACTATTTGCTTTTAATGCTAATGCTGCAATTGCATCTGTCGTACTTATTTTAGTAGCTAAGGCCGTATTAACATCTGTACTATTTGCTTTTAAATCTAAAGCCGTTTGAGTTGCACTTGAAACGGGCTTATTAATATCTGATGTATTATTTACGTCACTTAAACCCAAATCAGATTTTGTTAAATTAACAGAACCTGTATAGCCATTCACTGCTTGAACTGGTGCAGCTGGCGTTAGTAATTCTATCCAGTTACCCAAAGTACTTGCCGGTAGTGCACTTAATACATAATTTTTATTTACGTCTGTTCTTACCGCAATACTACCTACCGTTGCACTCGACAAAGCTGTCATTGCAGCATCGCTTCCTACCACACTTGTAGAGGATAAAGTAACGGGAGGTAATTGACTAGAAGGAATGATACCTTGTGCATTTAAACTTGCCACACCATTAGGAACACCCTTTTGATTCGCATCTAATTTTAATGTTAAACCTGGTACTGTTGGTGCAGTAGCTGTTCCGCCTAAATCACCAGCTAGTAATATTTTTCCTTTAACGCTTGAAGTTGCATCTGCAATAGTAGCACCAGCCACTTGTGCATCCACATATGTTTTGACAGATTTTACACTCGGATATTTTGTATCCGATGCTGCATCTATTGTAACGTTTATACTTTTGTTGTTTAAATTTTCTTTTAACGCTAAACCTGGAACTGTTGGCGCTGCAGCTGTTCCAGCTAAATCTCCAGTTAATTGTATTTTACCTTTTACAGTTGCATTAGCATCTGCGATAGTAGCACCAGCCACTTGGGCATCTACATATGTTTTAACAGATTTTACACTCGGGTATTTTGTATCCGATGCCGCGTCAGTAGTAACGTCAATACTTTTATTTAATTTATCTTCTTTTAATGCAAGTGCCGTATTTACATCTGTTGTGTTTGCTTTTAAATTTAAGGCCGTATTTACATCTGTTGTATTTGCTTTTAAATTTAAGGCCGTATTTACATCTGTTGTATTTGCTTTTACATCAAGCGCAGTTTGTGTAGCTGTAGATACAGGTTTATCTATATCACTTGTATTGTCTGCGTTAGCAAGGCCCACCATCGCTTTGGTAATACCTTTTACAGTACCTGTAAAAGTTGGTGATTCGATATTTGCTTTTAAATTAATCGAGGTAAAATAAGGCTTAAGCATAGCCGCTGTGTCGGAAGTGTTTAATTTACCATCAGCGCCTTTTACATTACCTGCATAAAGTGCGTAAGGCACACTCCAAAATTGTGAAGTACCCATGTCTACGTACTCGTTGTTTACATTCCAACTTGCATTAGGTATTGTTGGCTCAACTGCTATCTTTAAATTTAAAAAGAAGGGGCCGTTAGACCAGTCTATATTAGCAATACTACTCACACCACCCGCATAGGTTCCTTTACCAAGTACAATGGTAAAAATACCAGCCGATGACGCTGTTACTTTAAACGTTTCTGAGTACACAACCGCGCCAGTTGCTGTTTTAGCAATGATGGCATTTTTTACGTAGATCACTCTACCTGCCGCAGGGTGTCCATTACCATCGGTGGCTAAAGCCTGAAACTGAATACCATCAGGTGCTTGACTTACCTGGGCATACGTAGTTGCGGTTGTACACAATACAACAAGTAGTAACGCTGTTTGAATAAATTTCTTTAACATAAACTTTGACATTAGTGGATATTGCTTAATTAACTTTTATGATTTTTAGATCGCCTGTTTGGGTATTTGCTTTATAGCGGATATAATAAACACCTGCCGCTTTATTTGCAACATTGATAGCATAGCCAGCACTTAACTGCGCAACACTGCTGGTATACACTCCTACTGTATTACCATCGGCACCAATGAGTGTTAATGATATGCTTGCCGAAGTTTCCATTACAGGCTTTGATGTTTTAACCCATACCGTTGTGGTTACAGGGTTAGGATAACAAATGAGTTGTAGTGGTGTATTTGTAAATGCTGGAACAATACAACTACTCACAAATAAACCTGGCGTAGTTGCGATATAGGTGTTTAACCCACTGTAAAGTTTAATACATGATGAAGCGTCTAGTACCACAGGGCCAGAAAATATAGGTGAGGTAGATCCTGTGTTGCCAACAGATCCAATACTAAATACGGTGTTAATTGAATTTGCATTTTGTGCACTAAGGTTAATACACCAAAGCAGCACAACAACCAAACTAATTACCTGCCGTGTATACCGCTGTAATAGGTGTACCATTGTAATCGTGTAAAATGATGAGGTTAGTAGCTGTGATGGAAACTATCTGGTAAGACTGCGAAGCAGCTGCACTTGATGGGAAGTTAACGTAGCGCTCAATAAGCTGCTCCATGCCCGGCATATCCCATGATCCTACAAAGCCATCACTGTCTTTATAGATATTGTTAGCAGCGAAAGTTTTGTAATAACGCTTTTGTGCATAGTTTAAAGGAAGTACGGTAGCGGTAGATACATAGCTGGTTAAATACCACTTGGTAGGTGTGGTACCTACTCCCGTTAAGTAAATTTTATTTTGCTCAAGTGGCGTTAGAGAATCCTCTTTCGTGCAGCTCGCAAACAAAAGAACAAATAAAAAAAATGGGGGGATTGTAGCTATAATTCGTTTAAACATGATTTTATGCTTTTAAAGCACAAAGAAAATCATGTAGAAAAATTTCTATGTTAAAATAGTTTAACGTTTAGCCCAAAACAAAAAGTGTTAAACTATTTTAATAACGTTACATAAAATAATAATAATTAGAAATTTTTCTAACTATTGAGGAGATACTGTTTTATTTAATAGTAAGTTCCGCTTTTTAACATTAGACAAATACACGGGTGTGATTCTTAAATAAGAAGCAATGATGTGCTGAGCGACACGCTGGTGAATATTTGGAAATATTTTTTCTAAATTTTTATACCGCTCTAAAATGGGTAAAGTATCAATATCAATAATAAAATTAACCAATTCTAAAGTATGGGCTTCTGCTAAATACCTTCCTACCTTATGTGCCTCATTACTATGTTCCTCCAAGAATTTAAGGGCCTGTAAAGGTATTTTAATAAGCTCACATTCTTCTAAACACTCAATATTTACCTTGGCTCGGTGCTCATCTTTGTAATTGTGTAAACCATATCCAGTAATGAGCATATTTTCTACCCTAAACCCATAGGTTTTAATTTCACCTTCCTGTGATAACACATAATTTCTAACTATCCCCTTTGCAATAAAATAAATACAGTTTTGTTTTTCGCCAGCCTTCATTATAACATCACCCTTTTTAAATTGAACTTGTTCACAAAAGCCTATCAATAGGTCAAAGTTGGCGTCACTTAGCCCAAATGGAGCTATATAAAGCTTGAATTTTTCAAAATTCTTTTCCATATAAAATTGCAATTTCAATAAAGTTTATTGATTGTAAACATAGAAATTTTTCTAAGTTGATGCAATATGTATGATAATTAAACGAAGCCAAAACTACAGATGTAAACGAAGGCATGCACGTTGTGCAAGTAGGTTGTGCACAACTGATAATCAATTAGTTAATTGTATTAATAAATTCGCTCGGTGTCATACCAACGTACTTATTAAAGTAATTGTACATACTCCTTCGTGAACCAAAACCCGACATTTCAGACAGTGCCTCAATGGTAAATGACTCATATTTTTTAGACCGCAATAACTGCTTTAAGTACTCAACCCTATTTTGATTAAGTAGTTCGGCAAAACTTTGATCTAGCTGCGAGCTTACAAATTGCAACACTTCCTCCTTACTATGATTAAGCTTTAAAGCAAAATCATCTAGGTTGGCCTCAATATTTAGGTAATAATGATTCTTATAAAATAAGAACTCAAAATCTTCAAACGAAATGGCACTTTTATTAAGGAACAAATCATTAAATGATACAGCAATACTATCGTCATCTAAAAAACGTGGTCTAAATAAAATGAAAAAAAGTAGTGACACACGCATAAAAAATAATGTAATGATAGAATCGTAATAAAAGGTGCTAATCTGGAGCGTATTTAAAATAACAAGTGTCAGATTAAAAATGAACAACAATAGTAATGAAAAAAGTAACCAAGAAACCCAATGAATCACCTTGATATCATACAAATTTTGACTTTCCCTTTTCTTATACAATTGAAAAGCTATATAAATAAAGGAAGAAACAATAATTAATAAACTTAGCGCGAAAAATAAATTGTGAGTAAATGATAAATTGAATAGTATTTTTTGGGCTATAATTTCAGGAAATTGAAAACCAATGCAAATTTCTACAATAAAGAAAAGCAAATGAAGAGCCTCAACAAAAATAATGAATTTGGGCACTTTCTTCAGCACAATAAGAAACAGCATGTTAAGCACCAAAATAGCCCCTGCAACTCTTGAAATTTCTTTATAATAAGAAATAGAATAACCCGAAAAATTTAAAAAATCCAAAAAACTAGACGTTGTAAAACAAATAATTGTTAACAACATGTAATACTTGAGCACACTGAATTTTTGATTTCCTTTTATGTTTTCAAGAATAGAAAACACCCCTAGCATGGTAATGGCAAAAGCAAAAGTTGCATACATGCTGCAATTTATAAGATATTACACAATCTTGTAAAAAATTTATTTAACCTCCGCAGCAATCAATGAAGCCTGCGCGGCAACACCCGCTTCATTTACATGAATACCGTCCTGGGTAAAAAGGCTTTTATTATTAACGGTTAAGCTAAAAAAATCGAGCACTTTTACATTTTTTTTGGCACAAAAGGCGGCTACATATTTGTTACGTTCAATAACATCTTGATGGTAAGCATCAAAGCTATCGAGCTGATTGGGCACACGCCTAGCAGTGGTATTAACCCATACAAATTTAACCGATGGATTGTTTTTAGTGAGCAGCTTGTATACTTTTGAAATATCTGCAGCATACTCTCTAGGGGTAAACAAAACGCCATGAAGGCCGTTATTAAAAAAGATATAATCAAACTTGTGTCCCGCCAATAAACCAGCAAGCTGCGGCATAAAGGTTGGGTCACCCATACTTAATGAGGTAGTTATTTTACTTACAACTGCTTTGTCTTTTAATAGGTTATTTACTACAGGATAGTAGCGCTCAACATGAGAATCTCCAATTAAAAGCACATTGGGTAAATTTTGTGCAGGTGTACTTTTTACAATCCACGAATGATTCCAACTAATGGTTTCGTTGTTATAACTTTTGGTTTGCGCTTGTAAAGTAATTGACGCCAACAACAATAAAAAGCAGATTGTATTTTTCATGAGATTTAATTTATACTTGAAGATAACATTTCTACAAAACCAGCCGCGTTGGTATAGGTGCCCACTTAAACAGATTAAGCCGTTGCATACCCTGACAACAGCAGAAAAATAAAAATATCCTTTGTAACGTATTGTAAGTTAACATATTAACGATTTCATAATGTAATATGCATTATAATAAGAATAAATATAACTAAAATTGCAACTTAAATTAATTACGAACTTAAGGGACTCATTCAATGAAAAAACTATTTACAAGCGCGCTACTTATTGTAGCATTACTAGGATGCAAGAAAAGCGACACCGTAACACCAATAACAACCACCGCAGTTAATGCAAATGTGCCCGCTCCATACATAATCAAAGAAGACTTTGAAATGGGAACCAAAGCCGCCTATGCCATTGGGCCTGTTACCATCAAAACAGGTATCTGGTCTTTTGACGATGCACTACTTGGCAAGCTAGCCACCGATATCAAAAACAACGCCCAATCTGTTAGGCTTAGAACCGGAAAAATTGAAATGAATTTTGATATTGATAGTTTATCAATGATAAAAATTAACCACGCAAAATTTGGTAGCGATGGTAATTCAGAACTTACGGTATGGGTGTCTATAGACAAAGGCGCCACCTACTCGCAAATAGGAACGCCACTTACAACCAATAGCTCCACTTTTATTACAGACTCTATAAAAATTACGGGGAATAAACCTGTAAGATTTCAAATAAGAAAAACGGGTACCAACCGCGTAAATATTGATGATATTATTTTTATTGGTGCAGGAAAACCAAGTATAACTTTTAACGAACCCGCAGACAATACCCCAGACACAACCAATTACAGCACCCCTGCCCCAGGCAGAGGCCTTCCTACGGGAAGCGGGCCGGATGTTCCACCAACAGATGGAGACAACAGCAACATGCTATTTGGAAATCCTTCTAACGCAACTAATAGCGCTGCTGTCACAGAAAATTATTTAATTGATAAAAAATATTACGTCGTTTCTTACAGTAGTTCTAGAGCTACACCTAACTGGGTTTCTTGGCATTTGGATGAAACTTATTTAGGTAGCACGCCAAGACAAGATAATTTTGCTGCCTTTTTAGGATTGCCTACTGGCTATTACCAAGTACAAAGTAATAGCTATAGTGGTTCGGGATTTGATAGAGGACATAACTGCCCGTCGGCGGATAGAACTAGCTCTGTAGAAGCAAATAGCGCAACTTTTTTAATGACCAACATGATTCCGCAAGCGCCACAAAATAACCAAAGAACTTGGGCAGATGTTGAAACTTTATTAAGAGCAGAAGTAAATAAAGGATACGAAGTGTATACCATTATGGGTAGCTATGGTAAGGGAGGAATAGGCTCTAATGGCTTTGCAGAAACAATTAATAACGGTAAAGTAACCGTACCAAAAAGGGTATGGAAAATTGCAATCATTTTACCTAAAGGCAATGGTGACTTATCAAGAACGAACGCAGACACAAGAATTCTTGCAATAGACACACCCAATGAAAACACACTAGATACCGACTGGAAAAAATATATAACAACAGTGGATGCCATTGAAAAAGCAACCGGGTATGACCTGCTATCTAAACTTAGCACAGATTTACAAAAAAAATTACAAGCCAAGATCTATGTGCCGTAGGCACATAGATCTTTAAAAATTTTATTGAACTGTAATTTCATCACAAAAAAGCCAAGCTTTACCGCCATTACCAGCGTGCCAGCTAGGGCAAACACCCGTATTTGTTGCTACTACTTTTACAAAACGGGCCTGCACTTTTTTTGTAGTACTAATTTTTACAACACCTGCTGCTTCTGAACTTTGTGGCACTGCAACTTTTTGTGTGGTTAGTAGCTGATATTTCTTGCCATCCATCGATGTGTACACACTAAATTGTTTTGGTAAAAAAATCCATTCACTATGTCTTTTTAAAAAAGAACCAGCAACATTTTTGATAGGTTTAATAGCACCTAAATCAATGATCGCTTCCATATTTTTTTGCTCAAACCCCAGCCAATTTTTATGAAAGTCTTTTTCGTTGCCCTTAATACCATCCACTAAACTTACCGGCCCCATCGCACTATACTGATTGGCATAATTTGGCGCAAGCGTTAGCGCATGTTTTCCTTTAACAATGGTTAATTCAGAAGTTTCACTTGGCATTTTACCAGGCACATAACTCACGGCTTTTAACAAGCCACTACGCGTAACTAAAATAGGAGAAGCATATACAGCAGAACCTAAATTAGGCTCAGAGCCATCCGTTGTAAAACGAATGGTTGCATTGCTTTCTGAACTAGCAATAGCAACACGCTCAGACACACCTGAAACCACCTTAGATTTCAATTTTGCTTCAGCGGGGTTGCCTATTTGTGGCGCAGTCGCAAGCGACTGCGCAGAACCTTCTAAATTAAGTACATACACACCTGCACGTCCTGGATTACTTGGAGGTGCTGAAGGAAAGAAAATAACCAACCCTTCTTCTGTTTGACGCCACTCGAGTGGCGCTTCTAATCCACTAAGCATTATTTTAGTTCCAGGAGCAGGCTTTATTTTTTTAAGTGTGACGCTTGCTTTAGGCCATCCATTTAGATATACAAATAGCTTGCCTTCTTTACTTGTTGCATACCTGATATTAGCACCTTCACCAAAACTATCCCAGGTTTTAGCGCCGTAAACAGCTGCGCCATTAATGCGCATCCATTCGCCAATTTCTTTTAAACGAAGTACGCTTGAGTCTGGAAATAATCCTGCAGCTGTTGGCCCTATATTGAGTAAATAGTTCCCGCCTTTAGAAGCAATGTCTACTAAATTCCAAATGAGTTGATTACTCGTTTTAAAATTATTATCATTTTTATTAAAGCCCCAATGATCATTCATGGTCATACAACTCTCCCAATCTTCGGTCGACTTTTCGGTTAGAATTTCCTGCTCTGGCGTACCAAAATCACCAGCTGCATCATCTTTGTTCATGCCCTGCATACCGTTACGACCCTTGCTTACACGGTTATTGATAATTAAATTAGGCTTTAGGGTTAGCAGCCAATTATATAAAGAATCACCTTTTGGTTTGGTCCACTCGTCTACCCACTCGCCATCAAACCAAAGTACACCTGGATCATATTTTGTAACAAGTTCCTCTAAACAAGGACGCAAATACTCCTCGTTATACCTGTTAATATCGTTTTTATTTTCGAGCGGATGGTGCCAATCCATTATAGAATGATACATACAAAACACAACGCCATACTTTTTACAAGCATCACTTAATTCTTTCATGATATCACGCTTAAACGGCGTTTTATCCATCACATCATAATCAGACACTTTACTATCCCACAAACAAAATCCATCATGGTGCTTTGAAGTGATCACGATGTATTTCATACCGGCATCTTTAGCCATGGCCACCCAACTATCTGCATTAAATGAAGTTGGATTAAAAGAAGCTGCATATTTTTCGTATGCTGGAATTGGAATATTAGCCGTATTCATAATCCACTCGGCATGATTTTTATCGCCTTTATACTCACCCGCAGGAACTGCATAAATTCCCCAGTGAATAAACATACCAAATCTAGCATCACGCCACCACTGCATACGGGCGTCTTTGGTCATTGACGTTTGGGTTGCACCACTAAGCGCAAAAGCAACAAGTAATAATAGACCTACTAATTTTTTCATAATGGCTTGTATTGATATTTTAAATATATAACTAAGCCCAAACAAAGAGGCGCAAAAGACTTCTATTTTATTAACAATCTAAAGGTCAAATTTACCCTTAGCGCTTTTACTTTTTTAGAAGGTGGTAATGCATGGTACCAATGCTGTTGGATAGGCCCACGCATATCAAGCACAGAACCAGTGTCTAGTATAAGTTCTATTTTTTGCGTTGTAACCACATGTTTAAATGCAAACTTTCGGGCTGCGCCAAAACTTACAGAGGCAATGGAACTTTCTGGCACAATTTCTTTTTCATTATCGCGGTGCCAAGACATTCCCTCGTCACCAGCATGGTATAGGTTTAACAAACAAGCATTGTAGGTTGCACCCGTTTGCTTTTCTACTTTTTCTTTAATAGATAATAAAAACGGTGGCCATGGTAAAGAATCTTTTCTTTTACCAGCGTATGTATAACTAATACCCTCACCAGCATACCATGCCACTTTTCGTTTGGTCGTAATTTGTTTTCCAAACATAATTACCTGATCATGCTGCCACTCAATATTTTGTAATAGTTCTTTTAATAAGTTTTGAGTATCAGCCCCATCAAATACCAATGGATAATAAATAGCCTCGCCATCGGTATTAATAATTATTTGAGGATCTGCAAACATTGTAACTTACTTTTGGGTATGGAAAAGATGGTACTGCTTTTTGATAGTGGATGTAAATTATGCAATAGTAGCATCAAATTTGTTATAAAGGGAGACCCGCAACAAAAAATAAAACAAATTGCTTTGCAAAGCACTGAGGGGCAAGAAATAGTATCAGCACATCCTTATTTACAAGATGTCAATTCGATAATATTTATTGCAAACAACCAGGTGTTTATAGAATCGGATGCTATTTTAAAATTAGCTCAACACTTATCGTTTCCGTACAAATTATTGGTAGCTGGCATAATAGTGCCAAAAAAATGGAGAGATGCCATTTACCGTTGGATTGCAAAAAATAGGTACAAATGGTTTGGGAGAGTCTAACTGCTAGTACTATTTGTTATATCCACTATAAAAACTGTGCATTGTATTAAATGAACCATGCGGTTTTAAATCATTTAATAATTGATGCAATCTATCTAGTAGATCCTGCCCTGCATACCTTGTAGTATACGCCGGAAGACCATACCCTGTTACATCTACAAATTCCCAAGGGTGAACATACAAACTCAAATAACCAACTTTTTGTAACGCCTGCTTGCATAAATACAAATAGTAACTGTAGGGAAAATTTTTAAAACTTAACCAAAAAAGCGGAAGCCTTAGATTCGCTGATACTGATGCAGGAATTCGAAACATCCCCTCTTCAACAAAACAAGTTCTAGGTTTATGTAAATGATTGTACCTGCCAGGTAGCCATGTAGGATTCATAGATGCATCATAACTGTAACCTGCATTTTTTATTGCCTCCATAGGCACTTGTTTCATACGTGGCATACGAAGCCCTGTTACTGGCTTACCCGTAATTTGTTCGAGCCTTACTTTTGAACTTTGCAAATGCTCAAGTTCAAAAAAACTATGATAATAGGTATGAGAGGCTATTTCATGCTTATCCGATAAAGCCTTTATGCTAGAAGAAAAATGATCCGCAAAATTCGCTGTCGTAAAAAGTGTTGCGGCAAAATCTGTTTGAGTGAGTAACGGAGTGATTGCTTCAAGACCGCTGAATCCAATTTCTAATTGTTTTTCGGATGGTATAGTAAAACCATACTCGAGCGGCATATCAAATTCTTCAACATCAAAACTAATTAAAATTTGAGGTGTCATAGTTTGGCTACTTTCACTAAATATTGAGGGCGGTTTTTACTTTGTTCGAAAAGCTTCCCCAAATATATACCAACAATACCAAGCATCATCAGTATAATACCTCCAAAAAAGGCAAGGGTTGCAACAATAGAAGCCCAACCATGTACTTCTGTACCACTATAAAATGCATAAATAATATAGGGTATGTAAAGGACAGATAATATAGCGAAAGTAAAACCCATATATGCCGCAAAGTAAAGCGGCTTATTACTAAATGTTGCAATACCCGTAATGGCAAACTTCAACATTTTTTTAGTAGAGTATTTTGTAACACCAGTATATCTTGCCTGCGGTTCGTATTCGATTTTTGTTTGTTTAAAACCTATCCATTTAACGAGCCCTCTATAAAATATTTCTTGATCAGGCATTAAAAGCAACGCATCAAGGGTTTTTCTATTCATGAGTCTAAAATCTGCAGAGCCAGGTTCTATTTCAATTTCAGATAAATAATTCATTAATTTATAAAATAAATTAGCCATATGCTTTTTTACAAATGAAATATGCTCATTGTCTTTTCTTACGGTATACACAACGTCATACCCCGCTTCATGTGCTTTTAACAATGAAGGAATTAACGCTGGCGGATGTTGCATGTCGGCATCCATCATAATTACAATATCCGCAGAAGAAGCGTCTAGCCCTGCTTTTAAGGCATTTTGATGTCCAAAATTTCGGGACAAAGAAATATAAAATACATTGTCATGATGACCAGATAACTCTTGTATGGCATCTAGTGTTCCATCAGTGCTACCATCATCAACAAACAAAACCTTAAATGAGTAAGAACTCCCCTCAAATGCTTTTTGAATAGCGGCATAAATAACAGGGATATTATGCTCCTCATTGTGCGCAGGAATTACTATTTCAATTAACTTATTCATGCCAATTTGTTTTTATACTGACTAAACAAGAGTGTGTACACAACAGCAAGCCAAGCAACAAAACATGGCAGTGCCTTTAGTGAATAACGAAGTATATACTGCTCTCTAATAAATCTTGGAAACAAATCGGTAGGCGAAAAAATGGTAAGCAGTAGCATTAGCACCAATAAAACTTTATACGGAAACGTATCTTTATAGGACTGCTGTACATACCATATTAAATAGCCTATAACAGCAATGACAAATGTTGGCGACTCTGCCGAAGAACTAAATATCACAAGTCCTATAAGTAATAATGCCAAATAATGTAAACGGAATGATAAATTACTCCACAAATGAACTCTAAAAATAGGAAGTAACATAAGTATCCCAGCTGGCATTGTTACATATATATTAGGCATTGAATAATAACCAAAAATTCTACGAATCATACCCATTACAGATATGTCTTGCATGCCAGCAAAGATGCTTGACTCAATATTTTGTCCATTTTTTTCAATTAATACTTCATACCAATCTATATAGGAATCCATAATAAATTGGGGAGAAGAAATAAGCATGGGCAAACAAACAAGAACACCCAACCAAACAATCCCGGTATACATAAACTTTTTCTTGTGAGGCGTAAATAAGAAAAACAACAACCCAACAACACTATATATTTTAATAAGGGTACCTGCAACTATAAGAAGTGTTCCAAGCCAAATATTTTCTTTTTCAATGGCAGTATAACTTAATAGTATCATGCCACAAAGCATGGGATTGAACTGAACTGAATGCACGGATGTAATGAGTTCAAAAACACCAATCAATAAAATAAATTGAATACTTTTTTCAGATAAAGGCAATTGTTTAATTGCATAAAACAAAAAGCTTACATTTAAAAGACACCATAAAAAACAACCAACATAAACGGGTAGTAATGCAAATGGTGCAATAAGCACACTAAATAATGGACCGTAATGATTAACGTCACTATATTCTAAAGGATAAGAGAGATACAAATGCTTTTGCTCGAGGGTATGCCAGAAGACCTGCTTATATATCAGAAAATTATTAATATCACCAAGCCCTCTGCTTATTTCGGCAAAACATGCCAGCATTGGGAATAAATACCAAATAACATTTATTAGTAATGTTCTGTTAGTACCTGAGATTATATTTTTTGATAGCAAAACCATACCTGTCGGTAAAGTTTACTATAATTTCGGTGATGAGCAAAAAAAAACCGGCAAAAGCATATTTTTTTTCAAATATGTTAAACAAATCATATGTTTATTAAGCATTACTTAATTGAACCGTCTGGTGCATCTCTGGAATAACAACTTCTTTAAACCCTTTACGCTCCAACCTTTTAGCAAAATCTTGTTGTACTTCGTAGTCGCCATGAACTATAAATAGTTGAGAAACTAAATCCGGGTTTTGACAACTCAAATACTGACATAAGTCTTCATAATCGCCATGGGCAGACATACTGCGCATCTGTCCAATTTCGGCTCCTACTTTATAATATTCGCCATATATTTTTACTTCGGCTACCCCACTTGACAACTTACCGCCAAGTGATCTTGGCTCACAATAACCAACAATCAAAATGGTATTATCCCTACTACCAATATTATTCATGATATGGTGCTTTACCCTACCAGCATCGGCCATACCACTCGCAGATATGATAACGCAGGGCTGATCTAGTGTATTGAGTCTTTTACTTTCCTCTGCCGAACTTATAAAAGTAAGCCCGTCAAAATCAAATGGATCATTGTCATGCTCCATTATTTTTCTGATGGTTTTATTAAAATATTGCGGGTAACGTTTTAATAATTCGGTGGCTTCTTTGCTTAAAGGGCTGTCTACAAAAATGGGAATACGGGGCAGCCTTTTTTCGATACTTAATTGATTAAGTGCATACAACAACTCTTGTGTCCTGCCCACACTAAATGCCGGAATAATTAATTTGCCTTTTTTATGGATGCAGGTTTTTTCTATCCAAGATAAAAGACTATCAGGGGTACCGTGTACTTCGTCATGAAGTTTGTTTCCATAAGTACTTTCAATAATAATATAATTGGCTTGCGGAAAAACGGCCGGTGCTCTTAAAATAGCATCGTTGTAACGTCCAATATCACCACTGAATGTAAGCTGCTTGGTTACACCGTTTTCAGTAATTTTTAAATGCACAGAGGCGCTTCCAATAATATGTCCAGCATCAGTAAATAAAAGATCAACGCCTGGCGCAATATTTGTCCATGTGTCGTAAGCAGCTACTTCAAAAAGTGTAAGCGCTTCTGCGGCGTCTTCTAAATCGTAGAGTGCTTCAAAGGGTGGCAATCCCTGTCTAGCCCTGCGCTTATTAATAAATTTTGTATCGTCTCTTTGAATAACTGCAGAATCTTCTAGTAACACCGCTGCTAAATCTTTGGTAGCGGGCGTTGCATATATTTTTCCGCTAAATCCGTCTTTGTATAGTTTTGGTATAAGCCCCGAATGGTCAATATGTGCGTGTGATAACACTAAAATATCTACCCCCGCTGCTTCAAACCCTAGGGTGCTATTCATTACTTGCGTTTCCCTTCCCATCCCCTGAAACATACCACAGTCCAGTAGAATTTTAAAGCCATTTTGAAGTGTAATCAAATGCTTTGAACCTGTAACTGTTTGCGCTGCTCCGTGGAAGGAAATTTTCATGAACTTTAGTTTGCTTTGAGACTTTTGGAGGCCTTTGCTTTAATGCTCCATGTTATAAAAAATTCGGCAACAACTTCGCCGTTCTGATTTACGCCAGTGGATTTGCTAACAAGGGTAATGCCCTCTCCTGTTTCTTTAGCCGTTTTTACAATATTAATGATAGCATCGCCATCGTTGCAAGTAAACGTAATTACACCCAAGGCTTTTTTAATAAAATGAGATTCCATTTTTACCACGAGCATACTAATGGCAGGATCCGATTTGTAAATATTGGCTAGGCATAAAATTCCAGTACTAAACTCTGCGGCCATTGATAAGACAGCAAAATACATAGACCCAAATGGATTTTGTGTAAGCCACTTGTATTTTACTTGCACCACGGCTTTATCTGGATCAAGCTGCGTAAGCTTTAACCCCGCTAAAAATCCCATTGGAAGCTTGACTAACATATACAACCAGAATTTAACTGGATGCATAATTAAAGCGCGAAACGCGGCAAAATTAGGTGTCATAAAAAATTAGTTTAACCTAAAAGAAGTAATGCCAATATGTAATCGGAAATCAAAATTAAAATGCAACTAACAACAACCGCACTGGTACTAGCTCTTCCAATTTCTAATGCGCCGCCTTTTACATAGTATCCATAATACGCCGAAATGGTACTGATAATAAATGCAAATGTGTATGCCTTGTACAATGCAAAATTGATATAAAATGTATTTAAATTTTGACGAAGGCCGGAATCATAAACATCTGTAGAGATAAGCCCCGTATAATGCCCAGCCAAACGGCCACCCCAAATACCAAGTGCCACAGATAATGTAATGAGGCAAGGAATTACAAGCATGGAAGCCAGTATTTTAGGCAGTATTAAATAGCTCTTGGTATTAATACCCATTATTTCGAGTGCATCAATTTGTTCACTCACGCGCATGTTACCCAGTTCACTAGCTATCTTGCTACCGGCCACACCAGCAAGTACAACACATACAACAGTGGGTGACAATTCAAGTAATAAGCTATCTCTAACAATTTGAGCAATGGTAGAAAGCGGCACGAGCGGACTTACCAACTGATACGTTGTTTGTACGGTTGTAACAGCGCCTAGAAAAAAAGAAATAATTAAGACAATAGGTAAAGATCCTAAGCCAATTTCAACAGCTTGATGCACAAACTCCTTCCAATACATACGCAGGTTTTCGGGCTTGGTAAACATCCCCTTTAACATGAGCAAATAATTCCCGAAATGCGTAATAAGATTCATCTAGTACTAAATAAATTAAACTATTTCTTTTTCTTTTTGAGGCGTTTCCACCAACTACTACGCTGAACGGCTTCATCTGTATCAATGCGCGATTTTAATTGCGCATCCACAACTGCAACAAGTGCCATATTAATAATACTTCTTACAGAGCTTCCCAATTGAAGTACGTGTACCGGCTTTTTAAGTCCAAGTAATATTGGACCAATCGCATCTGCTCCACCAATTTCTCTTAATAGGTTGTAGGCAACGTTGCCAGAAGTTAGGTTAGGGAAAATAAGTACGTTTACATCTTCATCCACTAAATCACTAAATCCGTAATTATCTTTTAAAATTTCTTTGTTAAAAGCCATACTCGCCTGCATTTCACCATCTACTATTAAAGAAGGATTACGCTGCTTTAAAATGCGTGTAGCTTCTGCAACAATTTTAGCTTCTTCAGAATCGGAACTACCAAAGTTGCTATAGCTAAGCATTGCAATACGTGGTGTGATATTAAAGTTTCTTACTTCTTTAGCAACCATCATAGCAATGTCGGCCAACTCTTCGGCATTTGGATTGAAATTAACCGTTGTGTCCGCTAAAAATATAGGGCCACGCTTGGTTAATAATAAATACATACCAGCAATTTTTTTAACACCTTCTTCGGTACCTATAATTTGAAGCGCTGGTCTTATGGCTTCGGCATAATTTTTAGTAAGCCCCGAAAGCATGGCATCGGCATCGCCAGTTTCAACCATCATACATCCAAAATGGTTACGGTCTTTCATTATTTTAATACTCTCATAATGGTTAAACCCTTTACGCTGGCGCTTTTTAAAGAACAACTCACCATAAAATTCACGCTTCGCTTCCGTTTCATCACTACGTGAATCAATAATAGGAATATCCGTTAAATCAATATTATGCTCTTCTGCAATGGCATTAATTTTTACTGGATCGCCTAACAATATTGGATAAGCTATGCCATCATCATAAATAATGCTAGCCGCTTTTAGTACTTTTTGATTATCGGCTTCTGCAAATACTAAACGCTTTGGATCACGTCTAGCTTTGTTACCAATCACACGTATCAATTGATTGTCAAGACCTAAACGCTTATTTAATTGAAGCGTATACGCATCCCAATTTTGAATGGGCTTTTGTGCCACACCCGATTCTACGGCAGCCTTTGCAACAGCAGGTGCTACAGTGGCAAGTAAACGAGGGTCAAGTGGTTTTGGAATAATATATTCAGGACCAAAACTCATACTGGTTTGGTTATAGGCTAGGTTCACAATATCTGGCACTGCCGTTTTAGCAAGCTCAGCTAAAGCTTTTACAGCAGCCAGTTTCATGGCTTCATTAATTTTTGTAGCGCGCACATCAAGTGCACCTCTAAAAATGTAAGGAAACCCTAGTACATTGTTTACTTGGTTTGGATAATCAGTACGGCCCGTTGCCATAATAATATCTTTACGAACCGCTGTTGCATCTTCGTAAGAAATTTCCGGATCAGGGTTAGCCATGGCAAATACAATTGGATTTTTTGCCATTGATTTTACCATGTCAGGTGTTACAACGCCGCCAATACTAAGCCCTAAAAAAATATCGGCATCACGCAT
>CANLLM010000036.1 GCA_947491825.1 Bacteroidota bacterium
ATGATTGTGGGTGGACCAAATGCCCGTAAAGATTATCATTACAATGAAACCGAAGAGTTGTTTTACCAAATAGAAGGCAACATTACTGTTCGTATACAAGAAGAAGGTGCATCACGTGAAATTCAATTAGGCCCAGGCGATATGTTTTTATGTCCGCCTAAAACACCTCATTCTCCGGTGCGTTCAGAAGGTTCTATTGGATTGGTTATTGAGCGTATTCGAACAGGAAAAGGATTTAATGATGGCTTATTGTGGTTTTGCGAAAAATGTAATAACCCGCTTCATGCTGATTATTTTGAACTGCAGGATATTGAAAAAGACTTTTTACCTCGCTTTAAAACATACTATGGTAGCGAAGATTTGCGTACCTGCAAAAAGTGTGGCCATGTAATGGAAACCGACCCACGTTTTACATAAATACAACTGCTTTAAATTAAAATAGCCGCATCAAATACATTGATGCGGCTATTTTTTTGGTTGAATGTTTTATTTGGTTTCTTGGCGTTGGTTAAACTCCATTACTTGACAAGCAAAAATTTGTTTGCTGTTTTTATGTTGTATAAAACCAAAAACTGTATATCTATCAAAATCTACATTTGGTACTGGAAACAACATAGCCACTGTTCCTTTAGCCTTAACATTATCACTGCTTACTATTTTACGAACTACATTGTGATGGCTCAGTTTAATGCCTTTGTTTTCTCCTGCATCAGGTATGCTTGTTGCTTCTTTTTGAACCAATACAAAATAGATGTCTAAACTATCGGGCTTGCCATTTAATTCATAATTAAACAACATGGTTTTACTTTCAGGACTCCAAGAGGCAGACATCAACAAATAATGTGCTGCGGGTTTACGGGTAAAGTTTTCTATTAATTTACCTACTTCATTTTTTGCACCCGCGGGTAATGCCCCTTTGCCATTTACAAACACCATGGGCGTAAACATGGCGCGTTGGTTGTTGGCTAATGCCATCATTTCCTGTCGTTTGGTATACAACGAATCAGAAAATGGATCAATCCAACCAGATTGGTTCCATAAATCTACATGGTAATCAATGGTGTGCACCTGAAGTTTTGATGAGTCGGCAATGGCTCTAATTTGCATGGCAAAAGCATCAGCTTGCGGACAACTGCTGCAACCTTCTGAAGTATAAAACTCAACCAAAACAGTGGGAACAAAACGATTGAGCTGTTGGGCTTTTGTTACCAACGAAAACGTAAAACTAATTATTAATACGGATGCTATCTTTTTAATCATGTGTATTTGCAATGGTGGGTAAATTTATTAAAACCTATCAATAGTGCATCATTTGAACAAAAAAATAACTGATTCTACAATAGATTTCAATAGAAAATCAAAAAACTATTTTATGAGCTAACTGCATATAACATGAACAGAAATAATGCGTATTGCTTTAGAACGTAAATTAGAAATCAACCGAAGAGAATAAAAAGATTACACCAATAATTTGCTAATCTTTGACCAAAGCATTTAATGCACAAGCCAATTAGCATCAATTCAATAGAACCTCCTCTACCCCAAGTAAAAACAATTCATCAACATGTGTGCAAGATTTGGTATTAAATGATAAATTAGCGGCATGGAAAACTTTGTGGTTTCGGCACGAAAATATAGGCCGGGAACTTTTGATAGCGTTATTGGACAGGAGCACATCACCCAGACATTAAAAAATGCGATTAAGAATAATCACTTGGCGCATGCTTTTTTATTCTGTGGTCCGCGTGGTGTAGGTAAAACTACCTGTGCACGTATCTTAGCCAAAACCATAAATTGCGAAAACATAGGTGCGGAATTTGAAGCATGTAACGAGTGTGAAAGCTGCAAATCTTTTAATAGCAATGTAAGTTTTAATATTTACGAACTTGATGCAGCCAGTAACAACAGTGTTGATGACATAAGAGGTTTGGTTGACCAAGTGCGTTATGCGCCACAAGGTGCCAAATACAAAATATATATTATTGATGAGGTCCACATGTTAAGCTCACAGGCTTTTAACGCATTTCTTAAAACATTAGAAGAACCACCATCATACACTAAATTTATTTTAGCAACTACAGAGCGTCATAAAATTTTACCTACCATTTTATCTCGCTGCCAGGTTTTTGATTTCCATAGAATTAGCATTGAAAATGCAGTAATCCAATTGCGCACTATTTGTGCTAGTGAAGGCATAACAGCCGAAGAAGAAGCCTTGCATGTTATTGCTCAAAAGGCAGATGGAGCCATGCGCGATGCCCTTTCTATTTTTGACAGGATTGTAAGTTTTAGTGGTAAAAATATTACGTATAAAGATGTTATCATGAATTTAAATATTCTTGATTACGATTATTATTTCCGTGCTGTTGATTTTATGATGGCCAACGATTTGCCAAATATGTTGGTGTTGTTTGACGAAATTTTAACCAGCGGATTTGATGCCCAACATTTTTTAAGCGGATTCGCTGATCACCTGCGCAATCTTATGATGTGTAAACATGAGAACACCATAAAATTACTTGAAGTAGCTAAAAGTGCTGCAGAAAAGTTCATGTCGCAATCAGCGCAATGCAGCCAAGGGCTTTTACTAAATGGACTAAACTTGCTTAATAAATGTGAGCTCGATTATAAGTCAAGTAAGAACCAACGCTTGCATGTGGAGCTCGCTTTAATGAAGATTTGCCACATACAATCGGTGCTTGATGCAGCCGCACTAAAAAAAAAATCCTAACCCATAATGGCAATCAAGCCTTAATAAAACAAGAGTCGATTGCTAACACAACAACTATTGTAAAAACACCACCTTCTGAGCCTATTGTTGTCGAAAAAAATACTGTAACCAATGCAATAACTCCTGCTGAACCAATAATTCCAGAAGTTACTTTAAGTATGGCGCCCCCTATTGCCCCTAAAGTAAATATAATTATTCCTACTGCTTTACCCAAAACTGGCTTAAGCAGTATTGAAAAACTTAAACAACAAATTGCTTTAAACAAAAAACAGGAGGCCGATAAACAAGAAGAATCTGATGCGGAAGAGATTGCTTTGGTAAAAGAGGAGGATAATCCTGTTACAACAGAATCTTTTGGCCGTGTTTGGATCAGTTATTTAGCAAATATGGAAGCCGAGAAAAAAATGAGCTTGTGGGTTATATTCCGCAATGCAACTTGGGAAATACAAAATGATGGAACTGTTGTTATTATGTTGGCATCTCAACATGAAAGTGAAATGTTTGAAGAAGAGCGCATAAATGCCATCCCTTTCTTACGTAAAAACCTAAGAAATACTAACTTCGATGTCAATATAAAAGTAATGAGTGCTGTAGCATACAAACGCGCATTTACAGCCGATGAGAAGTTTGAATTAATGGTAGAAACTAATCCGCTGCTTAACGATTTACGGAAGTTATTAGCTTTAGATTTAGAATAATATGGGAGCCACAAAAGATAAAATTAAAATAAACCTACGCCAGCGTTTGGCTAAACTAGTAAACTACTTTTTACGTGGTTTGTTAATTGTATTGCCATTTGCTGTAACATTTAGTATTGTGCGCAGTATCGTGGTAACACTTGATGACTATGTTAATGTAGGCATACCCGCTGTTGGTTTTTTAATTGTTGTAGTATCAATCACATTTTTAGGATTTATTGGAAGCAGTTTAATTACAAAACCTTTATTTAGTTTAATGGATGATGTGCTCTCTAAAATCCCTTTTGTGAAAATAATTTACACAAGTGTAAAAGATTTTATGGAAGCATTTGTGGGTGATAAAAAGAAGTTCAATGCTCCTGTACTTGTTGAAATGTCTCAAGGTATATTTAAGCCTGGATTCATTACGCAAACAGACCTTACTGCTTTAAATTTACCTGGCATGTGTGCCGTATATTTCCCCCACTCTTATGCATTTAGCGGTAACTTATTTTTGGTTAATAATGACAAGGTAAAACCGTTTGATGGTAACTCTGCAGATGTAATGAAATTTATAGTAAGCGGTGGTGTAACTCATTTAGAGTAATTCAATTTAGCTTGATTAACACATGCAAAAACTATTTGCCTTTTTACAAATAACACGCGCCAACAATTTACTTATGATGTTGGTTACATTAGTAATTAGCTATTACTGCCTAACAGATTATTTAACACCTAAAGATTTACTTCAACCAAGTTTTTTACTGTTGTGTGCCTGTGTAATTTTAACTGCAGCGGCAGGTTACATTATTAACGATTACCACGACATTAATATAGACCTTACCAACAAGCCAAACAAAGTGGTAATTGGCAAAAATATTTCGCGCAGGTGGGCTATCTTGTTACACTTTATATTTAATGGCTTCGCTTTTCTAGGTGGTTTTTACCTAAGTGGTTACATAGGTTTGATGGTGGCTATTTGTATGGTAATGCTTTGGATATATAGCGTACATTTAAAAAAACAATTTTTAAGCGGCAACCTAATAGTAGCGGCTTTAAGCGCTTTTGTAATTACTATTTTACCGCTTTTTAACCAGCAAATTTCAAGTTATTTGGTATGCGTTTATGCTTTGTTTGCATTTGGCATAAGCCTGATACGCGAAATTGTTAAAGATGTAGAAGACCTGCGTGGCGACAGTAAATTTAACTGTAAAACATTGCCCATTGTGTTAGGTGTGCGTAAAACCAAAAAAGTACTTATTGGTTTGGTATTAATATATACCATTTTATTGTTTGCCCATACATTTATTGCCAATTCGCTCATCCCTTTTAGGCACAGTTACGGACAAGTATTTTACACGTTTTACATGTTATTATTTGTCGTAGTACCTTTAATAATAACCACCTACCTCCTATTAAAAGCTGATGTAAAATCAGACTTTAGCAGACTAAGTACTTTATATAAAGTTATCATGCTAAGCGGTTTGTTAAGTATGGTAATTGTTAAATTGTAGGTTGGTTATTATATAATAGAACAAGTAAACACAACCCTATCCTTCCTTTTTCTTGTTTAAAAAAATCTCTGCTATCATGCAACGTGCACTACCTCCGCCCAAGTTTTCTATAGTAGTAAGTGGCGAATGAATAATACGTGCATATTTTTCTAGACTTGTAATTTGTTGCGGAGTAAGGCAACCGTAAGCTCGGCTGCTCATGATTAGCAAATGTTCGCCTTTATCATTAAGCAATTCCAACATATTGCCCGCAAAATCATTTAACTGTTGCAACGTAATTTCAATTACTTCTTTTGATGTAGATTGTTTTATCATGTGACGTTCCTCTGCGTTGGGCACACAATCAAAACAAACCACCATAAATTGATCGCCTACACTCATTACCACATTGGTATGGTAAATGGCATTTTTATTGGCATCTAAAGCAGTATATGAAATTAATTCGTAGCCCATTTTGTTACAAAACTCCACCAACAAACTTTTATCGGTACGTGGAGAAATACACGCATAACAAATACGCAAGTCTCTATCAAGTACCATACTTCCTGTGCCTTCTAAAAACTTACCCTCATTTTCGGCTGGGGTTAAATCCAAAATATCATGCATCACAAAGCCATCACTAATCAGTTGGGCTATATCTGCTCTGCGTTCTGCCCTTCTATTTGGAGCGAAAAGCGGATAAACCACCATAGTTCCATCTTCGTGTGTGCTAAACCAGTTATTGGGGAAAATACTATCGGGGGTAAAGGGCTGTTCCGTATCATTAACAACAGTTACTTGCACACCATTATCTTTAAGCAATTGCACCAATGCAACAAACTCTGCCAAAGCTAAGTTTTGACTTGATAAGGTGGTTTGATCGCTGCGTTGAAAAGCGTTGGTACCTGATGTTTCAGTATTAAAGGTAAAACTTATTGGTTTAACCATCAGAACGTACTTTGTATTTTGAGGCATGAGTAAACGGGCGCTATATTTCTTCAAAAAAAACACAAAAATTAGCCATTACCTAAAGTTATTATGACAACCAACCAAGTGCTTTTACCTTATTTTATGTATACTTGTACCTTACCATTTGTGGTTTTTTATGCGTGATGAGCGATTTAAGCTAATAACAGTTGAAAGTGATTTTGGTGCAGGCAAGCAAGGTGCTGCAGCAGGCCCGCAGGCCCTGATAGATGAGCTAAAGTTGTTAAACTTTGAAAAAACAGACGTATACAATTACACGCGTTTAGTACCAAGGCCCTTAAAAGATGCAACCAGCTCACCTCATGGTAAAAATATTGAGGTGATTAATAATTTCCAGCAAAAGGTTTGCGATAATGTAGTGGAGACATTACAACTTGGACATGTCCCATTTATTTTTAGTGGCGATCACAGCAACGCAAATGCACTTATTTCGGGTGTAAAAGATTTTTATGCGAACCAACGTATTGGCGTAATCTGGATTGATGCCCACGCTGATTTGCACAGTCCATACACCACTCCATCAGGTAATATACATGGTATGCCATTGGCCGCTTTAATGGGTGATGACCACCGTGAAATGGGTAGAAATAATCCGGTTCAAATTACCAAGCACCTTTGGAATAACCTGAAGCGCTTGGGCCGAAGAGGCATAACACCAAAACTAGAAGGAACTGACATTGTATTTATTGGCCTACGTAGTACCGAAGAAGAAGAAGAAGCCATTATTGCAAAAGAAGGTATAAGGGCTTTTAGACCTGATGAACTAAAACGAATTGGCGCTGAACAAGTAGCACTGCAAAGCATACAACACTTGAGTAACTGCGATTACATTTATGTAAGTTTTGATGTAGACAGTTTAGATAGCAGCATAAGTGTTGGTACAGGAACTCCTGTTGAAGATGGCTTAACCATTGACCAAGCCGTATATTTCCTAAGTACCTTTAAAGCACTGCCCAACTTGGTAGGTTTTGAAATTACTGAAATTAACCCAAGCCTTGATAGCGAAAAACCAATGGCCAAAGTAATTGGTAATTTATTAGTACAGGTGTTTAATTAATTAAAGCATATTCGAGTTTAGTACCTGGAATAATAGTATAGTTTGGTTATTGAATTTTGTTGATGATATTTGCAACACCAAAGGCTTCGTAGTACAACGGATAGTATAGAAGTTTCCGAAACTTTTGATTCAGGTTCGATTCCTGACGAGGCCACATTAAATGGTAAGTTAAGTGATTAGCTTACCATTATTTTTTTATATCATTGTGTATGATGAACAAATTAGTACTATTTGTATTTGTGGCTTTTGGTTTAGCTTCAATTACGCTTACAAGTTGCACCAAAGATCAAGTAGCGGCTGCAGTGGGAAACGTTTACGATAACAGAGACAGTGTGGTCGGTACTTTTAATGGCACTTTGGTCACCACCATCTCGGGTACAGCACAAACATCAACCAAAGCAGTAACCGTTAGCAAGGGCAGCAGTGGCAAATTAATTATTACCATTGGTAGTGATTTAACCATCAACACCGATATTGCTTTAGGCACAAAATCTAACCTTACAGGGAGCATATTACAGCAAGAGTTAACTTATAATGGTAGTGCCGCTACTCTCATTGGAAAAGGTGTGGTAGGTCAGCATTTTGTTTATACCAGCAGCAACAATTCGTTTACATTTGGTACTGCCATTACCCAGGGCAGCACAACAGCCGATATTGTTTTTATGGGTTCTAAGTAATAAAACATGCCACAACCCTACTGTTGCCATATGCGTCTGACGGTTGCTTAAACAAAAAATCCCGAGTTCGCACCCGGGATTTTTTTATTTAATTGTCAATTCAAAATACCCCGATGAAAGTGATTTTAACTTGCGTTAAAAAAATACGTCTACTCGCTTTATCGGGATTGACCTCATGGAATAAATAATTTCGGCCTTTAGCCTCGTTATTTATTAATTCGGTCTAAAACAACTTAGGTTGGTCATCGTCTTTTGGCGGCACCTTCGGTTTAAACTTAGGTTTAGGCTGATTTAGCAGGCTATCATCATCGCTTAATAAGCGTTTAATTTTATCCCGTTCTTCCTGCAATAAATCTTCGTTTACCAATAAAGTTTGTTGGGTAGTTTCGTTGCCTTTTATTACGGGCTTCTCCTCTCCTGTTTCTGCTTCCGCTTCTTCGTTTTGTACTAAAAACGCACTAATAAAGTCTTTGCCAACAATTTTGTTACCAATGGCTTTCCAACCTTTTACTTCAATAAAATCGGTTAAGTTATATGTTTCTTCAAGGTTGCTGTCTTTGCCTTTACCCCCTTTACGTTCCATAACAATTATAGGCTCCATATAATCTGTGGCCATTACAATTCTATTGTCTTTACCTTCTGGTATACACATAAATTGTTTGTTTAAGGTTAGGGTCTCTACCAAGAAACGCTTAACAATGTAGGCCTTGTCTTTGTCATTATAATACAATAATGTTATTGGGCGCTTAGGACGGAATTTACCAATTTGCAGGACCTGATCGGCATTGTAGTGGTTAGTTAATTCAAAGTTGGTTAGCTCGTAGTTACCGTCTTTGGTAATTACTAAAATCACATCGTTGGTATCAAACTCACCCAACATTTTACCACGGCTATCTATGTTTAATCGGCCCAATACATCATCATACCAAATTTTACGTCCGCCTAAAGTACTTGCGCCTTTGGCTTTAAGTTTGATTGATTTAATAAGGTATTTACTTACAATATTACCTAACACGGTACGGCCTTTTATGGCCAAATCTGCAAAGTTAAAATCAAACAACAACTTGCGTGCGTGGCTCATTGGACTTAAAGCAATCTCTACCAATTCTGCCTCGCTGTTAGGGTTTGCGGTAAAATACAACATCTTGCTATTTGGTGAGCCAGTGGTTAAGTCGTACTCTTTATCGCGGGTAATACCCAACACATTAAAACGTTTTCCGTAGGCTGTTTTAGCTTTTCCATCCATGTAAATCATGTTATACACCCTGCGTTCATCGTTTTTACGAAACACTTCTATGTGTATAATATCCTTACCCATAAAGGCTTTGTCTTGCACCTTGCTCACCATCATTTTACCATCCTTGCGGAATACAATAATGTCATCAATATCCGAGCAATCGCAAATGTATTCATCTTTTTTCAATCCATAACCCACAAAACCTTCTGCACGATTTACGTATAGTTTTTGGTTGGCTATAGCCACTTGGTTGGCTTGTATGGTATCAAATAATTTAATTTCTGTTTTTCGCTCGCGCCCTTTGCTGTATTTCTTTAACAAGTTTTCGTAGTATTTTACTTGATAAGCTTTAAGGTTATCAAGGTCATAGTTTACTTGCTCCAATTCAGTTTGGATGCGCGCCATTAATTCGTCCGCTTTAATGCTATCAAAACGGGTAATACGAATCATTGGGATTTTGGTTAATCGCTCGTAATCATCGTGTACAATTTCGCGTATAAACTGTTTTTTATATTTCTTAAAACGTTCATCTAAGTATAAAAACAAGTTCTCCTTGTCGGCATACTTTTTAAAGTCGATGTACATTTCATCTTTAATAAATAACTTCTCTAACGATGCAAATAAATATTGGTCTTGCAACTCGCTTTTTCTAATCTCTAACTCGCGTTTTAACAACTCTCTCGTCAGTTCTACAGAAACACGCAAGAGCTGACTTACCTCAGTAAATACGGGTTTATCTTGATAAACCACACATGCATTTGGCGATATGCTTATTTCGCAATCGGTAAAGGCATACAATGCATCAATGGTAATATCTGGCGATACACCTGGAGCCAATTGTATTTCAATTTCAACATCCGCAGCGGTATTATCAATTACCTTTTTTATTTTAATTTTACCTGTATCGTTGGCCTTTAAAATACTATCTATTAAGCCACCTGTTGTGGTAGAATATGGAATTTCTTTAATTAATAATGTCTTCTTATCAAACTCCTCTATTTTAGCACGTATACGTACTTTACCACCTTTACTACCGCCATTATAGTTGGCCACATCAACAGTTCCTCCAGTAATAAAATCAGGATACAACTCAAAAGTTTTACCTTTTGTACAATCAATGGCAGCCTTTAATATTTCGCAAAAGTTATGCGGTAATATTTTGGTTGCTAAACCAACTGCAATACCTTCAACACCTTGTGCCAAAAGCAAAGGAAATTTCATAGGTAAAGCGATGGGTTCTTTTTTACGACCATCGTATGATAATTGCCAATTGGTGGTTTGGGCATTAAATGCCACATCAAGTGCAAACTTGCTTAAGCGCACTTCTATGTAACGAGAGGCAGCAGCAGAATCTCCTGTGCGCACATCGCCCCAGTTACCCTGCATGTCAAAAAGTAATTCTTTCTGACCTAAACCAACCAATGCATCGCCAATTGCGGCATCACCGTGCGGGTGAAACTGCATGGTTTGTCCAATTACATTGGCCACTTTGTTAAAACGACCATCTTCAATTTCGTTCATAGCATGTAATATCCTACGCTGAACAGGCTTTAAACCGTCTTCCATAGCAGGAACTGCACGCTCTAAAATTACATACGATGCATAATCTAAAAACCAATTTTCGTATAATCCAGTAACAGGTATAACATGTCCTGTTACATAATTTTGATCTTGGTTATCTTTTTCGTTATTTTCTAATATCTCGTCACTCATCTTTCTGTTTTGTATCCTTTTTTCACTTCTACACTTATGCTTAGAAGTATTAAGTGCTGATGGTTGGTGGTTATTTGCAATTGCTTACTAACTAATATGCTTTGCACAAAAGCCGGCTGCTTATTATTTAAATACTAACCTAAGCTACCTTAAGCCACTTCTTTTTCAATCATCATATCCTTCTCCACACGTAAATTATCAATAATAAAGTTTTGTCTGTCCAAGGTGTTTTTGCCCATGTAGTATTCTAACAAACTTTTAATGGTTACATCTTGCTTTAGTATTACAGGCTGAAGTTTGATTTCATCGCCAATAAATAACCCAAATTCTTGCGGAGAAATTTCACCCAAACCCTTAAATCTTGTAATTTCGGGTTTACCACCTAATTTTTGTATGGCTTTTTGCTTTTCATCTTCACTATAACAATAATGTGTATGCTGTTTGTTTCGCACACGGAACAACGGAGTTTCCAAAATATACAAGTGACCATTTTTTACCAAATCGGGGAAGAATTGTAAAAAGAACGTAAGCATTAATAACCTAATGTGCATACCATCCACATCGGCATCAGTGGCAATAACAATGCGGTTGTAGCGCAAACCTTCTAAACCTTCTTCAATATTTAAGGCGTGCTGTAAAAGGTTAAATTCTTCGTTTTCGTATACTACTTTCTTGGTAAGCCCATAACAGTTTAAAGGCTTGCCACGTAAACTAAAAACTGCTTGTGTTTCCACATCCCTACTTTTGGTGATACTACCGCTGGCACTATCACCCTCGGTAATAAACAAGGTGGTATCATATCGCTTTTCTTGTTTTTCATCTTCATAATGAAAACGGCAATCGCGTAATTTTTTGTTGTGTAATGATGCTTTTTTAGCACGTTCGTTGGCCAACTTTTTAATACCAGCCATATCCTTGCGCTCGCGTTCACTTTGCATAATACGTTTTAACAAGGCATCAGCCACTGTTGGGTTTTTATGCAAGAAATCATCGAACGATTTTTTCAGGAAATCGGTAATAAAGTTTTTCATAGTTGGCCCTTCGTGGGCCACGTTAGCCGAACCTAGTTTAGTTTTAGTTTGACTCTCGAACACGGGTTCTTGCACACGAACACTCACTGCCGCAACAATGCTAGCACGTATGTCGGCCAAATCAAACTCTTTTTTATAAAACTCTCGTACTACCTTAGCAAATGCCTCGCGAAAAGCCAATAAGTGCGTTCCACCTTGCGTGGTATGTTGTCCGTTAACAAAGCTGTAATACTCTTCACCATACTGATTTTCGTGGGTAATGGCCACTTCAATATCTTCTCCTCTTAAGTGTATGATTGGATAACGGATGTTTTCTTCATTGGTTTTACGTTTAAGCAAATCCAATAATCCATCTTTACTATAAAACTTCTTATCGTTATAAATAATGGTTAAGCCACTATTTAAAAACGCGTAGTTCCAAAGCATGTTTTCTATGTACTCGGGTATATAATGGTAGTTTTTAAAAATGGTATCATCGGGTGTAAAATATACGGCTGTACCATTTGGCTCCAAACTTTCGGTTTGTTTATGTTCTTTAATTAACTCGCCTTTGCTAAACTCTGCTATTTTACTTTGGCCATCTCTAAATGCTTGTACTTTAAATTGGTTTGATAAGGCATTAACCGCCTTTGTTCCCACACCGTTTAATCCAACAGATTTTTGAAAAGCCTTGCTGTCGTATTTTCCACCAGTATTGATTTTACTTACCACATCAACCAACTTACCCAAAGGTATGCCCCTGCCGTAATCACGAACAAACACTTTACCATCTTCAGAAACTTTAATGTCTACCGTTTTACCATGACCCATGGTATGTTCATCGATACAATTATCGAGCACCTCTTTTAATAAAATGTAAATACCATCATCAGGCGATGATCCATCACCTAACTTACCAATATACATACCCGGACGAAGGCGAATGTGTTCGCGCCAATCAAGCGAGCGTATACTGCTCTCATCATAAATTACTTTTTCTTTTTCTGCCATAACACTGCGCACATTATCAAGGTTGTGAAATTACGGCAAACACGTACGCAATAATCCACACTTTATTAAAAGTTGTGAGCAATTTATATTAAACTGTAAATCAGTGTACTTAGTAACTTATTGTATGTTTTTTTAGATGTTTTTTGTATTTGACTATTGTTTGACTTGTTGTACTTAATAGTTATGTGCTGGTAAGTCAGTGTATATCAAAGATTGTTTTTAGAAGTGCAGTGAAAAAAATGATGCTGCTGAAAACATAAACCGATTATCAATATAGCAAATCGAAATAAGGACTATTCTCCCAAAACATCAACCACCAAAACACCCCAAGAAAACTCAGGCAATCTGTTACAGATTCTTTTCTAGTAATTCAATAAATCGTTGATGGTTTGTTTTACCAATTTAATGTGGCTTGGATTTATGCTACCTAGTTTTTGTTTAAGCCTGCTTTTGGCTAAACTGCGTAAATGAATAATCATCACCTCCGATTTTAGTTTTAACCCATTTTGCTCATCAGGCTCCAATATAGGATTACCCTTGTAGTTTTTGATTTTTGAAGTAATGGGGCAACACAAAACTACTGGAGCAAGCTCGTTGGCCAAATTACCGCTAACAATTAATACTGGACTAAATCCGGCTTGCTCACTATCCTCTGTTGGATCGAGGTTTGCATACCAAATCTCCCCTTGTTTCATTACAAATCGGTTAATTGTTTTGCGTATTCAGCCATTCCTTCTTCAGCCATTTTTAAAACATCTGCATCTTCACCCATTTCGCGGTACGACTTAATGTAAGCTGCTTTGTTTATTTGCTCCAAGTAAAGTCTTAATGCCTTTTCTATCAACTTGTTTTTAGGCAAATTCAGATTCTTGGCCGCATCTGTAAGCTCCTTCAATAAATCTTCGGGTAGCGTACTGGTAAAAGTTGTCATATTTTTAATTCATAAATATAAATCGAAAATACAAAAAAATATATGTTTAAAAAATAGTTCAAGTTTATTTAAAAACAAAAAGCCCCCAATTATTAAATTGGAGGCTATATGTAAAATGTAATAAATTATTTCTTTAATCCAATTTCTCTTAAACGTTCATCTAAATAATCGCCTGCATTTATTGGCGTGTAGTGCAATGGATTTTCGTTGGTAACACAGGTTGGCAAACAATCTAATTTCATGCTGCTTTTAGGGTGCAAGAAAAAAGGAATGCTGTAACGCGATGTACCCCATTTTTCGGGTGGTGGATTTACCACACGGTGTGTAGTAGATTTTAATTTATTGTTGGTTAAACGTTGCAACATATCGCCTACATTTACCACCAATTGATCTGGCAATGCCGTAATAGCTACCCATTCGTTTTGCTTGTTTAATACCTCTAAACCTTCAGCAGATGCGCCCATCAAAAGCGTTATTAAATTAATGTCTTCGTGCTCTGCAGCACGAACTGCACGCTTTGGTTCGTTTTCTATAGGCGGGTAATGTATGGCCCTTAAAATGCTGTTGCCATTGTGTATCTTTTCGTCAAAATAAAATTCGTCTAAGTTTAAATACAAGGCAATGGCACGTAACATGTGTTTACCTGTTTCTTCTAAACGTTTGTATGCTTCCTTACCCAAAACATTAAACTGTGGAAGTTCATTTACCGAAACATTATCAGGGTACTCTGCCTGAACAACATCACCATCATCTACCCATTGCCCAAATTGCCAAAACTCTTTTAAATCGCCTTCGGTTCTGCCTTTTGCATGCTCTCTGCCAAAGCTGGTATACCCACGTTGGCCTGCCAGTCCGGGTACCTCGTAGGCTGCTTTTTTATCATAGCTTAAAGCATAAAACTGCTTTACTTGTTCGTATAAATTATTACTTAACTCATCGCTTAAAAAATGACCTTTTACGGCAATAAAACCGATGTCTTCGTAGGCTTTACCCAATTCTTGCACAAATGCATTTTTCTGTTGGGCATCGCCATTTATAAAGTCGGTTAAGTTTACCGATGGAATTCCTGCTTTACTCATGTTATGTATCATTATTTTCTTAATACCATTGGGATAACTAAGGATGCAATTTTAACAAAATTTAGGTCGTATTTATTATTGCACCACATTATTTACCTTTTTGTTTTTAGGGGTAAATAAGTTGCCGAAACTATCAAACTCTTTACGGTAGTATAAACCCACACCATTTGTATTGATGTTTCTGTTGTAAATTGGATCCAGTTGAGCACGTGAAAAAGCTTTGGCTTTAAGGTTTCCACTGCGTGTTAGGTTATATTGGGTTAGAAAGTTTTGATACGTATTAATTGGATCTATACTGGCTTGTATCTCTAATCGGTTATCTAAAATACGTTTTGATGCCGAAACAATGGTACGTCCACGCACACTTTCGTTTCCGGTGTGGTAATCAACATTTACATCCAAACCAGGAATAAGCTGCTGTATAAAATTTGTTGCTTGGGCTGATACAAATCCACTTAATGTGTTGTTTACCCCTGCCGACAAATTAGTTGGCCCAGTTGAATTCTGAACGTTTGTTGGTGTAAATCGACCAAACAACATTAAGCTGATTACTTGTTGCGTCATTAAGTCGTTTTCGTTTCTCCATACCCTTAAGGTATTTTGCAACTCAGATACGGTATTACCAGGTAAAGAGCCGCTCACATCCGATATATTCATATCAAATTTAATATCAGGATTTAACAAACTACCCTTAACATATAGCAAACACTCCACAGGAATACGTTGTTGTTTTAGTGATTCTCTTTCATCGTTGGTAGCTCCAGCAACAATATCAGCAACCGTGGTACGCACATTATAGGCCCCAACTATGTTCATTTGTCCAGCTATTGGGTCTCCTGTCCAACTAATTTTACCTCCGGGCTTGAGAGTGAATTTTTTAGTAAATAGGTTCATGGCGGTAAACTTATAATCACCTTCATCCACCTCTACTTCACCAAACATATTAAACTGGCCACTTCTAGTCAGTTCAAGTTTGATATCACCATTACCCCTGCCTCTTATTTTATCGCCTTGTTGCTCATCAAGAACAATATTAATTTCTGATGCCTTGGTTACATGTAACATGCAATTTATTGCAAAACCACTAAGTGCTCCAGACCTCTTATAATCTGTATTGGCTAGAGTAGTGTCTTTACTTATAAAGTGAATCAAACCATCTTCACCATCGCCATAACTGGTACTAAGCGGTATATTAATCACGGTTCCTTGCTTACCAGTAAACTTGGCATCCAACAACAAATCTGAAAAAGGGCCTTTAAGGGTTAAACTTCCATCAGCATAAGCTTTACCATAAAACAAATCGTTGTCTTTTGATCCTGTATTTAGCAACTGAAAATCTTTTAAGTTGGCAAAAACAAGGTTAGTATTAAAGTTAGAAAAACTGTTGTGTGTAATTACCCCTGATAGTGTTCCCCTATGGTCGTTTATATCCCTAACTTCGGTTGGGTTGATGGTAAATTGTTGTTCATTAATATTTACCGATGTACTAAAAGAATAGATGGTTTTAAGGTAATCTACCATGAGTGTTACACCCATAAAATCAACATTACAATCAAATTCGGGTTTTTCAATACTTCCAGAGAGTTGGCCATTAACGCGAATATTTCCGCTTAAAAGTTTGATGTAATCTTTAACAAATGCTTGAAAAGAAGTAATATCTGACTCGTCAATATTAACGGTAAAATTTAAAGCATCATTTTTACGACTTAAATCGTAGAAGCCGCCTATTTCGAGATTACGCAATTTTCCCTTAACAGATTTTATAAATGCCATCAAGCGATTTTGATTATCGGTATAACTGCTTAATAGCCTAAAGTCGCCAAGGGTATCTTTATCTAATGAAAGGTCAGTTAGCGTAGCATCTCCACCAATTACTAAACCATTATTTTTAGAAGATATGGTAACATTACCATTTAATAATCCGTCTGTTTTAATGGAAAGTTGAGGAATTAAATCATTAATTAAATTTAATCGAATGTTTGATGCATCAAAAAGCATATTATGGTTTGAATTAAAGCCATAAACACCGTTTACAAGGATGGTTTCGCTAGTGTTACGTGTAAGGTAAAACCTTGTGAAATCAAGTCCAACATTACTATAACTTAGCGAGCTTCCATTACGCAATTCAAAATCACCCGATCTAAATTTAAACTTACTGTAATCAAAAACCATGTTTATTTTACCATCGGTAAATGTAACCTTGGCCAGTGTATTAGTAGTAAATAAGCTGTTGCTATCTTTTACAGTTAAGTTAATTTCTGCCGTATTTTTAAGTTGCGTTAATTTTATTGCGGCATCTTTTACGTATAGCGTATCGTTTACTAACAAGCGGCTAAAAGAGGTCAGTATCTCTGCCCTTTCACCAGCATTTTTGGTATGTTTTAGGGTGATATCACTTACAGTAGTTTTGCCGTGGCGCACACCACCAAAGTAGGCATTTGCATACCACTGTTGATTATTTTCATTAAATGCCCCTTTAAATTGAGTATTAAGCAACTCTATTTCAGGAAAGTAAAGTTCATTAAAAGGATAGAGTGTTTTTATTTGTAGCGACAATTCAAAATTTTCCTTTTGTCTGGCATTAACTGCAGGCTTTTTAAAATACTCAGGGATAAGTTGATGAAGGGCTACATCTTTTGCATGGCCCAATGCTAATAAGTTAAACGCTCCTTTAATTTCAGCATCAATATTATCTGTTTTAAGTTGCAAGGAACGTTTTCCGTTGTTGTTTTCCGCGTTTATAAAGATTTGTTTAATTCCATAAAGATCTTCATTTTTAGCAATGCTTAAATCTGTTATGTTTATTTGGCCTTTATTTCGATCCAAATCTTTAAAGGCAAAATTTATATCTGCATCAGCATTAACGGTTAAATCTGCGGTATCAAAACCAATGGGTTGTAGGTTAGCATGACGAATTTTCGCTTCAAAATTATATTCAGTAATATTTTCAGTTAAATCGATATCACCACTAAAACGCAAATTTAAATTTGCGTCATCTACCAACAAATCAGCCGAAACCAATTGGCTATTTAAATTGCCTGCTATCGTTAAATTTTGGTATTGATAGCCATAAAAATCAAAATAGGTAATATCAGCTTTAAACTCGGCAATCATGGTTTTAAAGTCAAAACCTTTACCAGATATATTGGTAACAGCACTAAATTTACCCAGCAAATTTTGGTTCAGTAATCCCCCCAAATTAAAATCGCGTAAATCTAACTTACCCGAATAAGCATAAGCGTCTTCTTCTTCACCAATTTTCATATTTAAATCGGTTGAACAATCGCCCAATGCGGTGTTAAACTTACCGTAAGCAACAAAGTCCTTGTAAAACCCGGTGTATTGCCCCTTAAACTGAATAAGGCCAAGCTTAGACAGCTCACTGGCTAGTGGCATTTGTGCCAAGTATTCTATATCGGTCTTTGTTACTAAAATTTGTCTTACGTCAGCCGATATAAAAGTATTTTCCATATCGGGCATGCCATTTAAATCAGCCGAACCTTTAAAAACACCAGTCTGTCCAAACCTTACATCTAAGTTATTTAAACTTAAATTACTCACCGTTCCGTCTGCAGTACCTTTTACTTTAAATTTATAAGGGAAATTGGCAAGTGTTTCGGCAAAAAAAGCCACATCTTTTAAATCAACCACCGATGGATTGAGTTTAATATCCAATTTTACATCATCATTAAAATTACCAAATGCATCGTAATCTTTATAACGCATTCCAAAGAAATTACCTGCTGTGGTATATGGTGTGCGAAGCAACAAGCTATCAAACAACATGCAGCTTGGAGAAATGGTGGCAATGGTTTGAATGTGATTTGCTTTGAAGCCAGATCGCTCCTTTAAATCAAGGTGTTTAATAATAAAATGTAATGAATCTTCAATGATATAAAAATCATCTGCACTTGCATTCACGTTACAAAAATATTGGTTGTTAGGGGCAAATGCTTTACCCCAAGTTGAAGTATCTATTTTATTTACAAACCTAAAGCGAGCATTTTCGAGTATAACATGATCAAAATGAAGCGTAAAAGGAGGTCCAATGCTTGGTAAAGTATCATTAGGGTCAAGAATATTAAAAAGCACATCAATGTTAAAGGTGCTGTCTTCGTATACTTTTAAATTACAATAGGCATCACTCAATTTTACATTACTTAAATTAAACTGCGATGAATCCAATTTGAATCCTGCCAATTCAAAATTAAGTTTTCCTACGTAAAACAACGTATCGTTTTTGTTGTCGCCAAAAAACACTTGCTCCAATTCAAAAGTTTGTAAAGGTTTGTAGTTAATGTGTCCAATACTAATTTTAGTTTTAAATTGCGTACTTAAATAATCACCTAATTTACCTGTTAACCAATTTTGAAATGAATTGCTATGGAATAATGCATAAGTAATACCAAGCAAAAGCATGAGCAGAAGCAGTAAGGTAACAGATATGTATTTTAAAGTACGCAAAAGGGTATGTTAGCAAAAATAAGAATTACAAATTTTGAACCAAACAAATATTACCATATTAGCCATTGAGTCATCATGCGATGATACATCAGTTGCAGTTATAAATAACGGAAAAGTACTAAGTAATCTTGTGGCAGGTCAACAAGTGCATGAACAATATGGTGGTGTTGTGCCCGAATTAGCATCACGTGCACATCAGCAAAACATACTACCTTTGGTTGATGTGGCATTAAAAAAAGCAGGTATATCCCCTGCCCAATTAAGTGCAGTTGCGTTTACTGCAGGACCAGGATTAATTGGCTCTTTAATGGTAGGTTGCTCGTTTGCCAAAGGGATGGCATTAAGCCTAAATATACCTTTAATTGCAGTGCACCACATGCAGGCACATATATTAGCTCATTTTATTGATGACCCTAAACCTGAGTTTCCTTTTTTATGCTTAACGGTAAGTGGTGGCCACACCCAATTGGTTAAAATAACCAGTTACTTTGAACAAGAAGTGATTGGTAAAACCATAGATGATGCAGCAGGAGAAGCTTTTGATAAAGCGGCAAAAATACTGGGGTTGCCTTATCCAGGTGGGCCATTAATTGATCTGTATGCAAAAGGTGGAAATCCTCTGGCCTATGATTTCCCAATTTCTAACCTGCCCAACTTAGACTACAGTTTTAGTGGTTTAAAAACTTCGTTTTTGTATTTTATTAAGAAATATATTGCACTAAATCCTAACTTTATTAATGAAAACCTAAATGATATATGTGCCAGTTTACAGCAGGCCATTATTAAACAATTAATGAAGAAGCTTATTTTAGCAGCCAAGGAAACAACCATTAAACAAGTGGCTTTAGCCGGAGGTGTTTCGGCAAATAGTGCTTTGCGTTTAGCTTTGGAAAAAGAGGGCAAAAAACTTGGCTGGAAAACATTTATTCCCGATTTTCAATATTGTACAGATAATGCCGGTATGATATCCATGGCAGCGCACTATAAATACTTAGCAGGCGATTTTGCCACCCAAGAAACCGCTCCTTTTGCAAGGTGATTCCTAATTGAGGTAGGTTTTGTGTAGCAATTGTAGCCAAATTGCCCAGTAAATAAGTCAATTTAGTGGCATTCTGTATAAATTGAATAGGCTGTATTAGACATTCTAACTAAAAAAAAATATATTTGTTTAACATGCAGTAGTGTAATATGCTGTTGACAACATGATTAAATGAATAAAATTTTAACTTACATACTTACAGTAACTTTAATTTTTACAGCTTCTGACGCATTCTCGCAACTAATTGGTTCGAGTGCTGATGATGAAACATTGGCGTTGGTTGATACCAATACCATTAAGTTACGTAACAAGTTATACCCTGTGGTTAGCCAAGGCGATTTAAATATCTACGGTTTTGAAGTTAACGATTTGCCAGTTTATGCAGACTCGGTAATGGCATACCGCCTTTCTTTGCTTGAATCTGAAATACCATTACCTTTTAACGAATACGTAAAACCTTACATTAACTTATATACTATTCGCAAGCGCAATCTATCCTCAAAAATATTGGCATGGAGTAAATATTACTTCCCCATGTTTGAGGAGGCATTAGATAGGGCGAATATGCCTTTGGAGTTAAAGTACTTGGCTGTTATCGAATCTGCCTTAAACCCAATGGCTACCTCACCAGTAGGTGCAGCTGGTATGTGGCAGTTTATGGCTCCAACAGGACGTATGTATGGATTAAGAACTACTGCTATTTATGATGAACGTAGAGATGTTCAAAAATCGACCGAAGCAGCAATTAAATACTTGCGTAATTCATACCGCATTTATGGAGATTGGTTATTGGTAATCGCCTCATACAACTGCGGGCCTGGTAATGTAAACAAAGCAATTAGAAAAGCGGGGGGCGTTAAAAACTTTTGGGCCGTACAAAAATACTTGCCTGGTGAAACCCGTGGTTATGTGCCTGCATTTATTGCTGCCGCTTATATGATGAATTACGCATCAGAGCACAACCTTTACCCAGCTGAAAACATGAATATCGAGTTTCATACCGATACCATTCATGTTGATGCATCATACAACTTAAGTTTACTTGCCAATAGCTTAGATATGACCTTGGAAGAGCTTTTAGCTTATAATCCAGCTTTAAGAAAATCTGTTGTTCCCTTTGGAATAGAAAAAGTTACATTAACTGTACCCTACAATAAAGCGGTTAAATTCGCCTCTATTAACGATACCAGTTATAAGCAAAATAGCAATGAGCAATTGTTGGCCATGAACCGTCAAATTGCAATAGAAAAAAAACAACAACTTGCTGCTAATTCAAGTAACAAGAAAAAAACAACCAATAGCCGAACCATTACTGTAAAACGTGGTGACTCACTTGGTAAATTAGCCAATAAATTTAACGTGAGTGAAACGGATTTAAAACGTTGGAATAAGATAAAAGGCAACCGCATAAACTCGGGTCAGAAACTAATTATTAAAGGTTAATACTAATAAATTTAACGAGAAAGCCCCGCAGCAAAATGCTGCGGGGCTTTTTTGTATCATAAAATCAAACTAAAACTTTAAGTGTTTTGCAAAACAAACACTGCTGGTTACACCTTGGTATTGTCCGTAATTTAAGATACAATGATAACCGTTTTTGGTATACAGATGAATAGCTTCTGGCTGGCGAATTCCCGTTTCTAAAATCAGGTGATAAAATCCTAACTCCATAGCCCATTTCTCGAGCTCGTTTACCACCAAAGTTGCCAGGCCTTTACTTCGGTGTTCCAAGGGCACATACATGCGTTTTACTTCAATCTTATCTTCAGCATATGGGCGTAATGCACCACAACCAACAGGTATTTCATTTTGGTAAATCACTACCGCATATTTTATCGAATCAGATTTATTAAACTGCTCGTAAAACTCCGACTCGTCTCCATCACGGATGCGTAATTCTGCATCTAATTCTGTTACCAATTTCTTAAAATCTGTATGTGTAGCATCTGTCCTAATAAAATGTATCATCAATCCTACAAACCTTTTGCAGTGCGTGCTGCACCAAATTCTAAAATGGCATCAATAAATTCGTAAGGTTTATATCCATTTAAGGCACATTGATGAAATATAGCCGTAGCGGGTGTCATACCTGGTAGTGAATTAACCTCAATAAAAACAACTTCGGGTTTATTCTTTTTATCAATACGCACAAACGCATCAATACGGCAATAACCTTGAACGTTTAAAACTTTAGCCCCTTCAACCAAAACTTGTTGTACTTGTTTGCTAATGGCCAAACGTGTTTTTTCGTTTTTATGGTAGCGTGCAGGTGTAATATTTTGCCCTTGGCCAGCCAAAAATTTCTCTTCTAAGCTCAATATTTCACCTTCGGCCAATGCCTCGCTTGGTTCAAACGACTCATAAACTAGTTTACCTCTGGCTTCGTAAGAAGTAAGCATCCCTCCTGTTATTTCTAAAAAGTGTGCTGCGTTATTTCTATCAATAAAACCTTCAACCAAAAAGTAATCCTTTTTAGGAAACTCCTCTTTAGGTTTTAACCCTAATTCCTTGGCCAATTCAGGCTTAATATTTAGCGTATTTCTAAACACACCTTCGGCATAACTAACCAACGCTGCACGGGTTTTAATTTTTTTAACAGCACTACTGCAACCATCATCTGCAGGTTTTGCAATAAGCGGATAACCAATTTTTTCTATCGCTGCAATTAACTTGTTGCTGTCTTTTTTCCAATCGGCATCAAAAACTAACATATGCTCTGCCACATTAAATCCTTTGTCACGTAGCAACTTGTTTGTTTCAAATTTATTGATGGTAACTTGTGAACTTTCAACCCCAGAACCATTGTATGGTATACGTAGTTTGTTTAGTTCCTTTTGCACCGTTCCATCCTCACCTGGTCGGCCATGTAAAGCAATAAATACGGCATCGGCCATTTTAGCCAATTGCTTGTAATTTATTTGTTTAGGCGCAAATAAATTTTTCGAATTGCCGTATTTTTCTATGATAGATTTACACTCCACAATTATTTTTTCGACCACTGCCGCACGCTTAAATTGAAATACTTTTTCGCGTATATCATCTGCATTATCTTTTAGCATTACGTTAATAGGAATAACATGCAGCGTATGTGCTTTTTCATCACCTGTTACAAAAACAGGAAATGGTTGGTACTTGCTACTTGATGCCAATTTCTCATATATGTTTCGTCCGCTCTCTACACTTATGTGTCGCTCGGTGCTGTAACCGCCCATAAATACAGCCACACGTTTCTTTTGTTGCTGTTGTTTTTTATTGGCTTTAATGGCAGTATCTAATCCATTTAACAACTGTTGGTAATGAAAATGAACAGGACTGTTAACAACCC
>CANLLM010000037.1 GCA_947491825.1 Bacteroidota bacterium
ATACTCGGAAAACGTAATCCGCCATACTGCCCTTTCTGAATCCAATAATCACGGTGATTAAAAGCTGCAGCTTTCACTTTTACCAATACTTCACCCACTTGTAAAGTTGGTATTTCAACATCTGCATAAGTTAAAGGTTGGTTAATTCCTTCTAATATGATGGCTTTCATTTTTGGGAAGTTATGAGTCATGAAAGTTGAGTTATGAGTTATTTTAGTTAATAGTTAATTATCACTAGTTTTCTTTTCGTAATTCTAATTTAGTGCTTTACAATTTACTTGCTATTATGCACCAGCAATCCTTCTTTTGTAGCTAAATAAGCGTAGGCGTGCATATTATCTGTATCATAAATAAAACTACGCAAATATTCTTGTTGTTCTTCATCAAAACGCATGGCTACTACATATTTTTTAGCTATAAGTTGTTTTAAAACATCAGCCACCACGTTAGGAGCAGCATTGCATTCGGCCAATATATTTTCAAAAGGCTCAACAAAATAAATGGCATTTAAAATATCGTATTCTATATCGGTTAATTGCGATTCCATTAAAATTCTAATTAAGTTTTCTATCCTTCCAATTATATGTACCTAGGTTGCCCCAGATACCAATAATTAAAACGTATAATACATGAAACGGTTCTGCTAAGGGTAAAAATAATAAATATTTTTGTCGCTTAAACAAACGCATCACATCAAACAAAAACAGGCCTTCAATGGTAGCTTTTGCCAACAATAAAACCAACCCAAATTTAACATTTATAATAAGCTGAAGCGCCACCATAAAATTAAACAAATAAGCTCCCACCATAACAGCGGTAATGTAGCGGTTTTCGTATTTGGTACTTTTACTTACCCAGCGTTTACGTTGGTCGGCCAACTGTTGTATAGATGCATTGGCCGTTGTACTAACCACGGCATCAATGTGTTTTAAAAAATGAATGTAATCGGGGTAACATTTAAATACTTTGTGCAATAAAAATTCATCATCGCCACTGGCAATTCCATCGTTACCGCTGTATCCTCCTACTGCATAAAACACTTCTTTTTCGAAAATTAAATTAGCCGCACTGCACATGTTTGGATTTTTGAGTTGAATGGCTGATGCACCAATACCAACCAAACCAGCAAATTCAAGCGATTGTATTTTTTCAAAAGTATTATCCGCCTTAAACTCAACAGGCGCATAAATAAGCTTACTTTTATGTTCTGAAACGAAATTATTAATGGTTGTTAACCAATTTAGGCCACGGGTACAATCAGCATCTGTTAGTATAATGTATGGATGAAGCGCTTGTTCTATAGCAAAAGTTATGGCTGCTTTTTTTAGTTTACGTTGTTGTCCGTCATCAACCATGTTTATTAACCTAATGTTGTAATTGGTGTTTTGTTTGATGAATTCACTCACTACACCTGCAGTATCGTCCATTGAATAATCGTTAATTACAATAACCTCGTAACATGTAGCATGGTAGTTTTGATTGATGATAGATTGCAAACAATGTGTAATTACATGCTCTTCATTACGCGCTGGAACCAAGATTGAAAACTTATTATTTGTACTTGAAGTCTTATTATCAAATGGTTTTATGGCCCTCCATCCCATCCAATAAATACCAATTAACAGCACATAAAAAGCAAGCAATACCAAAGAAACGTAAAACAAGAATAACATCATTTATTTACTTGCCTCCATCTTAAAATGAAAAACAAACCAATCAATCCAGGAATCATTAAATTAATTATCCATAAGGAATAGGCAGTTAATAATACCGGAGTTACCACTGTGGTAAACATTCCAAAAAACCATAATGCACTAGCACCTCGCATACCCACTTCAACCAGAATAAAACTAGGCACAAATGATTGGGCACATAATGTTGCTATAATACAAGCCATGCCTTGGGTGAAGTTTACATTTACATTAAACAACATCAATAAACAATAATACTGCGCTAAAAAAATGATGTAACGTAAAAAAGAAATCATCAGTACTTGCAACAACTCACTTCTTTTATATAATTTAAATACATCAAGGTAAGGTTTAATTTTAGTGGTGATGGTTAGCTTTGATAACCAAGCCATATTGAGATAAGCGACAATCGTAACAACAACCAATACCAGTAAAACTATATATGCCGTATTGCTCTGGTTTTCGGTTAAGATATTATTGTAAAACAAAAACCATATGAGGGCATACAAACCAAAGCCAGCAGTCATAATGACTTGTGCAGTATGTCCAATTACCGTAATTAATGTGCCACGTATCTTATCCATCTTTTTTAAATGAATAACCCTACCAACAAAATCACCCAATTGATTAGGGGTGATCATATTTAAAGCCACACCAGAAAGAACACCTTGCATAGCCTCAATAAAAGTAATGTTCTCATTTTTTTGGACCAACAAACGCCATTTTAAAGTTTCAAGCAACCAGTTAAACAACATCAAAACTAATGTTAAAACAATTAGTACAATGGATTTAACATTCCAAACAACGGTAGTTTCATGCCACAACCTATCCAAATCATAGGCATAAAATAGCTTATAAAAAATAAAGCCGAATGTAATGGGTAATAAGGCAAACTTTACTACTGATATTATTTTTTTTAGGTATGGCTGTTCAGCTATCAAAGTGTTTTGTAACTTGCGTGAGTAGAATAATTTATTACTTTTCAAACATAACAACTTTGGGCAACTTAGCGCAGATAAAAAATTACGACAAAATAATTTTAGGTATTGATCCCGGCACTGTTGTTATGGGTTATGGTTTGATTGGCATTGAGAAAAAGAAAGCTCATTTAATAAGTTTAGGTATTGTAAAGTTGAATAAGCTTGATGATCACAGTATAAGATTAAAACGCATTTTCGAGCGTGTTACTACATTAATAGACCAATATACACCAGATGAGTTGGCCATTGAAGCACCTTTTTTTGGCAAAAATGTACAGAGTATGCTAAAACTAGGAAGGGCTCAAGGAGTGGCTATTGCTGCAGCCATAACAAGAGACATGACGGTTAATGAATACTCGCCAAAAAAAATCAAACAATCTATTACAGGTAACGGTAATGCGACTAAAGAACAAGTGGCAATTATGCTTCAAAGTTTACTGGGGTTTAAAGAAACGCCAGAATTTTTAGATGCAACAGATGGATTAGCAGCTGCATATTGTCATTTCATACAAAACTCAAGCATTCTTGCTGCCGTTTCAAAAAATACAAAAGCAAAAACATCTAGAAAAAAAACAAGCACTTGGGAGGCTTATGCAGCAGCCAATCCAACTAAAATAAAAAAGCCTTAACGTTATTTACGCCAAGGCTTTTTTGTTATCGCAATAAACAACTTACTTTATTGAAGTATGGCCTTACGAATATCTGAGGCTATTTGTTCATATTGTTCAGTACTGAATTCAGTGCGCTCCTTTTCAAAGTTTAAGTCGCCAATTTGATTCAATGGTACTAAATGTATGTGTGCATGAGGAACTTCTAGACCAATTATTGCCACACCAATTCGCTTACATGGAATTGCAGCTTTTACACCTCTGGCCACAATTTTCGCAAACAAATGTAAACCCACAAACTGTTCATCTTCCATATCAAAAATATAATCATTTTCCACTTTAGGAATAACCAATGTATGTCCAGCTGTTAATGGGCGAACATCTAAAAATGCAAGAAAATCATTGGTCTCGGCTACTTTATAACAAGGAATTTCTCCAGCAATTATTTTCGAAAAAATGGTAGCCATGATTATAAACTAATTTCTATGATTTCAAATTTAACAATCCCAGCAGGAGCAGTTACTTCAACAACATTACCAACTATTTTACCCATTAAACCTGATCCAATTGGAGATTTAATAGATATTTTCCCAGATTTAAAATCGGCTTCTGAATCAGAAACCATGATATATACCATCTCCTTTTTGGTTGTAAGATTAAGCACCCTTACTTTGCTTAACATCATTACCTTACTATTATCTAATTTGGATTCATCAATCACACGGGTACGTGTTATTAAATCCTCTAATTGAGCTATACGTCCTTCTAGTAATCCCTGATCTTCTTTAGCAGCATGGTATTCTGCATTCTCACTCAAATCACCCTTATCTCTTGCATCTGCAATTTGCTTTGAAATAAAAGGGCGCTGAACGTATTTCATTTCATACAAATCCTTTTGCATTTTTTCAAATCCTTCTTTCGATACATAATTAAATTTTGCCATATTTATTTCAATACGTTAATTGTAATCAGTTATAAAAATAAAGAAACGCCTCCCTTGCAGGAAGCGTTTCTCTTTATAGTAATATGCGAATATATCTTATTTTTTATTATCTATAGATAACGTAATAGATAAGTTATGAATACCATTGAAAACACGGGTAGGAGCATAAGAATAATCGATAGCTAAGCGAGTACCACTTTTACTAATTGGTAAAATGAAACCAGCGCCTCCTGCAAAACCAACATATTGGGTGTAATAATCATTTACATCAAGAATATTTTCTTGATAAGCATAACCACCACGCAACATGACAGTTTCTTTAAATGCATATTCTAAACCAACAGCAGTAACATTAGCAGAGAACGCATTATAATTAAAGTTACCATGGGCAGTTAAACGGTGAAAATAAGTTTCACTAGCTGCGGCATCTAAGCGCATATCATATGAAGCGCCAATATTAATTAACGATGGTAAGTTGTAGCTTTCTGATCCCATCAAAGCTCTTCTATCTGCTCCTGTAATTGAGTTAATAGAACGGAATGACAAGCCAGAGCCGGTCTGGGTCATATTAGGTCCAATATTTTTAATACTGATACCGAAACGAAAATCTTCCTTTTTAATATCTTTTTTCTTTACCATCAAGGAAGTTTGATACTGAACACCCGCATCAATACCAACACCTGTAGCGCCAACATTACTAATGCCTTCAGATATTAAACGAACGTTTAAACCACCTGTAATACTGTTTGAAAACTTTTTAGCATAAGCCAAAGAAATGTTAAGTACTTGAGGTGAATAAGTACCCAAAGTTCCATCAGGTTGTGTTTCAGAAGTAATTGGAATATTCCCGAAATCGAATGAATTAAAGGATAATCCCATCACACTACCCGAACCTAAGTTTTGCACCAATGATAAATTATTGATAAAAACATCAGCACCTTGTAAATAGGTGGTACGAGAAAAACCAATATCAGTTTTATTGGTGTAAGCTAATCCTGCAATGTTATATTGAAATGATTCAACACCACGAATAGAAGCTGTATTAGCTCCCAACATCCCTGCAGATTTACCGTATGGATTGATGAGCAATTGTGTTGCTCCGGCACCACCCGCGCGATCAGGATTACCTGCATTTACGTGCATTGAACCAAGCAACGCAGTGATTGACATTAATTGTAAAATATATTTTTTCATGCCTAATACTTTTTATGTGATATTCCGCAGAGGTTTAATTCTCTCCGGTATTTAAAATTTTTATTAGAAGGTATCGTAATCAACAGGTCTCATCACACCAAACCATTTGATTATTCTTTCTTCACCAAGTTCATCCGATTTAACGTGGATTAAATATACACCACTCGAAATAGGCACTTTAGCATTATTCTTCAAATCCCAATTAATGTAAGTGGCAGTAGCATCATCTTTTCTTATGGTTCTAACCACTACACCATCCATGGTATAAATCTGAACTAAACATTTAGGAGGCAAGTTTGTGATTTTAACCCTGCTATCTAATTGGTTACCCGGATCTTCGTATTGAGAGTATGCGTAATATGGATTAGGTACAATACTTACTTTATCTAATACACGTTTAGCTATTTCTTTATTGCCTATGGTAGTAGCAACACCATCCGTATTAAATCTAAATACAGGCATGCTATCATTTACTACAGAACCATCAACAGAGAAACTCGCATATGGACGTTTCACATTGATTCTAATTTCTACATCACTTGGTATTAAATTATCCCAAGGCGATTTCATTTGTGAACCAGGATTTAACATCGCCATTGACGTATACATCGCTTGAGAGTATACCTGACGCTTTCTTATACTATACGAGCTTGGCATACCAGAACCTGGAGCCGTTGATAACCTTACACTGTAATCTGAGCAGCCATCATAGCGAGGACCGTTGTAAATAATAGCAGAAGAGCCTGCTCCAATGGTAAAACGTTTTGATGTCATTACATAAATGTAATGTTTACCTCCAAATGCAGGACGACCAACTTGGTCAAGTAGTCTAGAAGTAGGATTCCAAATCATATCAGAACCATTCTCTCCAGGTAAAGATGAATCTTCACCGAACATGATATTAAGGCGTTCGCCAGTTTCAACATCAACTGCATAACCAGGGAACCATCCCATGCCTAATGTTCCACTACCATCTGGCTGACCATTTTGATCAACTGAAGGAGACTTACGGATATCCATTTTATCAGCATTGCCAAAATTTAAATTTTTATCTTCACCCAATTCCAATACTACACATCTGCTCCATTTTGTTCTGTCGCGAGTTAAAACAACTTTAACACTGTGTAGGTCTGATAAAGGATTATCATTAGATGCTAAACCGCTTCCTATAGTACCTACACCTCCATCCCATGCAGGACCAAATGTTGGAAGCTTAGTTGTTGATACCGTTCTCCAACGTGAAGCTAGCGCGTATGGAGCCCAACGGCTTTCTATAATATTTGAGAAGTTCTTACGTGGATCAATCGGAGCTTTTGAAATTGCAAAATCATGTAACTCTGCGTTCTCAAAATCAGGTTTCCCATTACTACCAGAACGTATCCAATTGAATGAAGCTTGATAGAAAGGAATTGAACCAAATGGAGACTGCTCATCTTGAACACCACTCAACCACTCATCAGTTGGATTAGAGAAAATAATTGATGACGATAGGTAACCATTCGACTCGTCTACTTGAGACTCTGAATTTCCTGGAAGAATAGACTGATTCATTTGAACCGATAATCCCCATTCAGTGAATATCTGCTCATTGGCAAAAGCCAAAGTAGTATCTGAAGTCTTTATTTCTCCAGTGGTTAAATTTTTCATTACCCAACGTGTATTTGCGGCTGATAATGTATCGGTCTTTTTTAAGTTTGAAGATCCATCGCGCATTATTAACTCGAAACTGCCTTTGGGCACATTTACTGGGTTAATAACTTTAACTTTCACAGGACCAAATCCTGAAAGGTAATTGCGCTCTTTTACATAATAAGGAGCAGCAAGTAACGAATTAATCGAAGCTTCAGATAATTTCACTACCTGACCACCATTACCTAAACCTTCAACCATGGTAATAGGCAAGCCTGTTCCGTAATCGCTATTTAATGATGCACCAGAAGGTGTTGGGTCATGAGGAATTGCAGTATAAATTGACAAGTTAGACTCCCCAATAGTCTTTGAACTAGATAAATACTGCTCAGCATCTGTTGCACAATTAGCAGCAGTTGCATATGATACAATATAGTAGTTATAACTTTTAAAGTTTACTAAGTTTTGGTCTGATCCTGTTTCGAATTTGTCTTTAGTAATCTCGAATGTATGTTGGATACCTTCATTTTTACCTTCAACCATGATGCGCTTAACGTTCTCCTCTAGCTCAGGACTAAACACGGTATTTACTACTCTAGCTACGCCATCAACAATATCGAATTGAGCAACTAATCGAGCTTGTGCAGGATCATTAATATCACTTGGCACACTCGCTGTTTTTAACTGCCAAACCTGGTAACCTTGGAATTTGTAAACCGTTTTTTCAGGACAAGGACCTGCGAATGTATCAACAAAATTTTCAATAGTTTGAGTATTTAATATCTTAATTACTAACTTCCTATTCAACTCAATAACTTCTAGTTTAGGGGCGTCAGGACCCACTTTTAAGTCAAAATTATTTTTATATAATGTTGTTGCTTTATCACTGGCTTCTTTAAGCAAGTTGAATGAACCAGTAGCTCCACCGCTTGATGCACGAGCCCAAACCACACCAATTGTTACACGATTAACAGCACCTGGTAGTAATGTGAATGGACCAGCTGTTTGTAAGAAACGTCTGTCTTGTGGTTGATTACCCGCAATACGCTCGTTCCATGTAGGTCTTCCTGCAGGATCTGTATTTCCAGGGAACATGAAACTAGCCGTATCAGTTCCTCCACGGCCATTACCGCCATAAGTGATATTTGCACCATCTTTCCAACGTCCATTTAGATAACCCCAAAAATGCTCAGGGCGACTAGGATTACCTGTTAAACTAAAATCATTGTTATAATAAACAAACTTGGTTAATCCAATTTCCGAACTATCTGGTCTTCTTGGACCTTCAAAAAAAGTAACACCAACACTTGGAGGATTTAAGCCGTAGCCTAATATACCTTCGTCATTATCGTCACCGTTATAACAAATACCTAAATTACGCGCTACATCACACTCTACATAATCATCAGAGTAATTCCCTAAATCTGCATCTACCCACTGACCAAACACAGTACTATCAACAGTTTCACTGCTTCTGTTGTAAATAGTGGTACGATAAAATGTCATGTTGTTAATCTCATCGTTTGTCGAGTATGCAAACGCTTGAGTGTGCAATTCAATACCGATAGGAACACCTTGCGTTTCACTGTGAATATTACCTTTATCGTTGTAAATCATATACAACATCATATCAGGAATATTTTTTATTTCCTCTTTCCCATTATTCAAAGTAGGATAATCTCCATCTAAAGGATCATATTTTGAATCATTATTTTTATCATAATAGGGAGCTAAACGAGCTGATTCACCAATAGCTAAATCACCGTTACCTGGCCAAGATGATATATCTTCAGGTATTTCATATGAGTTGACATCAGTGGTTGCTACTAAATCTTGAACCTCACGTAAAGTAACACGCCAAATTTTATCATACGCCTTACATTTATCTTCAGATACTGCCGCGGTTCCGTTTGCAAGTGGTCCAGGATAAAAATCATTACCATTTTGACGGTATGTTTGAGCTGCTAATTTTAGGTTTCCATTAGAAACACCACCTATCCACAAGGCACCAGAAAACAATGAGTGCTTTGATACCTGTCCAGTTTGTATTTTCGGTATTTCATAGCGCGCATTACTCAAATTCCACCACATATCACCACCATTCAGAATGGTAGTTCTCACGTTGTTTACATCCAAATCTCGCTGCTGAGTAGCAGGCAAGCAACCAAACCTTTTCCCTTTTATTTCAGGCTCACGAGGTCCCTTGGGGTCTGGAGTACCAACGTTATAGCGCGCATGTGCAGGGTTAACAGATGCTACTAAGATAGCAGCAAGACCAATTGCCTTTACAAACTTTAAAAATTGTTGATTTATACTTTTCATGTCTATGTTTTATTTTTTAGAAGTATAATGAAACACCTAAACGAGTTAATCTTGGTAGAGCAAATAAACCAGGGTTTACAACTCTTGTATTATATAGGTCAACAAAAGACTGTGTATTGGTTGCAACACGCTTTTGCTCTATAGATTGTGGCGAGGCTAAATAACCATCATCATAAGCCGAACCAGTGTATTGATAAACACCCAATACGTTAGCTGCATTTAATACATTTTGCATCCATAAGAATACACGCACGCGGTACATGGTTGTTTTACCCGATAACGATTCTTTCTTGAAAGTAAAGTTTTTATCGATGTTCATATCGATGAAGAACTGTGGTGGAAGATTAGCTCCATTAATTGTGCCTTTAACCTGCGAACGAGAAACTACACCACTTTGAATTTCTGGCACTGCAATTAAAGTTTGTGTGAAAGGGCGACCCGATGTGTAGTTGAAAATAAAGTTTATACCCGCATTTTCTAATATTTTCTTGCCAGCAACAATAGGTCCGTCATAGTCTTTTCCGGCACGATAATGATAATCGAATGTACCTTTTAAAGTATGACGAGTATCGTAATCAAGTGGGAAAATATTACGTAAGGTAGGTAAACCAACTTGAACTAAGGCACTGCTTGATTGAGAGTTTGAGCCTGTACCATCAGCAAACTGTAACATGTAGTTAGCAGAAATATTAATGTTACCAAGGTCTCTTAATTCATATTCTAAACGGAAAGACTTTACAGTAGAGAAATCTAAATTACTGAACGAAGTATATGGGAAAGGATAAGCCTCAACAAAACGATATAGCTGTATCAGATTTCTGTATTCACGGTAGGAAGCTACAATACCTAAAGCTGAATTATCACCAATTTGTTGACGGAAACCCATTTCGTAATCAGTTACCTGTGTCATGCGCAAATCAGGATTAGCAATTACACCTGTTCTACGGTTGTTTAAGTAAAAATAATCATCTATTTGAGCTACGTTACTTTCTGTAGGACGTTGTACCAATACATCATACGTACCAAAGAACTGAGAGGTAGTAGAGATTGGGAATGAAAACCAAATACGTGGTGAAACTTTTATATCTGGTTTATAATCACGGAACGAAGCAGAGGTTGGTTTAGCTATACCATTATTTTCTGCATCTGTAACTAAAAACGGTATGTTTCCATTTTCTACATCACTATTTTCACGCTGCGCATCACGCCATAATGCAGATGGATCAGTTACAGGATTACCGTCTTTGTCGTACCAATCGTTACCATTACGGTAGCCGGTAATATTAACCTTATTTGCTGCGTTTGGCGTTTTGGTATCAACATAAACTTTATAATCATCACCAATATTACTTGGTATTAATGACCCTAACCCTTTTAGATTACCTCCTCTTACTTCACCAACACTATAAATTGGAACTAGTGAGTACGGATCTTTAAGTACTACTTGATTTGCATCAAAACGATCAAAACGCACACCTGCACGCACAATCAAATCTTTAAATGCAAATTTGTCTTGTAACCAAGCCGCCATGTATACTGGTTGATATGCCCCTAAAGAACGGTTGGTAGGATCGTTTAAGAAATCGTTAACACTCTTTTTACCGTTAACACGATTACCTAAATAATCATAACCATTGTAAGAAACCAATGAATTACCATTATTCAATAATTCATCCGCAGAGAACATATCTAATGAGAATTTGTTAGGAGCGTATGAGTTAACATCAATGCGAGTTTGAGCACTGATGGGGTTACCGTATACATCTAATTCGCCACCAGCGATTAGCTTGTTGCGGAGGTTTTTGTCAAAATTAGTTTGTTGGGCAAGGTCTATCTTATTGGCAAAAATAACGGTATCTTGGAAGTTGCCGTATTGATCAAATTTTAACGAATAATTATTAGAATCTAAACCTACAAATTGAGCGTTGGCATATTGACGCATTAAAGTCCATAAACCTGTTGCACCAACACCATAACCACGTCTAAACTGTTGTTCGTAAGTGAAACCAAACTGTAAATCATGTTTGGCTTTAGGATTCTTTTTAGGGGCAACTGACGCTTCACTCATTACAAACAAAATATAAGCCTCGTTCATCGATTTGCTGTAACCACCTTGAACAGTTCCAGGGCTAGTCCACATGTTTGAATATAAACCAAGAGGATTATCACCATTTGTTAAACCACCTAAACCACGTAATTGACTTAAACTTGTTACGTTTTCTCCCTGCGAGGCGTAATAATCATAAATTGTGCGGGTGTAGTTTGAACGAATATTACTTCCTGTAGGTTCAAATGTATAGGCAGTATCAAATGTCCCAAAATTTCTGCGATAAGCGGAAGTATATAAGGTTTTTTGCTGACCATTTTTATCAACATAATTGAATGAATCTGGTGCTTGACCCAAACCTTTTGCCACTAAGCCATAGAAATCTTGCGAATATGTTTTGAACTTTCCTACGTAACCATAGCTAAACAAATCATCACCATAATCGGCATTCATAGACTCAACAAAACGTCTTTCATAAGAGAAACGTGCTGTGTAATAAAAGCCTGATACGGTTTGCTGTTTTTTAACATCATCACCCGTTTTGTTAAAAGTTTGGGTAAACTGGCCAATAATACGACCTGTAAAATCTTGAGAAAGTTGGTTGTTGTCGTAGTTTAACAGAGAATTTGCATAACTAAATCCTCTACCTCTGGAGAAGTTACTTTGGTAACCAACACGAATTGATATGTTGTTGGTTGGTTGGAATGTGAAATTACCCTGCAAATTAATACTGTAGTTGGCAACATTCTGGCGTTGGTCCACTTTTACTAAATCGCCTTTGGTTAAAAACTCACCAGATGGAACAAAACCACCTGTTGCGGTTCTTGTTAACGGGTTTGCTTCTATTCGGGCTTGTGCTGCATCACTTGCTCTGTAAATGTCAACAGCAGGTAATCTACCATCTATGACGTAAACTCCACTACCAGCAAGTGAGAAACCAAGTAAAACGCGTTCTTTATCTTGTTTACCTTTGTTGGCAACTAATAATGGACCCGAAATAAATCCCTGAAATTCGTTGTAATGTGTATTATCACCTGCCCATCCATAGAAAGGAGATGCAGTAATGTATTCGAAAGAACGCATCCAAATTCTTGAAGGAGCTTTGGTATTTATGGCGATGGCACCACCAGTAAAGTCGCCATATAATGCAGGAGTACCACTAGTAATAACTTGTATTTGATCAATAGCATTTTGAGGTATTGTAACACTACCAGAAGCAACGCGTACACCATCAATATAATATGCAGTGCCATCAGCACGCGCTCCTCTGATTGTTGGGGTTGCCCCAGCTCTTGCATCAACACCTGCAAACGTATTTGCTACCATGTTTGCATTTCGTTGGGGTAAGCGCATAATTTCTTCTGCGGTTTTGGTACCCCCTCCTTTTCCTTCACGGTCAACAAGTACTTTTTTGCTTTTAATCACTACAGTTTCCAACTCTTTACCTCCTGAAGGAACTAAAGAAACATTTTGGTATGTAGCCTGATCACTTATTACACTGATACCACTAATCGATTGGCCTTGGTATCCTATTGAAGATACTTCCAACGTGTAATCACCAGGTTGTAATGGTTTGATAAAAAAATCACCATCATCATCAGATTTTACCTGGGCTTTGATAATGCCATTCAACTTTAGCTGAATACTGGCATAATCAACAGGCTTTTTTGTTTTACTGTCGATGATCTTACCACGTAACTCGCCCAGTTGCGACTGCGCGTTAGCTACCATGCAAATAGACATTAGCGCAACTAAAAAACTGTATACCTTTTTCATTAATTAATAATTTTTCGGTTTATGTGTAATTCTTACAAGTTCGTAAATTAAGGGAATTTGGTTTAATTAATCAAAACATTACATTAACATAAGTACCTAACTTATTGATTCATTTAAATTTACATCTATTATTTTTTTTAATAACAGGGCAGATATCTTATAATATGACTCTTTTGTCCACCCCGCAACATGAGGTGAAAGTACTGTTTTTTCGCTTCTTGCTATGTAGTTAAACCATATTTTATCTTTTTCGCTCAAGTTATATAATCTTTCATTTTCTAAAACATCAAACCCAGCCCCTTTTATTTTCCCATTTTCCATGGCTGTAACAACATCCTGAATCACCACAACTTCTCCTCTGCATATATTGAGTAACCAAATTGGTTTTGCGAATTTTTGCAAATATTTAGCATCTATCAATCCTTTAGTTTCATCGTTTAATGGCACATGCAGTGTTATTACATCTGCTTTCAAAAAAATCTCATCCATCTCTGATTCTTTTGCATATTTATTTGAATAATTATTAAGGTACTTATCATAGGTTAAGGCCTGAACATCAAACCCACTTAGTTTTTGGGCTACAGCTTTTCCAGTGTTACCAAAACCAATTATTGCAACTGTTTTACCACTTAACTCTTCACCCCTATTATCTTCTCTATTCCAAATGCCTGCCCTAACTTCTTTATCCGACTTATTAATTTTAGCAAACAAACTAAGCATCATACCCAAAGTATGTTCACCAACAGCATCAGCATTTGCCTCACCTGCATTAAACACTTTAATATTTTTGGCCTGAGCCGTTTTTGCGTCAATGTTATCAATACCTGCACCTGCTCGACCAATAAACTTCAATTCTGAAGCAGCTTCTATTACCTCGGCATCTATTAGGGTTTTAGTTCTAACAATTAATCCTGTTGCTTTTGAGATATGATATAAAAGGTCACTGCGGGTGGCCTTTGGCATGTAATTAACTTCGTAACCAATTTGGGTTAACCCTTCTACAAGTATTTCATGAACGTCATCAATTATTAAAATCAATTTGGTTTTTGTCATACTTATAATTTATTAGTAACTATTTTTTAATGAATGGTTGCACGAAGTAAAAAACTTACAAAGAGGTATACATCAATCTACCAATTGTAAAGTATATGGCAAGACCTAATAAATCATTAGTTGTAGTAATAAACGGACCGGTTGCTATAGCTGGATCTATTTTCATTTTATGCAACATCATTGGGATAAAAGTTCCTAGCACAGAAGCAAAAATAATTACACTAAATAAAGCCACACTTACTGTAATACTTAAATCATAAGAATGCGCGAAAGCAGCATTATAAGCAAACAGTAGCAGTGAACAGATTAAACCATTTAATAAAGCTACTCGTAGTTCTTTTAATATTTTAGATACAATATTTTGTGTACCTAAAGTATCATTGGCCAAACCTTGCACTACAATTGCCGAAGACTGCACCCCTACGTTACCACCCATAGCTGCGATAAGTGGCATAAAGAAGGCCATTTCGGGATGAATTTTTAAAGTACTTTCGTATAATTCTATAAATCGAGATGAACCTATTCCACCCAACAATCCTATTAATAACCAAGGTAAGCGTGCCCTTGATAGTACCCATACTTTATCTGTTGAATCAACATTTTTAGTAATACCAGACATTAACTGATAATCCTCATTGGCTTCTTCTTTTATTATCTCCACCACATCATCAACAGTAATTTTACCTACCAGTTGACCTAACGCATTAACAACAGGAAGCACCACTAAGTCGTACTTTTCAAACAAATTTGCAATCGCTTCACTATCTGTTGATGTTGAAACTGAAATAACTTCTCTATTAGAAACATCCTGCAACTTGGCATCGGGATGAGAAAGAATAAGATTTTTAAGTGTAATTAATCCAACCAAACGTTCATACTTATCGGTTACATAAACCACATAAATAGAATCAACATCTTCGGCTTGTCGTCTAATTTCATCAATACATTGTCTTACTGTCCAATTATCATTAGCCTTAACTAACTCTACCGCCATTAAACTTCCAGCAGTATATTCCTCGTAACTCATTAAGGAAAGTAAACTTGATGCAAACTCTATGTCTACCAGGTAAGATATAACCTCTTCTTTTTCTTTTACGCCCAAATGATAAAGTACATAAGCGGCATCATCACTATCCATGAATTGTATAAACTTATCGGCAATTTCTCTGGGTTGATAGGTAGCTAAAAAACGAGCTCTAATATCATCTTCCATTTCAACCAATACTTTTACTGCCTTATCAGAATCAATACACAACATAACTTGTCGCGACTCACTTGTATCAAGCTTATCCAATAAGTCAGCAACGTCCTGAGCATAGATGTGCTTCAGTTGTTGTTGCAATTCATCCAACAGATCATTCGCAATTATTTGCTTTATCTGCTTTATAAAGCCGTTATCAATTATTGTTGTTTCCATACTCAATAACTAAGTTGGTTAATGCTATAAAATCGTTTACTGATAATTGTTCTGCTCGTTTATCGGCAAAACCACTCGGTTGCAAAATAGCATCATCAACACCAAATTGCGAAATTGCATTGCGTATTTTTTTTCTTCGTTGGTTAAAAGCTGCTTTTACAACCCTAAACAACATCTTTTCATTAATATCAGGGGCTTCTGCTTTACGAACCATGCGCATCACTCCTGACTTTACCTTAGGGGGTGGTATAAAAACGTGTTCAGGAACCGTGAATAAATATTCTAAATCATAATAGGTCTGAGCTAAAACACTTAAAATGCCGTATTCTTTGCCTCCCGGAGCAGAGCAAATTCTTTCAGCAACTTCCTTTTGAAACATCCCTGTCATAATGGGTATTTGTTCACGGTACTCCAAAACTTTAAAAACTATTTGGGTTGATATGTTATATGGAAAGTTACCAATTAGTGCAAACTCATTCTTAAACATCTCAGTTGGCTTAATTTGTAGGAAATCGCCTTGAATAAGCCTAGGAGCCAGATCAGCATAATGTTTCTTGAGGTAGTCAATAGATTCAGCATCTATATCTATGGCATAGAGGGTAATAGGCTTTTGGAGCAAATATTTTGTAAGCACGCCCATTCCAGGACCAATTTCAAGCACCAATTTTACATCACACTTGCTCATTAATCCATCAACAATATCGGATGCAATTTGCTCGTCATTTAAAAAATGTTGCCCTAAATATTTTTTTGCTCTAACTTGTTCATGCCTCATGATGCAAATAGAACAAATTTTATGCATTTATCCTTCCTTAATTACATGTGGTTTTTTTTTATAGATTTGCTGCTTATAGTAACATACAATATGTACACCACAATTCAATTAAAAACCAAACACAGTAATAATAAGTCGGTACTTTATTTAGCAAACAAAAAAACAGATTGGAAATCGTTATCGTTTGATAAAAAAGAAATCGACTACATCAACAAAAAGATTGCAGCTAAAGAGAATTTGATTTTAGTAAATCAACTAACCCGATTGGCTTATATTCAACTCATAGAAGAGATTGAAGAGAAAGACGATTCAGAACAACTAGAAACGCTGCGTGGCTTTGGCAACAGCGTTTGTACTGCCATTAATATGCACAAATATGCTGATATAGAGTTGCAATCGTTGGTAGAAAACGAGGAATTACTTTTAGCCATTGCCGAAGGGTGTGCATTGAGTAATTATCAATTTATAAAATACAAGAGCGAACAAGATATTAATACCCTTAAAAATATTGTTGTTTTATCAACCCAAATAAAAAAGACTGCTATAACGGAATTAGAAATTTTAGTTGAGGCAGTTTGTAAAGCACGCAATTTAGTAAATGAGCCACAGAGTCATTTAAACGCAATTGGCTTTGCCGATGAGATGAAAAAAATGGGAAAGGCTGCTTCTTTTAAAGTTGAAGTATTGAATAAAAAACAAATTGAAGCACTAAAAATGGGTGGATTACTAGCGGTAAATAAAGGAAGTCAAACACCTCCTACCTTCACCATTATGGAATACAAACCTAAAAAAGCGATCAATAAAAAACCTATTGTTTTAGTAGGCAAAGGTGTGGTATATGATACTGGAGGATTGAGTTTAAAACCAACAGCTGGGATGGATACCATGAAATGCGATATGGCAGGTGGCGCTTTAGTTGCAGCAACTATGTTTGCAGTTGCAAAAGCACAACTTAAAGTACATGTTATTGCTTTGGTTCCAGCAACAGATAACCGTCCGGGTGAAAACGCATACGCACCAGGTGACGTAATAAAAATGTACGATGGTAAAACAGTAGAAATGCTTAATGCTGATGCAGAAGGAAGAATGATTTTGGCGGATGCATTGGCTTATGCCAAAAAATACAAACCAGCATTGGTTATGGATTTTGCCACATTAACAGGGGCCGCTGCTGCTGCTATTGGTAGCTATGGTATTGTTTGCATGGGAACTGCTGATGAAGCCACTAAACTCAATTTAAAAATATGCGGCAACCAAGTACATGAGCGTTTGGTTGAATTTCCATTCTGGGATGATTATGGCAAACTGTTAAAGAGTGACATTGCTGACATGAAAAACATTGGTGGACCAGTTGCAGGTGCTATCACTGCAGGAAAGTTCTTGGAGAAATTTATAGATTATCCTTGGATGCATTTTGACATTGCAGGTCCAGCATACAATAGCACAGCAAGCAGCTACCGCCCCAAAAATGGAACAGGCGTTGGTGTGAGATTAATGTTCCAATTTTTAAAAGAGTTAAGCAACTAAACACATGAGTAAATTACCTATAATAGGCATAACCTTGGGAGATGTTAATGGCATTGGCCCTGAGGTAGTGATAAAAACGCTATTAGATAACCGTATTTCAGATTACTGCACACCAGTTGTTTATGGTTCGCCAAAAATTATTACTTATTGGAAAAAGGCCATTAACCAACCAGACTTTAATATTAACATCATAAATAGTATTGATCAAGTAAACCATAAAAAGGCTAATATTATAGTTTGCTGGGAAGAAGAGGTAGAAATAAAACCGGGTGAAGTAACAGAGGCAGGTGGGAAATATGCTTTTATGAGTTTAGAAGCAGCAACTAAAGACTTAAAAGCAGGGCGTATTCATGCATTGGTGACAGCGCCATTAAATAAGCACAATGTGAATAATGATGCACTACCATTTACCGGACATACAGAATATTTGGCCCAACAAGATCAATCAAGTAATTATTTAATGATGTTGGTTTGCGATGATATAAAAGTTGGATTAGTAACCGGACATGTTCCTTTAAAAGACGTGGCAAGTAAAATTAGCGTTGATGGTATTTTACGTAAGTTAAAAACTATGGAACAAAGCCTGCAAAAAGACTTTAGCATCACTAAACCTAGAATTGCCTTATTAGGCTTAAATCCTCATGCAGGAGATAATGGTCTATTGGGGAATGAAGATAAGGATATTATTGCCGTTGCCTGCGCAAAAGCGCGAGAAGAAGGGTTGTTAGCTTATGGTCCATATCCATCTGATGGTTTTTTTGGTGCCCGTCAGTACCAAAAATTTGATGCTGTTTTGGCTATGTATCACGATCAAGGTCTAATCCCATTTAAATTTTTAGGCTTTGAGAATGGGGTTAATTTCACTGCTGGATTAAGTTTTATTCGAACAAGCCCAGACCATGGGACAGCCTACGACATAGCAGGAAAAAATAAGGCAGACGAAACCAGTTTTAGAAATGCATTTTATGCAGCTATAGACTTGGTAAGAACAAGAAATGAAAACTTTAAATTAAGTGAACACTCCCTTCCATTTTCACAACAACGCAAAGAACGTTTCAGAATTGATTTTTAATTGAAGAATAACAACAAAAAAGGCCGACTCTTGCTCAGAGTCGGCCTTTTTTGTTTATGACATTTTTAACTTTTAGTTAACCTTTTTAAATCTTCAATATCACCGTCAAATACATTAAAGTCAACACCACCCCTTATTCCATTAACACGACCTCGGTCGCTGTGTTGCCAAAAATGCCATCCTGATAATTTATCTTTCAAGTCAGGTGTACGGTAGTGAGCAATCCAAAGTGGGTATTTTTTAAATTGGGAACCGGTTAACATTGTTTTATAAAAACCATAGTTGGTATAAATTATAGGTGTTACACCATATTGTTTTTCTACCAAAACTAACCAACGTTTTAAATTCTTCTTTAACAACGAATGACTGGCACCTCCATACATTTCAATATCTAACACTGGAGCTAAGTCACCTTTTTCTAATTTTGAAACTTGTCTGAAAAATAAACGGGCCTGTTCATCAGCAGTTAAATGTGGACGATAGAAGTGATAAGCCCCACGCAAGATTCCAGCCTCTTTGCATTCTTTCCAATTTGACTTAAAGTATTCGTCAACCACAGTGCGGCCCTCACTAGCTTTTATAAAAGCAAATTGAATAGAAACATCTTTATGCTTCATTTTGCTCACTGCATCCCAATCAATATTGCGTTGGTGACGAGAGACATCAATACCATGCAAATCGTATTCACCGGGTAAATCAATTCCAAAAGTTGGGTATGAAGGAGAGCTTATTTTTACAGTATTAGCAACTCCCTTAACGTTTCCATTACTTAATAGATATACAGCACTCGTACCCAATGCTAGCGCTACAGCAGAACTCAATAATATTTTCCGGGTATTGATCATTTTTATTTCAAATTTCAATCTTCGAATTTAAACCGTTAAAGTTAAATTAATGTGTACAACATGTGAATATTTTACACAGGTCTTATACTCAAGTCTAAAATTAAATACAGAACTCAAGCTGTTTATTGATAATGATACAGAAATTTTTTATTTACAAAAGTAAGGTTTTTATTTTTTTATTTTTACATTTGCACCCCGTTACTAGTGAATATCTGAAGCTCTCCTTCGCAACACGAAGCTTTTGACTAAAACTACTATCGATCAAATATGGCGGGATAGCTCAGATGGTTAGAGCGTAGGATTCATAACCCTAAGGTCGGCAGTTCGATTCTGCTTCCCGCTACTAAGAAAGAAAAGTCATCAGAAATGGTGACTTTTTTGTTTATCATTTTATCAATCAATAGTTGTAAACTGAACTAGCGAATTAAATTAATGGTATATTACACCCACATTTCGAGAACAATAACTAGACCAATAGGAAACAGTATTTTTCGGATACGGAGTAAGTTAAAATCATCACAAATCTCAACGTATTTATTGAGATTAATTTAAACCTATAATGCCTTTTGAATAATGGTTAGATGATTTAAGTGTTTACAATTAGAGTTAAAAATGAACTAAAAAATATGAAAAAAATAGTTAGCATAATTGGATTAATTTTATTGACGCATCATGCATTTGCTCAATATATAGCAGCAACTAAAGATACTGTTTGTAAAGGGACTACATCTACATTAACTGCCATGGGCGTTAGTGGAAGTAATTTATTATGGACACCATCCAATGGTTTAAATGCCACACGAGGAGTGAGTGTGATTGCAACACCAGCGGCAACCACAACCTATTCAATAGTTGATACATCTATGCATTGGGAAAAAATTAGTGCCAGTGGTGCGAGTTCCTCCACCAGCACAACTATTGCCATAAGAAAAGATGGAACACTTTGGGGTTGGGGGTTTAATGGTTATGGATGCGTGGGAGATGGAACTCAAATTGACAGATATAGTCCAGTTAAAATTGGCCTAGATAGTGATTGGGTGAATATATCCACACAAGGTTATCATTCCTTTGCGCTTAAAAAAGATGGTAGTTTATGGGGCTGGGGAATGAATCCTGTCTCATATAGTCTATCTCCTGTAAAAATAGGTACGGATACGAATTGGGTAAATTTATCAGCTGGTTATTCACATTGTTACGGATTGAAAAGAAATGGGTCGTTGTGGGCTTGGGGATACAATGTATACGGACAGTTAGGACTGGGGGATACATTAAATAGAACTACTCCTGTGCAAGTTGGAACAGATACGAACTGGGCTGTCATTGCTGCTGGATATCATTATTTCCTTGGTTTGAAGAAAAATGGAACAATGTGGGCTTTTGGTTGGAACGGATACGGACAACTAGGTGATGGCACAACTACCAATAGAAAAACACCTTTTCAATTGGGAACTGATAACAATTGGGCTTCAGTTTCTGGTAGTGATGGACATAATGTGTGTTTGAAAAAAAATGGAACATTATGGATCGGAGGGGCAGGCTGCTTTGGTGGAACTTTTCCTTACCAAGTTGGTAATGATAGTGATTGGGTAATGGCTCAAACTAGTTACAACTCTGATCTCGCTCTTAAAAAAAATGGAACCATTTGGACTGGTTCAAGCACATCATTTGCAACTTTTAATGGAGTTCATCAAATTGGTACCGATACCGATTGGGCAAGTATCTCCATGGGAAATATTTACGCATTTGCATTTAAAAGAAATAAAACATTGTGGGGATGGGGAGCAAATCAAAATGGTCAATTAGGTGACGGCACAACACTTGCAAGGGAAAGGCCAATTTTATCGGGAGGAATTGCAAGCAAGACAATTACTGTTATTTCATCTGATTCTATTCTAGTACAACCAACAGATGTATCTGGGAAAAAGGGGAACAATAAAATGATCTCATTTACTCATTCAGGAACTGGGAATAATTACAGCTGGCAAACAAATCCTATTGGGTGTGGTTGGCAAAATGTACCAAATGACAACCAATATTCTGGTGCAAAAACAAATAATTTATTAATAAATGGATTGACCGTTTCAAACCATAACCAGATTTTCAGAGTAATCACATCTAAAATAAGCTGTGCTGACACATCAAATATTGTAAAGTTAACTGTTAGTGATATTGCAACCGACTCCATAGCATTGAAAAATGCGAATGATTCAATCACTCGCTTAAATATTTTATACACCAACAAGCACGATACCCTCTATGTCGGTAGTACCATCACAACCGATACATTAAAAATCTCAATACGTACTGGTATTTCATCAGCATTCCCAACAATTAATACCCTAAAAATATATCCAAATCCTGCATCAAAATTATTGAATATTGTGCTAGATAAACCAGGATATTATGTTGCTAAATTATCAAGTGTAAATGGTCAAACAATAATTACGCCAACAAGCGGAACAATAGATATTTCCAATCTTGCAAATGGTGTGTATATTCTAACCATTTACGACTCAAATAATAAATTAATTTCAACTAATAAGGTTTCAATCATAAATTAACATTTGTTATATAAGTTTTAAAGGAGAGTCGAATGGCTCTTCTTTTTTTTATTAATACAACACAGGTAGTTTATAATGTTGTTTAATCAGGTTTACGTATTGTATCCAGATAAAATCACATGCTCAAAAAAACTTAATTTAAATTCGCTAATTTTGATTTCAAAAAAATAACATGCCAGCTTCTATAGAAGTTACTACTAACGAAAAGTCGTGGTTAAAAAAAATGCTAGAAGAGAAATATCAGCTTGATATTTCGGATAGTTATTCGTGCAAAAAACTTAGTGAAATCATATCAGAAAAGGCACTTTTGGATATTAATTACAATACCATTAGAAGAACATTTAGTGTAGTTCAAACTAAAAGCAAGCCATCAAGTTACACGTTAAACTTACTTGCAAAAACAATCGATTTTACAGATTTCGCAGACTTCAAAAAATACATTTACAAATTTGAAA
>CANLLM010000038.1 GCA_947491825.1 Bacteroidota bacterium
TTGAAGGTGGGTTACCTAACCCATTAAATCCTACAAAAATGATTTGGACTCCAATTCCAATATCTTCACTTCCAATTGATGTGCCAAGCAATCAACTTGACGTAAGCTATATATGGCTAAGTGAAAATAGCAAATATTTCCTTGCTGAAGCAACCATGGTTACTGATACTGCTAATGTTCAAGAAACGTTCCGTTACCAAATCCCTAGACCTATTAATAGTGGATTGTTTAATAGCAAACTAAGCTTGATTGAAACCCAAGTTTATCCGAATCCGACAAAAGATTTGTTGAATATTGAAGCCAATTTAACTGCCAAACAAACCTATAGCATTATACTCACTGATATCAGTGGTAAAGTACTAAGTAGTTTTGACGTGGTGGGCAATCAACAAAACAAAATAACCCTACCAACCGACAATTTGCGCGATGGTTTGTATTTTGTTAGGATTGCTGGCAGTGATAGTCAAGCCACAGTAAAATTTAGTGTTAATAGATAATAATATTATTAGAATAAAAAGAAAGGGTCGTTTGCATGCAAACGACCCTTTCTTTTTTATATCAACCAATCTTGGTATACTACGTCTTTTTTCAATGGCCCTGTCAACTTCGGTACTTCATCAAACAAGCCATAAATAGACGCCCCACTACCACTCATCGATGCATAAACTGAACCTTGCTTGTAAAGCCAATTCTTTACCTCTTTTAATTCTGGTAGGCTTTCAAAAACTGATGGTTCAAAATCATTTACCAACAAATTTTTCCATCGCCCAATGGGTTGCTGTATTTGTTTTTTTAAGGATTGATGCACCGGAATTACCTCCCGCCTTTTAGCGTATTTATAGGCCATTGCGGTATTACTATGCACACCAGTATTGACAAGAACCAGGTATTTACCCTTTAGCGATAAATCAAAAGGTTGTAATTCATGACCTTTACCAAATAGGTAAGCTGGTTTGTTTTGAATAAAAAATGAACAATCACTGCCTAACACGGCTGCTCTACTTTCTAAGGATGTTGTATCGAGATTAAGGTCAAAAAGTTCATTCAACATTTTTAACATATAAGCAGCATCACTGCTGCCACCACCTAAACCAGCACCCATGGGTAGCAACTTGTTTAAGTGAACCAACACAGGAGGTAAATCAAGTTCTTTATCCAACAGCTTATAAGCACGTACAACCAAATTAGTGTCAATGTTACCGCTAATGTGTAATCCATGTTGTACAAAAACACATTTATTGTTTTTGGCATAAGCCTTGTTCTCTATACATTCTAGCATATCACTAAAATTAATCGGATAAAAAATCGTTTCAATATTATGAAAACCATCATCACGTTTATTTATAACGTGTAATCCTAAATTGATTTTAGCGTTCGGATAACTAATCATTGCTTTATTATTTACCTTTGTACAGTTGCAAATTAACGCATAAATAATGCAGGAATATAAAATTAAAATCGCGCTTATCACAATAGCATTTATGTTGTTTATTGATATGTACGCATGGCATGGAGTAAAACACATTTTAGAAAAAAAAGGAAAGCAGGTAACCTATTGGGGTAGGATAATTTGGTGGAGTATACCCATTATTCTGATTACCTTATTTACCATAGGTTATTTATTTATTGAATTGGAAACAAATGGTAAATACCGTGTATACATTGCCGCGAGTATATTCATTATTTACCTGAGTAAATTTACGCTCCTACTTTTTGTTTTGGTTGATGATTTCAGACGAGCATTTCTATGGATAAAAAAAATAATAAACTCCAATACAAGTTCTAATGAAAATGATGATCCTGAAACGACTACAGAAACAGTTTCAGTCTCTAAAAAAATATCTCGTAGTCAGTTTTTAGCACAAGCAGGAACACTTACAGCAGCCGCACCATTAATCTTACTTACTAAAGGGGTGTTTAAAGGCGGCTACGATTACCGTATTCATCACGTGCCCTTGTACCTAAAAAACTTACCTTCTGCATTCGAAGGCATAAAAATTGCCCAATTAAGCGATATTCATACAGGTAGTCTACTTGATCAAGATGCCGTTAAAAAAGGCATGGATATGATGATGGCTGAAAAACCTGATGTGATATTTTTTACTGGTGATTTAGTCAATAACGAAACAAAAGAAGCATACAATTATGCGAATATGTTTAGCGAGTTAAAAGCTCCAATGGGTATTTTCAGTATCTATGGCAATCACGATTATGGTGATTATATTAGTTGGGAAACAAAAGCCGCAAAACAAAAAAACTTAGACGACCTAGCGAAACTACACTTCGATATGGGGTGGCATCTAATGCGTAACGAACACCTAACTTTAGATAAAGGAGGACAACGTTTAGGGTTGATTGGCGTTGAAAACTGGGGGAATAAAGGTCGTTTCCAAAAGTTTGGAGATATTGAGCAAGCTGTTAAAAACATGCCTGATGTACCCGTTAAATTATTACTCTCACACGACCCAAGTCATTTCGATGACATTGTGAGTATTAAACATCCAGATATTGATGTAACCTTTAGTGGCCATACCCACGGTATGCAGTTTGGTTTCGAATTCGGTAAAATCAAATGGAGTCCATCACAATATATTTACCCGCATTGGGCAGGCTTATATGAAGTGAACGGAAGTAGGTTATATGTTAACAGGGGATTTGGTTTCTTAGGATATCCAGGCCGTGTAGGTATTATGCCCGAAATTACCATATTCGAATTGAAGAAGTTTGGTAAGCTTTCTTAAAATTACAAACTCAAATAAACTGGGTTAAACGAATTGTTATTATTTATGGCCAAATACTTAGATTAAATACGGCTAAAAATTGCTGAGTATATTGTTTTAATACTAATGCAATTCTCGCTTGGTATTAGTCCTCGTTGATCATAGTCCACAACTTATCTTTTAGCTGCATTATATTGTAATTGGTTGCCGAACTAATAAAAATATGAGGTACTTTAGGTAATTCCTTTTTCAATTCTGTCATTAGCTCTTCATCCAATAAATCAGATTTGGTAATGGCCAAAAGTCTTTTCTTATCCAGTAACTCTTTATTGAATTTTTTCAATTCATTCAACAACACTTTATACTCAGCCTTGATGTCTTTACTATCTGCAGGAATCATAAATAGTAATGTGGCATTACGTTCAATATGACGCAAAAATCTTAGTCCAAGCCCCTTCCCCTCATGGGCACCTTCTATAATTCCTGGAATATCGGCAACAACAAAACTTTTATAATCTCTATATTCAACAATACCTAAATTAGGCACAATGGTAGTAAATGGATAATCTGCTATTTCGGGTTTGGCGGCTGTTATTACGCTTAACAAAGTAGATTTCCCTGCATTCGGAAAACCAACCAATCCAATATCAGCAAGTACCTTTAGCTCTAATATTTTCCACTCTTCTTTACCTTCTCTTCCAGGAATTGCATAACGGGGCGTTTGATTGGTGCTGCTCTTAAAATTCGCATTCCCTAAACCACCTCTTCCGCCTTTTAACAAAATCTCTTCTTGTCCATCACGAGTAATTTCGAACAAAAATTCACCCGTTTCAGCATCTTTCGCTACAGTACCAAGTGGAACATCTAAATAATCATCTTTACCATCTTTACCATGGCAGTTCGAATCTCGTCCATTTCCTCCTGGTTCTGCAATAACATGCTTGCGGTATTTTAAATGTAGTAATGTCCACATTTGTGCATTTCCCCTTACAATAATATCTCCCCCTCTGCCGCCATCTCCACCATCAGGACCACCCATTGCCGTTTTCTTATCACGCAATAAATGCATACAACCATCCCCTCCTTTACCAGAGCGACAGCAAATTTTCACATAATCAACAAAATTAGATTCGGCCATTAGTTTTGGTAGTCCTTAAAATTAGTTAGCAGCACCCTCAATGGCTTGACATAATTGGTTAAAAATAACCTCAATTTGACCAATTCCATTAATGCCTTTGTACTTGTCTTGAGCCATGTAATAATCTTTTACAGGCATTGTTTCTGCATTATATACGTTTATTCGATTTTGTATCACTTCTGGATTTTGATCGTCAGCACGGCCACTCTCCTTGCCACGAAGAAACAAACGCTGGCGTAATTCTTCCTCTGCAACTTCTAATGCAAGCATCATAGTTATGGCAGTATCCTTTTCTTTTAATAATTTGTCTAGTGCCAATGCTTGTGATTGTGTACGAGGAAACCCATCAAAAATAAACCCTTTAGCGTTTGGATTAGCATTTACCTCGCTAGAAAGCATTCCAATGGTCACCTCATCAGGCACTAATTGCCCCTTATCTATATAGCTTTTTGCTAAGGTACCTAACTCAGTACCTCCTTTAATATTTGCTCTAAAAATATCACCTGTTGATAGGTGGACCAAATCGAATTTTTCGATAAGTTTAATAGATTGAGTTCCTTTTCCAGCACCTGGAGGGCCGAATAGCACAAGGTTTAACATTATTATAAGTATTAATTTTAAGGACTCGCAATTTACACGTTTTTATTGTCATATGGTACCTCACTCCATCCTTTTTGTTGTTTTAACATCTAATCGTTATTAAGGATATGCCAATTGTGCAATCACAAAATATACTATCTTTACTGCGTGAAAATAATAGCTTACATAGCTCTAGGAGGAGCCATTGGCGCCTTATTAAGATATGGAGTAGGACTTGCAATTAAACCAGAAAATACGTTAGCATTTCCTATACATACATTCTTGATAAATGTATTAGGATGCTTATGCATTGGAATTATAGCATCTATTATACAAAATACTCCATTTAATGAATTAATGCAGTACTTTGTTGTTATTGGATTATTAGGCGGATTTACAACATTTAGCAGCTTTTCGCTAGAAAGTCTTTATCTACTAAAAAATGGTAAAATACTTATAGCAGCCAGTTATATGTTGCTAAGTAATTCAGTAGGAATAACCGGAGCATTTATAGGTTATCATGCTCATCAATTTTTAGTAAAGGTATGAGGGGAGTTGTAGTAAAATCCACAGGAAGTTGGTATCAGGTTAAAACACAAGAAGGTGACTTTATAAAGTGTAGAATAAAAGGAAAATTTAGACTTGAAGGAATCAAACATACCAACCCTATTGCAGTTGGCGATTTTGTTGAATATGAAATAGAAGACAACAACCAACAAAATACAGCTGTAATCCATAAAATACATGACAGGAAAAATTACATCATCAGAAAATCCAGCAATCTTTCAAAACAAACACACATTATAGCTAGTAATATAGATCAAGCATTACTAGTTGCAGCCTTAATACAACCACAAACATCACTAGGTTTTATCGATCGCTTTATTATGACTGCCGAAGCTTATCATATACCAACTATTGTTATATTTAATAAAGCGGATTTATATGATGGACCATTGGAAGATATCCTGCAAGAGACCATGTCGATATATAAGAACATTGGTTACACTTGTATAGAAACATCAGTATTTTCAGGCAAAAACACCGATAAATTAAAATCAATATTAAAAGATAAAACCACTTTAGTAGCAGGTCATTCAGGCGTTGGGAAATCATCGTTATTAAATCATATTTCACCAGGTTTAAATCTTAAAACTGGAGACATTTCAAACTTTTCACAAAAAGGAATACACACCACCACATTTGCTGAAATGTTCGATCTTAGTTTCGGAGGATGTATCATAGATACACCCGGTATCAAAGAATTTGGCATAGTTGATTTTAATGAAAGTGAAATTTCTCATTACTTTAAGGAAATGAATCCTTACATCGCGCAATGCCGATTTAATAATTGTAAACATTTGAATGAACCAGGTTGTGCAGTTAAAGAAGCCGTTGAAAATGGAAGTATAAGACACGAACGTTATGACAGTTATATAAACATTTTAACCAAAAAAGATTACTACGAATAATTATGAAAGTCATTATACAAAGAGTATCAGAGGCATGTGTTCGTATAGATGAGAATATCACAGGTCAAATAAAAAATGGCATTTTACTACTAGCAGGTTTTGAAGAGAGTGATATGGCAGATGATTTTGAATGGATGAGCAGAAAAATTGTAAACCTGAGAATATTTAATGACGACCAAGGTGTAATGAACTTAAGTTGTATTGAAAAGGATTACAATATCCTACTGATTAGTCAGTTTACACTTTATGCAAATACGAGAAAAGGAAAGCGCCCAAGTTATAAAATGGCATCTGAACCCAATTTAGCCAAGGAACAATACCATACTTTTCACAAAATACTAGAGAATGAAATTAACAGGAAAGTACCTACAGGCATTTTTGGCGCAGATATGAAAGTAAGTTTAACCAATGACGGACCTGTAACTATAATAATGGACAGTAAAAATAAATCATAAAAAAACCCGAACAATGTTCGGGTTTTGGATTTTTATTAAGAATACTAGTATTCCCATAAGTCATGTTCTTTTTCGAACAATTCATTTTTAATTCTTTCAGACTCTAATAGAGCCGCTACACCATCATCTTTGAAATCAGAGAATTCTTTAATTGCAGCATCGTAAGGGTTAGCTTCTTTAACAATGTAACTGCTAAACAAACGTTGTTCAAACCAATCATCATATGTTAAACGTGCAGCATCATTTTGACGGTTAAATACCTCCATGTTTACAAGAACGCTTCTTACGTCAGCTGGATCCGCATCACTCACATCTTTATGGTACTTTAACCAAGCCCACTCTACCTCACCAATCTCAGCACCTTCAACTTTAGGAGCTACAATTGGAGCTATTGCAATCAAACGAACATACATTCTTGATTCTTTTTTATCAAAAATCCAATCTTCAACCACTTTATATTTTTTAATATCGGTAGCTGCTAACTTAATTAAGATCGTATCCATGTAGAAGTTAGATGGATCTTCTGGATCACCATTGGGATCAATTAACTTTTTATCTGGCTTTTTATCACTAAAGTAATTAACAAACTCCTCAGGACTGCGGAAGCTATTCAAAGAATCATCTTTATAAGCTGTAAGTTTACCTGAAACAATAGCGTTATAAATGATAATATTTAAGGGGTTTTTAGGCCATTGCATAGGCTGATTTTGCTTTTCGCGCGTGTCAACAACACGCCAAATACGCTTAGCCCATAATACATCAGCCTCCCTTAAGTATGGCCAATCTACAACTTTACGTTCTGTTACTGCCTGACGTGTATAGATAAAGTCATCATACACACCTTGCGCCATTGAAGGCACGACAGTTAAAGCGGTAACAACTAAAAATATTATCTTTTTCATAATCTTATTGAACATCAAAAACAAGTGGTGAAGGTAATTGTCTTGCACCATCTGGTCCTTTTACTTTTATAGAAGTAATAATGATTTTATCACCTTTAACCGCTCTAGCAAGTGCGCTTTGCATGTTAGAAGATAGCATTTGTCCATTACCTTTTTCAACCATAGGAGCACCACCACGTTTAGGAATCATTACAAACTGAAACTCATATGGAATATAATTAACACCATCGAAAGCAAAATTCTTTAATGGTGCACGCACTACAGTTTGTGTTTTAATTTGCGCAGCCGCAACATTGCCGCTTATTTCTATTGTTCCTAAAGCAGGAATTGGATCAGGAACCATACGAACGCGGTATTCTTGTTCACCCATTTTTTTGGTAGCGCCAGTTCCTTTATCTTTAACAGAAGCAACAACTTTAACCTTGCTTGCAGATTTGTTTAACGATAACAAGTACGAACCTTTTTGTTTCGGATCCGGCTTTAATTGACCGGCACTAGCGGGGTCCAAACTTACACTAATATCACTTGCAGCATAACCCGGAACAGATACCGAAATTGGGTTATCTAAACCAATGTATACCACATTCATTTTTGTTGCAGCAATTACAGCAATAGGTTTAACTGCTGTAAATGCAAATTCAAATGGGTATTGTTCTATTTTTCCAGAGGCACGTTTTGTTGTTATGATACCCTTAAACTTTTGTTCTCCTTCGCTACCTGGTGAAGTCTCAAACTTACCAATACCTTCTTCACTTTTGATATCACGGCCGTTAACAGAAACGGTTGCATCAGATTTTGAAGAAGCAGCAGCTAGAAAAATATCAGCAGCATATTTACTACCAACAGAGACATATGTTCCGTTTGTAGGAATAACTTGAGCTTTGAAATTATCAATTACAATAACATCACCTGTTAAGTTCCCACGGAAATAATCTAAAATCTGAGTTTCAGTGTTTTTAATATCGTTTTCGGCTTTAGTTAATAAAGTAGAGACTGCAGCCAAAGGTGTATGTTCAAACATCTGTGATTCCCATGTTATACTAACACCTTCATGTGGTGGTGGGTCAGGGGTAACTAAATCACTTTTTATAGATGACTTTTTATCTGCAGGCATTAAAGCCAAGAATTTCTCACGGGTATCATTAATCTTTTTCTTAACCTCTTCGCCCCTCTTTTGAACAATCATCATGTTCGCATGAATTTCTGAATTACTTGCACCGATAAGTTCTTCGTCCTCAGTTTTACCATCCCCATTAGTATCCTCATGTCTACCACCTGTAGCAGCAACAAGTTCCTCCCTTAAGTCACGGAAGTATTTTGTGGCTTCCTCGGAGATTTCTGCCGCTTGCTTTGCCTTGCCGTCTAATTCTATTGCGATAGGATCTGTTGGATGATCGGCCTTGTATTTAGCAATGGCCATTAAAGATTCTTTATTCTTTATATCTATATTCTCACCGGCTCGAACCATACTTACCTCCACCAAGTGAAAGGCTTTCAGGATTTCGGCAGAAACATTTAACGCTAAAAGCGCTGTTAACACGAGATACATCATGTTAATCATCTTCTGCCTTGGTGATGCATTACTATCTGACATCTTTTATATTCTCCCTTAATTTAATAATTATTGAATCGAAAAAACTGTTATTAATAATCACTACTTAATTAGAAGTACGATTAACGTTCATTGCAGCTAACATATTACCATAAACATTGTTTAGAGCAGTTAAATTAGTTGAAAGTTTACCTATCTCATTTTTGAAATTTTCCGTTTCTGCATGTGTTTCAGATAGGTTATTTACTACTTTAGATAGGTTACCTACGAATTCGTTAATTGACTTCAAATGGTTATTAGATTCAGTAATTTCTAGTTCGTAAACCGCATTTAGCGAACTTAAGTTTTTGGTCATTCTATCAATTTGAGCTCCATATTCTTTTGAACCTTCAGAAGCTGTAACTAAGCCACCTATAGCATCAACCGCTTTCGCGTAAGAGCTACTTATACCATTAACAGATGTTGTAGCATTTTGAACACTTTTGGTGTATTCATCAGTAGCAACTGCAGCAGTTGATAAATCTTTTAAATTAGTAACATTTTCATTCAAACTTTTCAATCCATTTCCTAGACTTTGAATTAACTCCGGACCAACTTTAGCCTCTTCTAACATTTTGTCTAATTGCTGAGAAACAGTACCCGAGGCTTTGTTTTTTTCTACAGAATCTAAACCTGCTAGTTCAGGATAAACCAAAGTCCAATCGGTTTCTTTATGTAAAGGTTCAAATGCTGAAATGGTAAATAAAAAGGCTTCGGTTAATAAACCCACCATTAACATCCCATCTGCACCTGGCCAATGCAATATTTTAAATAATGCTCCCACAATTACAACCGCGGCCCCAAGGCCGTAAACTTTAGCCATAATTTTTTTGAATTTTTCGCTTTCGAATAAACTTTTTGAACTTGACATGTTAGAAATCTGTTTTTTAAAAGGTTGAATTATTGTTTTATTAAAGTTGTTGTTTGTGTGTGTTCTTAATTTTTGTCACGATTTGAACGTCCAATGTAACTCATTACGCAACGGAATCCTACATAAGAATTACAACTATCTTGATATTCGTATGAACGAGAACCGTTTTGCACGAAGTAAGCAACATCTTTCCACGACCCACCACGTATTGTTTTACGTTTAAGTGTTTCAGGGTCACTTTCTTTTGCATCATATTGAAAATCGGGATTCAAATCATGTGTAAATAAGTTTCCCGATTCAGCATATGCTGTACTAGTCCACTCAGCAAGATTACCTGCCATATCATACAAACCAAAATCATTAGGGAAGTATGATGCTACACGTATTGGGTACACACCACCATCGGAGCTATATTCACCACGACCTGGCTTAAAGTTGGCAAGCGCACAACCTTTTGCATTCCGTATGTAGGGGCCACCCCATGGATACATAGTTTGATCACGACCACCACGAGCTGCATATTCCCACTCATATTCTGTAGGTAAACGGAAACTTGTTACTGTATTTTCAAGAATATCAGCATAGAAAGAGTTTAGATATTTTGTTCTCCAATCGCAAAATGCATTTGCTTGATGCCAATTAACGCCTACAACTGGATAATCATCATATTTCGGGTGCCAAAAGTAAACCTGAGTCATAGGCTCATTATAAGAATAAGTGTAATCCCGAATAAATACTAATGTATCAGGATAAATTTCGACTTCTTTTTTCTTTTTGAAATCAGCACGGTTTATGTTTTTCCAATTTTGACGTTTTACTTGAGCAGCAGCACGCTGATCAATAAATTCGTAACTATATATTAACTTACGAACATCAATTTGTTTTACTTTATAGTATGTTTCTGCTTGATTGTAGAAGAAATTTTTAATATCCTCAGAAGCTTTTACATCTTCTTCATCTATTTTCTCTTCCCAATTCAATCCGCGCATAGACTCATCCTCTTCTCCTTCAGGGAGTGGATGAAAATACTTTTCAGGATTGTTTTCCGCAAGCTTATTTCTAAACAAGGAATCTTGAACCCAGTATACAAACTGACGGTATTCGTTGTTTGTAATCTCCGTTTCATCCATGTAAAAAGAAGTGATTGTTATTTGCCTATTGGGGGCAATCTGAGCCATTGGAATATCTTGCTCATTGGCACCCACATGAATTGATCCTGAAGGAACGTAAATTGTTCCGTAAGGTTGTGGGTGAAACCATGTTCTTCTTCCTGGTACACCGGTTAGTTCGCCCTTGTCACTGCTCATGCCGCAGCCGAACAATGTACTTAAAATTAGGGCTGATATAAACCATTTGATGTTTTTCATTTTGGAATGATATAGTTAGTTTGAATAATGCAAAATTATATATTTTGATTAAAAATACAACTTCAATGTAATATTTTTTAGATTCTTAACGTGGATAAGTGCTAACATATTGTTAATCACTATAAAAATCTTGGTGTATAAATTGGCCTGATGGTCTTTACTGGTGGTTCTGTTTTGAAGCCAAAACAATGTCTGTAGCCAATTTCAACTGTACCGTTACTAAATTGAGATAACTTACTTGTTGTTAAATCATACGATATCATAGCGCTTGATACACTTGAAAATTTATAACCCGCAAGTAAGGCTAACGCGTCAATTGTGCGGTAAGTGATACCTCCTAAGATGTTACCATTATAGGTTGTCATTACATTTAAATCAAGTGAGGTTTTTGTCGCGTTTTTAACAAAAATATTCGGCTCGATTGTAAATGTTCCCATTTCGTATACACCACCAAACATCACATAATAGTGCATTGCCGCAGTATATTTTACAGGGCCATAGTCTACGCTAGCCTGATTTAGGTGATTAGCTGATATCCCGGCATAAACATTATTGAAACCCGCAATTGATGGTATTTGGTAGTAAATTCCAAAGTTTAAATCTAGTGCGTTTCCATTAACTGACTCTTTTGGTATCGAAGGATCATTGGGATCCTGTGCCTTTAACTTTGAACCATCTAACGATTTTTGTATGAAACCTACACCCAAACCGCCTGATAATTTATGCTGATTAGTGAATGTATGGTGATAAGCAACTGATAGAGTTGGTGTAAGCGTACTTTCAAAACCTTGCTTATCACTAATAATATTTAAACCTACACCAAGTTTTCCGTTAAGTAAAGGAGCATGAATATTACCGCCAAATGTTGAAGGGCTTTCGCCTTTTTCTTTTGAGCCAAAGCCTAACCACTGTGTACGATAGATCAGAGAAGCACAAATTTTCCCATCTTCACTTCCGGCAAAAGCTGAATTATAATTAAGCTTATTACGGAAGAACTGAGTAAATTGGGCATCTTGCTGAGCAATTACCGGACTTGCTGCGACTGCTAATAATATGCCAAGTAGTAGTTTCTTCATGCTATAATATAGTATTTCTTAGTTTTGATAAACAATTATACAACAAATATTTCTTTAATTCAAATGGTTTTTTAAACAAAAAAGCGTCAACACTGGTGTTGCCGCTTTTTTGTAATGTTTATTTAAAGTTAAACTTTCTTGTTATGTAATTCAATATACTTATCCAAAGCCATTATCATACTTGGACTTTCAGGACTTGGAGCCATTATATTTACGGTTAATTTTGCATCTAAAATTGCCTTAACAGTGGTAGCACCCCATGCCGCAATAAGTGTATTATTTTGTTTAAATTCAGGGAAATTTTCGAATAAAGAACGAATATCAGCTGGACTAAAAAAGCAAATAATATCGAAATTAACATTAGTTAAATCGCTTAAGTCGGAAGATACAATACGATAGAAGAATCCTTCTTTGTATTTAAACTTGTTCTTCTTCATAAACTTTTCTATATCTGGTTTACGCCAATCACTGCATGGGAAAAGGTAGTTTTCGGTAGGGTGATTTTTGATTACATTCAATAATTCAATTTCGGTTGATTTACCTGTAAAGACCTTGCGCTTACGAACCTGAATATACTTTGCCAAGTAATTAGCAATACTGTCATTTACACAAAAGTACTTTGTTTCAGGAGGCATCTCGATTTTGGCCTCGCTACACATTCTGAAAAAATGATCTACTGAATTTCTAGAGTTAAGAATAATTGCTGTTTGTTCTATAATATTCACCTTTTGGGTTTTAAATTCCTTAAAAGGAATTGGCGACACTGTTATAAAAGGCCTAAAATCCATCTTTAAGCTTAAACGCTTGGCTAGCTCAAAGTATGGAGACTTGTCAGACTCCGGTTTGGGTTGAGAAATAATAATACTTTTTATTTTGGCGTTTTTCAAGTGTGATAATTGTTTAAAAATTTAACAATAATAAACCAAGGTGCTATTTCAAGTGCGCAAAGATAAAGAAATAAATAAAATGTTGGGAAACTGAAAAAACTATTACTTAAAAGTAGAATTCGAATAACGCGATAAACCACGCTAAAAAAGAAAATTACGATAATGGCTTGAGAAAGCACACTGGCCAAAAAAGGATTATTAGCGTAAATGCTAAAAACTGTTACCGGGAAAATAACTAAAGCAACAAAGTTATTTACTGATATGGTATTACTAATAAAGCCAACAGCTAAATTTTTCATTTGCAATAGCACTCCTAGGATATAGTGAAATAAAAACTTGGCTAAATACACTAAAGTTAATATAAGGAGCACTAAACCAAACTGAATTTTGTAGTTCTCGAAATAAAGCAAATGCTTTAGCTCCATATAATTGGTAATAAACAATGCAGCTATAAAAAGGTAAATTGCAAAAAGCTGAATAATTACAAAGCCAAAGAAAGACCGCTGATCTTCCCATATTTTGCGACTTAACTTTAAATTGAAAACCGATAAAATAAAGGTTCGAAAATTATTAGAATTGGAAATCCGAACAAAAGCAACATAGGCTAGGATAAACATCATCGCAATGAACTTCCATTTGTTTTGATCTACCTCGCGGAGCTTTACTTCTTTTACCGTGGGTAAATTTTTACGTACGGCCATACGTTCAATATATTGGTTATGAATGGTCGCATAACATTTAAAAATACGATTTAATATTGTATCATTAGTCAATGTATCCATCAAACCATAAGAACTTCCTTTTCTAAGGCTTGTTGATTGATGCACACTGTCGGTGAATAGGCTATCACTAACATAAATTGTATCAGCAGAAAAATTAAAACTATCAGCATTATTTTGTGCCAAAGCACTCATGCGTGCTAGCACATTAAACAGAAAGATGATATATATTGTTACTAATCTCATTTAAAAATAGTTCACAAAACCAAAATGTATTTTAGCCTCATTAAATTCTACACTGTTATTAAATTGTTTGCCTACTGCATAATATAAAGAAAAGACACCTGCTCCTGTTTCAAAATTTAACCCCACGCCAAACCCGTATGGTGTGTCTTCTATGGTTGGTTTTCTTATTGTATTTTGATACCATGCTCCATTCCAAAATAACATAACATGGCTATTTTGTTGTAACAAATATCTAATCTCTGTGTTTATTATTCCATAGGATGAGGCAAATATAGCCTGTTCATCAAATCCTTTTAGTGTACGAATTCCACCAAGTCTGAATAACTCACTAAAAAACAACACAGGACTCTGTACATGTCCGAAATTGCCTTCAACCCTTATGGTACTGCGCTGAGTAAGCGGTATAAATAGATCTCCTTTAAACAACAACCTGTACTGTGTGGAGGACAACTTTATGCTATCATATGAACTTTTTACGGAACCATCAGGTTGGGCAAACTTAATTGCATCAACCGTAGGATTGCGTATAATTTGTTTTGAACCAACTGCCGCAGAAACATCAAATCCAAAACCTTTTCTAGGATTTAAGTAATAATCATAGCGCACAACTTTGGCACTCAATCCATACAAATGGACCTTTAAATCATTCGATAATGGAAGAGCTTTGGTTATTCTTAAGGCATTGGTATCAACATATAATAAAGAAGTACTTTGTATATTATAAAATACTTTAAGATAATCGCTACCAACAAATTTATACTGCAAGCCTATAACATGCTTTACATCTAAAAAAGTACTGTCAAATTTTAATAGATTTAACTCATAATCAACCCCCATGTTACTGCGAGCTATATACGGCCAAGTAATACGTGTTTTAAGCTCTTGCGAGCCACTTAAAAAACTCCTGAATGCCAAATCAAATCCTTTTCCAGTTCCAAACAAATTATGCAAATTCAAATTAGCTTCCCCAGTGATTAGTAATTTATTTTCATTGTTATTACTGCTCGGAGCAAAACCAATGATACCGTCAATGCTACTACTTTTTTTATTAGTTAAATAGACAACTGGTTTAGCTGTTGCACCAACAAAATATATTAGAGATGGACGAGTGGTTTGGATAAACGACAATTGACTTAATCGGGCATCAATACGTTTTAAAATTTGCTCGTTATACAAAGCATCTTTTTTTATACCCAAATACTTGGCTACATACCAACTTTTAATGCTCGCATCGCCAATAATTTCAATAGTATCAAACTTTACTAAGTCCCCCTTGTCTATATTTAACACTGCAGATACTCCATCATGAAGTACTTCTACACTATCTAATTTAATTTGTGCAAATGGGTATCCATTTTGCTCAAGATAGCTAATTATTTGTATTATTTTTTGAGCGTAAATTTGATAGTTAAAAACCTGATTATAAAATAAATTTTGCCGCCAACCACTTGCTGTAAAGATGTCTTCAGGAATATTGCCACCCGACAAGTTAATCCATTTATAACTGTTACCTGGGTTAATTGTAACCAAACAAAGTGAATCGTTAAAACGAATATTTGATACACCCGCAGTAAGATAAGATTGCTCGGCAAGCTTATTTATAACTTGAATAATTTTTTGTATGCACTTTGTTGAATCAATAAAAGAGTGATCATCTACCAATAATAGCTTTACTGCATGAGTAGCAGTGCTGTCGGAGATCCACTTAATTTGATAAATAGCTTGTGGGTATGCTGTATTTATTTGCAGCATAACCAACAATACAATTATTTTAAAATACCTTTGTGGCACGATTCAAATTAAACGATTTATCTCTGTAATTCCGCAAAACATTGACATCACTGTATATTCATATCCCATTTTGCAAACAAGCTTGTAACTACTGCAACTTTCATTTTAGCACACAAGTTGATTATGCAGCTGATATGGTTAAAGCCATCGCATTAGAGATAAAAATACGTAAACACGAGTTACCAAATGAACCACTAAATAGTATTTACATTGGTGGCGGTACTCCAAGCATTCTGGGTGAATCATTATTAAACGAATTATTTGAAAGCGTAAATAACAACTTTGAAATAGAAAAAAACGCAGAAATAACAATAGAGGCCAATCCAGACGACATTACACCCGAAAAATTAAAGGCTATAAAAAGAACTTCTGTAAACAGATTTAGTATCGGTGTTCAAAGTTTTTTTGATGACGATTTAATTTGGATGAATAGGGCTCATAAGGCGCATGAAGCAGAAGACAGTATTAAACTAATTCAAGATTTTGGCTTTGATAAAATTAGTATTGATTTAATATATGGTGGCCCTACCCTATTGAATCAAAATTGGATAAAAAACTTAGCGAAAGTAAACGAACTTGGATTGAATCATGTTTCAGCTTATTGTTTAACCGTTGAGCCTAAAACTGCATTGCAAAATCAAATAAACAAAGGAAAATTACCTGCACTTGACGAAGAAAAAGCAACAGTGCAATTTGAAATACTCGTCAATCAGCTTGGTGAATACGGATTTGAGCAATACGAGATAAGTAACTTTGCACGCAATAAAGAATACGCGGTTCATAATACAAGTTACTGGCAAAATAAACCTTACTTAGGTGTTGGGCCATCAGCACATAGCTTTAATGGAAAACAAAGAAGTTGGAACATTGCCAATAACCAACTTTATATGAAACAATTGGTGATGGGACAATTGCCATTAGAAATCGAAACACTCACCTTAGCAAATAGAATTAACGAGTACATCATGACAGGCCTTAGAACAATTTGGGGCTGCAATTGGGAGGAAATAAACATAAAATTCGGTAATCAAATAGCTGCTATTTTGAAACAAAAAATCGAGCCATACATCAACAACCAAAAAATAGTAGACAACAGCGTAAATTTTAAACTTACACCACAGGCCCGCATTTTTGCAGACGGGATAGCAAGTGATTTGTTTTTTGAATAACGATTACCTTAAAGAGTAATAGTTTTTTGTACACTCACTAATAAAATTTAAAATCTCGTCCCTACCACGCTTTTTAAGCGATGATGTTTCAAAAATCAATGGCAATTCTTCCCAGTTGTTTAACAACTCAGTTTTAAACTTATTGATATTTTTTACAGTATCCGACTGTCTATTTTTGTCTGTTTTGGTAAAAATAATAGCCAAGGGTACACCCCAATCTGCTACACTATTTATAAAATCTAAGTCTTTATTTTGTGGGTCAATACGGCTATCAACTAGAATAAAAACCAATTGCAATTGCTCCCTATTTCTAATATAATCTTCCATAGAATCTTCCCATTTGGAACGCAAGGTTTTACTTCTACGGGCATAACCATAGCCAGGTAAATCAACTAAATACCATTTATCATCTATCAAATAATGGTTTATGGTGATCGTTTTCCCTGGATTAGAAGATGTGCGGGCCATTTCATTCCTATTCACAATCATATTAATAAGAGAAGATTTACCTACATTACTTCTTCCTGTGAATACAAATTCAGGGAATGGTCCTTCGGGGCAGCCTGCTAAATCTGCCGAACTTTTTACGAACTTTACTTGTTTAATTTCCATGTAATAATCCTACAAAGCTAACAACCTAAATGGAATACCTTATTTTTGTCCTTAATTTTTTACCATTTTGATAGAAGTTAAACCATACAAAGACGCACAAAGCAGTAAACGTGAGCAAGTTGAACATATGTTTGACAGTATAGCACCTAAATACGATTTTTTAAATCGTTTCTTGTCAATGGGAATAGACCAAACATGGCGAAAAAAAGCTATCAACTCTTTGAAAGAGGTTAACCCTAAGCAAATTCTCGATGTTGCTACAGGAACTGCAGACCTTGCTATTGCTGCATTAAAGCTTAACCCAGATCACGTAACCGGAATTGATATCAGCAACCAAATGTTGCAAGTTGGGCGCAATAAAATTAGCAATAAAACGCTAAATCATAAAATCACGCTTCAACAAGCTGACTCGGCAAATTTGCCTTTTGAAGACAATAAATTCGATGCCATTACCGTTGCATTTGGCGTGCGTAACTTCGAATTTTTACAACAAGGCATCAATCAGATGTACCGTGTAACTCGTAATGGAGGTAAATTAGCTGTTTTAGAATTCAGTAAACCAAAATCATTTCCGTTTAAACAGCTATATAACTTTTACTTTAAATATATTTTACCAGGTTGGGGCGGATTAATTAGTAAAAGTATAACAGCCTACACCTACTTACCCGAATCTGTAGAACATTTTCCAGAAGGAGAAAACTTTACCGAGTATTTAAAAAATGCAGGATATATTAAGATAGAAATAAAACCTCTAACATTTGGAATTTGCACGCTCTACACAGCCATAAAATAATAATAACACTAACACTAATACTGTGTAGTTTTAACTTGTTTGCCCAAGCCAATATGGAGCAATACGACAATAAAAGACTGCACTTTGGTTTTACAATTGGTACTAATACCGGGCGTATGCGAATTGACAGACGCACAGATCGTACAGCATTTGATACGGTTAAAAGCATTAATTCGGTTACTTTTCCAGGTATAGGTTTAGGAGCAATTACCAACTTACATTTGGGGCAAAACTGGGATTTACGATTATTATTCCCTGTAATTTCTTTTGTACAACGTAATATCAATTACGAGTTTGAAACCAGCAAAAAAACAACCCAAATAGAATCTGCTTATTGTGATGCTGACTTGCTGATTAAGTTTAAATCAGACCGAAGAAAAAATGTTCGTACATACGTAATTGGAGGCATTAGGGGTAGCTATGATTTAGCATCAACAGTAAAACAAGACAGAAGTATAAGTAAACCAGTTGTTTCACTTGAACCAATTTCATTTGGGTACGAAGTTGGTTTTGGTTTGGATATGTATTTCGAATACTTTAAGTTCTCTCCGGAAATTAAATTTTATAATACCATTGGCAATAGCCTTTACCATGATGGTTATATTTACACCGAATCAATAGATCGTTTGGTGCCTCAGTTAATTCAATTTTCTTTACACTTTGAAGGATAAGCAATATGCCTACGCACGCTAAATAATGAATTTTAATTTATTAAAAACAGATACCCACACTCATGCTCGCGCAGGTGTGTTGCAAACAGGTCGAGGACCTATTGAGACGCCAATTTTTATGCCTGTAGGCACGCAAGCCACAGTAAAAAATCTAAATCAACAACAGTTAAGAACTGATGTAAATGCGCAAATAATATTAGCCAATACATACCATGTGTATTTGCGCCCAGGGCTTGAAGTAATAAACAAAGCCGGGGGGATTCATCAATTTATGAATTGGGATAGACCCATGCTTACGGATAGTGGAGGCTTTCAAGTTTTCTCTTTAAACGATATCAGAAAAATTAGCGAACAAGGGGTTGAGTTTAAATCACATTTAGATGGCAGTAAGCATCAGTTTACGCCCGAAATTGTGATGGATATACAAAGAAATATTGGTGCCGATATTGTAATGGCTTTTGATGAGTGCACTCCATACCCTTGCGAATATGACTATGCAAAACGTTCTCTGCACATGACGCATCGTTGGTTAAAAAGATGCATTGAACAGTTTGACAAAACAGAACCGTTATATGGAGTTGAACAAAATTTATTCCCTATTGTACAAGGAAGTGTTTACAATGATTTACGTAAACAATCTGCTGAGTTTATTGCTGAACAAAATCGTGAAGGTAATGCCATAGGAGGATTAAGTGTTGGTGAACCGGCAGAAGAAATGTATGAAATGACAGAACTGGTTTGTAGTATTTTACCAAAAGATAAACCTCGTTATTTAATGGGTGTAGGCACACCACAAAATATTTTAGAATGTATTGCTATAGGGATTGATATGTTTGATTGTGTAATGCCAACTCGTAATGCACGTCATGGATTTATCTTTACCAGCCAGGGCGTTATAAATATTAAAAACCAAAAGTGGCAATTTGATTACAGCCCATTAGACGAAGCTTTTACACCTGATTACAGCAAAGCTTACCTTAGGCATTTAATTCGTGCAGGAGAAAACCTTGGGGCACAAATTGCTAGTAAACAAAACTTGATGTTTTATTTATGGTTAGTGAGGGAAGCACGTAAACACATTATTGATGGCGATTTTGCAGCATGGAAAACACAAATTTTGAAACAAATAACTACTAGGCTGTAACATTGAAAAAGAACAAAATCCGTAAAACATAAATTTGCATACTATTATTGCAGGCCTGCCAAGCCAAGCATCAAAAAGATGAAAACACTAGATAGATACATTATAAAAAAGTTTCTTATAACCTTTGTTTTTACATTGGGGTTGTTTTCGCTTATTGCTATTTTTATTGATATCAGCGAAAAAATAGATGACTTCTTAAAACGTAAACCACCATTTTTTGTAGTAGTTTTTGATTACTATATTTACTTTTTACCTTATTTCTTTGGTATGTTCAGCCCAATATTTGTGTTTTTAAGTGCAATGTTTTTTAATAGTAAATTAGCACAAAACAGCGAAATTATTGCGATACTAAATAGTGGGATAAGCTATAAAAGATTTTTACGCCCATATCTGATTGCCGCTACAATTTTAGCAGCCGTATTCTTGTACCTAAACACATTGGTGATTCCTTACTGCGATAAAAAACGTTATGCATTTGAAGAGACATGGATAAAAGACAAGAAAACAACACAAAGCAATAACATAAGTTGTGTAATAGAGCCAGGTACAATACTTCACATGGAATCATTTAATTATTTAGACAGTACCGGATACAATGTTTCGCTAGAACGATTTGACAACTTTAAAGTTAGACAAAGGGTATTTGCAAATAGGTTGCTATGGAATAGAGAAAAGCAGAATTGGCGGCTTGAATATTTCCAGAGAAGGTTATTTAAAAATGGTACCGAAATTATAGAAAAAGGTGATAAACTTGACACCTTGCTTAGAATTAGTCCAGACGAATTTATTGTTAAATCGCAGTTTGTTTCATCTATGACTAATCCTGAACTGAACGAATACATTAGACGAGAGAAAGAAAAAGGTTCGGCCAGTATTAGCAAATATTATGTTGAATTGTATAAACGAATTGCAACTCCATTTTCATTTTTCATTCTAACACTTTTAGCTGTAGCCATCTCATCTCGAAAAAGCAGAGGCGGGACAGGAATACATCTGAGTCTTGGTATATTTCTAACAGCGGCTTTTTTATTGATAACACAGGTATTTAATACGCTAGGCGTTACCAATGTATTACCACCTGCAATTGCCGTATGGATACCGAATGTGCTATTTATGATTATTGCACTATTAATGACGAAATCGGCTCCTAAGTAACTTATGCAGGTAAACAAGTTTATTCAACTACATACCATTATTTTGTTTTGGGGATTAACACCTATTTTAGGCAAGTTTATTTCTTTTGGTGCTTTAGATTTAGTTTGGTACAGATTGGCCATTTCACTATTAGGATTATTACTTTTTATGTGGTTTATAAAACAACCTTTAACCATGCGCTTAAAATCCATATTACATATTGGTTTAATTGGCACAACAGTTGGTTTGCATTGGTACTTTTTTTACACCGCCATTAAAGTAAGTAATGTAAGCATTACTATGGCCGGATTTAGTACATTAACCTTATTTGCAAGCCTAATGCAACCGCTATTACTTAAAAAGAAATTTTTTTGGGGCGATTTTATTTATGGTATTATATTGGTATTTGGACTAGGCATTATTTTCAAGTTTGAAACCGACCAGTTGGATGGAATTATTTATGGGATATTAGCTGCATTGACAGGTGCATTTTTTGGAATATATAATGGGAAATTAATAGCAACACATGGGGCATACAAAATAACTTTTTACGAATTTTTAGGTGCGCTAATTTTTATCACACTAGTTAAATTTGGATTTGAAGAACAAAGATTTGAATTACCTTTTATAGGAATTAGTGACGGTATTGGACTAATAATTTTAAGCGTGCTATGTACCATAATTGCTTTTACTTGGAGTATTGAAATATTAAACCATTTTAGTCCGCTTACCGTAATTATTACCAATAACCTAGAACCTGTTTACGGTATTGTATTTTCACTAGTTTTATTTGGCGATACTGAATACATGAGTAGTGGATTTTATGTTGGAGCCTTAATTATTTTAATTAGTGTGTTTACCTACCCATTAATAAAACAAAGGTTTGTAAACGATGTGTAAATTTCACTCAAATAAAATGAAACGATTTATTTTTTTGATTATATTGACTGCTGTTGGTAAAATGGCTTGGGCTCAACAATCATTTAAACAAGGGGATTTATTGTTTCAAAACTTAGATTGCGGCCCTTTATGCAATGCTATAGAGCAGGTTACTTTTGGCAGAGACAGTTTAAAATTTTCACACATTGGTTTAATTTACATCAAGCAAGATAGTGTTTATGTGATGGAAGCGATAGGCCAATCTGTTACAATAACTTCATACCAAAATTTCAAAAAACGTTCAAATTATCCTTTGTATTTAGGACGAGTGAAGTCTGAATACCAACATTTAATTGAAAGTGCTCTTTCATTTGCCATCAAACAAATTGGTGTACCCTATGATGAGCCATTTTTATACAACAATCAAAAGTACTATTGCAGCGAGTTGATTTATGATGCATTTAAATCATCAAACCAAAACAAACCGTTTTTTGAATTAGAACCTATGACCTTTAAAACACCTAATAGCAATGATTACTTTAAG
>CANLLM010000039.1 GCA_947491825.1 Bacteroidota bacterium
GTTGATTTAGCTTATGTGGCTTGTGGAAGATTTGATGGTTTTTTTGAATATGGATTAAGCCCTTGGGATGTGGCAGGAGGAATAGTTTTAGTAAAAGAAGCAGGAGGTAAAATATCAACTTTTAGTGGTACCGATGACGTTATTTTTGGTAAAGAAATTATAGCCTCATCAACGCAAATCTATGGTTCTTTTTATGATGTAATTAATAAGGGGTTTAAGGCATAAAAGCCGATTTCCTTTTTATGACCAAGCCAAGTAAAAAGTAGGCCGCAAATAGGATGGCATATTCGCCAATCATATCTCCATTTTTAACGTAAAATGTTTGATCTGTATTTAACCTGATGTTTTGTTTTAAAGCAGCGGGCTCCCACCAATTTGTTTTTTGTAATAGGTAACCCTTGTCATCAAAAAATGCTGAAGTGCCAGTGTTTGCACTCCGTACAACATACCTTCTGGTTTCAATTGCACGTAGTGATGCATATTGTAAATGTTGTTTGTAGCCAGGAGTGTTACCCCACCATCCATCATTGGTTATAATGCATAAAAAAGTAGCTCCTCGTTTTACATATTTTGTTACGTATTCGCCAAAAACACTTTCATAGCAAATGATTGGAGCGGCCTTTAGCATGGTGTTGGCTGTAAAAATATGTGGCGCTTCATCAACCCCCAAGCTTCCTGTTGTACCACCTAAATCAATGGCATATTGTTCAACATGTTTTAATACAGATGAAAAAGGTAAACGTTCTACGCCAGGTACTAAAATGCTTTTATGGTAAATATCAATTTCGGTTGAGTTAGGCTGTAAAAAATAGGCTGCATTGTAGGCGTCATAATATTGTCCTGGATTATATTCGCGAGCAGTTTTACTTGGCTTTTCACCTTTCAAGTACTCCTTGTAACTATCAGCTCCTGTGATAATATTAACGGTTGGATATTTACTCATAAATTGCCTAATCAGCTTTATGGATTCTTCATTGGCTAAATCGCGCTCATTTAAATTACCTACCAAAGCTGTTTCTGGAAATGCAATTAACTGCACAGTAGAATCCATGTTTTTGTCGGCAATGGACAGCATTTTTAAAGTTTGCTCATAATCGCTCATGGAGTTAAACTTCTCTTTATAAGGATCTATATTCGGCTGAACCACCATAATGTTAGCTTTAATTGCTGTATAAGATTCTTGTTTCTTCTGGTATTCATCCAATACATAATAAGATAAAAATGTAGGTGCAAATAACCCTAAAAATGCGATGTTAAACGCGCTTTTAAAACGTTGTTGTTTACCAAGCGGTTTGTAAAGAATAAGCCATTGAAATAGCTTTTTATTTACCCATAAAATCCACAGCGAACCACCTACGGTACCGGTATATTCATACCACTGCACTAGCCAAGGCGTTTGTGCAAACACGTTACCTAAAGTTAGCCATGGCCATGTTGCATCCCATCTTAAATGGAAATACTCAAAAGCAATCCAAGCCCAAATAAAGGGCCATAACTTTAAACTTGTTTGGTTTTTTTTAGCCAGTTGATGTAAGAATATAAATGGCATATTCATTAACAAACTATTTAATATAAAAGCCATTACTGCACCTCCCGCACTAGCATTCCAAACCCACCATGTTGTGCCAATGTTAAATAGTAGAAAGGCACTAAATCCGTATATAAAGGCCCAAGGAGTAATTAGTTTATTTTGTATAATCAAATGATGAATAAAAAACAAAGGCACAAAGCCTACAAAAACTAATGGAAATAAGCCAATTGGTGGCCACGATAAGGCGAGTAAACAACCTGTAAGTATGGATAAACCAGCTAGTTTTATGTGGATATTGTTTAATTTCATTATATGTAAATTACAACGCAACTTCTACCATTTAAAAGGCATTTCCAAATAATCATTATTTAACAATGCAATTCGCAAAAAATCCATTTAATTTGCCTGATTAAATGCGTATAAATAAGTACTTTTATTTAGCAACTCTGCTTATTGCCGGTAAAGCTGATGCACAAATACTCCCTTCCTTTGGCGATTCGCGAAGTGGCAGTACGGGCATGCAATTTTTAAAAATAGCTCCTGATGCTCGTTCTATTTCTATGGGTGGCGCCTATGTGGCTATTGCAAACGATGTTTCGGCAATGTATTGGAACCCAGCTGGCATAACACAATCCGATACCGGATTGATCAATGTTCAAACTTCACATACAAGTTATTTTGGTGATATTTCTGCTAATCATATTGGTATTATAGGCCGCGTTGGTAAGCTTTCTTATTTGGGTTTTCAGGTGTTTAATATGAATTACGGCACCATGAAAGAAACTACGGAGTTTGATCCAAGCGGAACAGGTCGCACATTCGCCATCAACAATTATTATGTAGGTCTAACTTACGCAAAAGTATTAACCAATAATTTCAGTTTTGGTATCAACGGACGATACGCAAACGAAGGTTTTCCAGGCATAAGCATACACAATATTTTGTTTGACTTAGGATTGAAGTATGATGTGGGAATTAAAAATGCACGTTTCGGTATAAACTTCAGTAATTTTGGCTTTAATGTAAAACCTGATGGTAAGGCCCAAGTTTTAAAGTTTAATGGTCCCACGGATATTACGAACTTCACCACAGTAACCGTTCCTGGTATATTTAGATTAGGTGCAGCTTTTGATCCAATTAGAGGATATAAGCATAACCTAACTGTTGCTGCACAATTAAACCATCCAACAGACAATAATGAAACCTATGCTTTAGGCGCAGAATATACTTTCAAGCGGATGTTCTATGGCCGTTGCGGTTATGAGTTTGCAAGTGATGAAGCATACCGTGCGCCATCAGCTGGTATTGGAATGAAATTACGTAGAAATTTTGGTGGTTTAACCATAGATTACGGTTTTTTAGCCAAATCGAGATTAGGAAATATACACCGTGTAACCATTGCACTAAATATTAAATAGGGAGTACTTTTTGTATGAAAAAGATTTTTAATGTTGCTCTGGGTTTGATGATGTTATTATTTGTTGCCGCTTGTGGCACCAAAGAAGATGATCAAACCAAGCAAATTTTTGAGCAAGGGAAAATTGATCCTGATTTGATACCGAATAAAATTGGATACGTACCACAATATCCATTTTTTAATAATTTTCTGAATCCTGTTGATGTGTATGTTGGATTTGATGAAATGGTATACGTGGTAGATGATAGAGGACTAAATATCTTAGATCAAACAGGTAAGTTGGCCCTTATCATTAATATTCCTGGAGCAACCGATGTAACCCAAGACAGGCGTTTACATACTTATGTTTTGGGTCGTGTAAATGATCCATTATTAGGTAACAGAGCAGCCGTTTATCATTTAATAAACACTGCAACAGGTAACTACCAATTTCTAGATACGCTTATTCATCCTTTAAATGATGATTCACGCAGGGCAACAGCAAATAGACAAGCTGACGATGAAGCTGTTCAGTTTACAGGGATAACTACTTTACATGACAATACGGTATACCTAACTCGCAGTGGTTCGCGTAATGATGTGAACTCATTTATTAGGCCTGATAATGGTGTTTTAGTATACGATGCTGAGGGTAAAAACATAGGCTTTGCCACAGGGCTAAATCCTAATAACTCAAGTTTGAAATCAGCAATCGGAATTAGTAGCATAGCCGGATATAGTGCACCTCCGCAACGCTTGCAGGGCATGAGTACGTCTAAAAGTTTTCTTATTACACAAGCAGGCGAATCTCAAAATGTGGAGTATCGTGCTTTGATGATTAATGTGTATGACGACCCTGAATTGGGAACCCAATATGCAGAATCACCACAGTATTTATCGTTTGATAACAGCAAAGCGGATAGATTTTTATATGAAAGTTATCGTTTTAAAAAGCCTGAGGATTGTTTTATAGCGCCTGATAATTTAGGTTATATGTTTGTGGTTGATAGCGAGACAGATTCACTGTATGTTTTCACTCCACAAGGTTACGAGGGAGTTAATCCTCCTGCTAACGCTGGAATTACTAAACAACTCATTGTTTCGTTTGGTGGTTTTGCTAGTGATGGAACCAATACTGGTCCATTTAGTTTTAATGATCCAAGTGGTGTATGTTATAACCGTAGAACCATATTTGTGGCAGATAAAAAGAACAATCGCATCTGCCGTTATAAGTTGAGTACCGATTTGGAATAATTTTTATAATTTTTTTTATCACGGATTTTGTAACGCTTACTTCAAAAGTTCTAATTGAATTAAACTTTTGCTTGGTATTACGGTCTTAGTTTTTATTAAATAGTCAATATTTAGCATGCACAAAATTTATTCAGCAATATTTCTAATAATAGTATCATCATTATCAACGTATGCACAGCGCCCAAACATCGGTGGGATGCGCAATATGCCAGCTATAGGTCGTTTGTATGGTAAGGTGGTTGATTCAAAATCAAAACAACCTGTAGACTTTGCAACTGTCACCCTATTGGCTATTCAAAAAGACAGTATCATCAGTGGCATTCTTGCAAAAGCAAATGGCGATTTTAACCTAGATAAGTTACCTATGGGGCGATATCGTTTGCGTATCACATTTATTGGTTATCAAACAGTAACACAACAAGTATCTATAAGCCCAAATAATATTGAGCAAGATTTAGGGAATATTACTTTACAGGTTGATGCAAAAAGTTTAAAAGAAATTGTTGTTGATGGTGAGCGTTCTGCTGTAATTATGACTGTTGACAGGAGAATTTATACGGTAGATAAAGATATCTCGGCCCGAGGAGGAACAGGGATTGATGCAGTAAAAAACATTCCGGGTTTGTCTGTTGATGTGGATGGTGGAGTAACTTTAAGAAATAGCAGTCCTACTATTTTCGTGGATGGAAGGCCAACCAATTTAACATTAGAACAAATTCCTTCAGATCAAATTGATAGGATTGAAGTGATAACCAATCCTTCTGCAAAATATGACGCTTCAACATCAGGTGGTATTTTAAATATAGTATTGAAGAAGAATACCAAACCAGGGTACAATGGGTTAATCACGTTGGGAGCGGGTTTTCCAAATAGATACAATGGTATGCTTAATTTGAACATCAAAGAGGGTAGAAGTAACTTTAGCATTTCATACAATGCTAACTTATCTAAAAACCCAACTAAGGGTTACACTGATCGCAGGTTGATAAGCAATGGAGAAACCAGCGGGTTTTATAATCAGGATAATCAGGTTACCATGGAGAACTTAATGCAGCATGGTCGTATTGCTTATGATTACAGCCTAACTAACCGCACCACATTATCATTAAGTCAAGGCATGATGCGTGGTGGATATGAATCTGACGAATCACAGTCGTTCGTTGACCTTGATGCTTCAAATAAAACATTAACCTACGGCACGCGCAGTACAATTGGCAGTACACAGTGGGGCAACTATAATACCCAATTGCAATTGCGCAAAACTTATCCGAGAAAAGGAAGGGAATTAACAACCGATGTTACCTATAGCCGCGGTGAACGTAAAGCCAATAGTGACTTTATTACCAATAATTACTATAGCAATGGCCAACCTATTACAGCGCAAGAATTTCAAGTAAACAGAGGTACAGGTAGCAGCAACACATTTACTTATCAGCTGGATTTTACCAATCCTGTAACTGATACGGCTAAATGGGAATTTGGTATACGCAGTAATTATAAAGAAGATCTTTCGATGCTTGATGTAGGATATCGTAACAATCCTTCTGGAGAAGTTGTGATGGACTCCACCTTATCAAATAATTATAAGATTAGTGATATGGTAAATGCTGCTTACGCTACCTACTCAAGTATGTTTAAACCAATGGGAATTGGATACATGGTGGGTTTACGTTTTGAGCAAACTCGTTTTATTGGTGAGTTGCTTGGTAAAAACCAATCGGTAGCGTATTTATATCCTGATGGAATGGCGAATTTGGCTAAAGCGTTTTTCCCAAGTATTTATTTAACAAAACGTATTGGAGAAAAACACGAAATACAAACAAATTTCACGCGTAAAATTAGTCGTCCTGGATTTATGCAGGTAATGCCATTTATTATGTTTGCTGATAAAATGAATTACCGCACAGGTAACCCGCTATTACGTCCAGAGTTTATCAATTCGGCAGAAGCAAATTATAATCGCATATTCACAAATGGTAATTTATTTACATCGGTTTATATAAAGCAAACAGAAGGGGCCATTACCCAATTTGCCCAGAAGTATAATGATACTTCAGATGTATTATTGAATACATTTATAAATGGGAATACCATGTATAACATGGGTTGGGAGAATAATTATAAAACCAGCTTTTTAAAAAAGAAGCTAGATGTTACCATTAACTTAAATGGTTTTTATACTGATATTAGTGCAAATGTTGGAAGTACCACTATACAAAACAGCGGTTTTAGCTGGAATACAAAAATACATTTATAAATGGGAATACCATGTATAACATGGGTTGGGAGAATAATTTTAAAACCAGCTTTTTAAAAAAGAAGCTAGATGTTACCATTAACTTAAATGGTTTTTACACTGATATTAGTGCAAATGTTGGAAGTACCACTATACAAAACAGCGGTTTTAGCTGGAATACAAAAGGTATGGTAAGTTATAAATTACCCAAACAATACACAGTACAATTAAATGGCAATTACGAAGCGCCAAGAATTATTCCGCAGGGCAAAACACTTGATCAATACTCGTTGGACATTTCGTTAAACAAGGAGATTATGAAAAAGCTAAGCTTTAACTTAGTTGTTAATGATGTGTTTAACACCAGACGGTTTGGAACCTATTATGAAAGCAATGTGATGGAACAAAATATTAGCCGTAGACGCGAAACCCGTTTTGTGCGCTTAAGTGTAACATGGAGATTTGGAGAAATGGAGGCATCTCTTTTCAGAAAACGTAGTAACCAAAGACGCGGAGATAGTAATGGTGGGGGAATGGATATGGAATATTAGTAGCAGATTATGACTCACATAAAAAATCCCGATGGCATTTGCCATCGGGATTTTTTGTTAAACAATAGTATTGAGGATTAGATAATGCCTAGTTTCTTTTTAACGGCACCCATAATGTTATCACCATCTGGTTTGTATAATAATGGTGTTCCTGGGCTGCTATCAAATACATAAGAGTAACCACCTTCTTTAGCAACAGTACTAATTGTGCTTTTAGCTTTTTCAATAATTGGTTTTAGTAGCTCTTGTTCTTTCTCTCTTGCTTTTTCTTGTGCATTCTCTTGGAAGCTTTGTATGCGTGTTTGCATATCACGTAATTCACCTTCTTTAGTTTCTTTAATCACTTCACTCATGGCTGCTTGATTTTTTTGAAAAGCAGCTAATTTGGTTTCAAACTCATCGCTCATTCTTTTCAATTCATCTTGCAATGTTTTGCTAAATGATTCCATATCTGTGGTTGCCTTTTTGTATTCAGGCATCATACGCATCAGTTCTTGAAAATCGATGTAAGCAAATTTGTTTTGTGCATTGGCTGCTGTGCTGCCAAAAAATGTGGCTATAGCAATAGCCAATGTAATAATTGTTTTTTTCATGGTATTTATTTATTGTCTTTCTTTTGCAAATTTTGGTTATCTTTATTTTTAGTTACTGCTACACCTAGCTCAGTTAAAACCTCATCACTTTTATCGTATTTGGCATTTGAATACAACATTATCATATCGCTTCCTTTGGCAAATATAAAATCTAAAGCGCCTTGTTTAGCAACTTTTTGCACAGCATCAAAAACTTTATCTTGAATAGGCTTAATTAACTCTTGTCTTTTTTTGAATAATTCACCTTCGTATCCAAATTTTTGGTTTCTATAGTCACGTAATTCCTTTTCTTTATCTTTAATTTCTTGCTCTCTTTTTTTTCTTAATTCTTCAGTTAATAAAACTTGTTCAGCTGTAAAGTCGCGATACATTTTATCAATTGTTAACTGTTTTTTCCCAATTTCTTTTTCCCAATCGGCAGAAAGTTGCTCTAACTGTTTTTGTGCCGAGCGGTATTCAGGAAGCATATCTAAAATATACTCGGTATCTACGTAAGCAAAACGTTGTGCCTGGCTATTAGCAAAAGCAGTGCCAGCTAATAAAATTAACAAAAAAATCTTTTTCATCATTGTTTTATTTAATTAATGATTAGAATTGTTGTCCAATTAAGAAGTGGAAATTACCACGGTTATATTGGCCATCAACAGAATATGTTGGCGCATCAAATCCATAACCATAATCTAATCCAATCATACCAAACATAGGCAAGAAAATTCGCACACCGGCACCCACTGAGCGATAAATTTGAAATGGGTTATAATCTTTAAACCTCAACCAAGCACCACCTGCTTCTGCAAATAGAAGCGGGAATACCGTAGCTTGAGGATTTAAAGATATAGGGTAACGTAATTCAAAGGTATATCTGTTGTAGATAGCTCCACCCTCACGTACTTGTTGCTCAATTGTTCCAAGCGCAGTATTGTATCTTTCACTCTTAATTGGTGTTAAAGAGTTGTCTTGATATCCTCTTAGGGCTACTAATTCGCGGCCATCTAAATTCCATCCCATCAATCCAGCTCCGCCAACCCAAAAACGCTCGAATGGTGTCATACCAACTACTGGGTTGTATGTGCCAATAAATCCAAAATTTGCACGGCTCATGATAACTAGCTTGCCAACAATTGGAGTAAAGAAAGTTGCATCAAATTTCCATTTATGAAATTCCAGTAACCGATATCTTTTTGCTGGATCTAATGTTTTATAATCAACGCCATTAAATGCCGAATATGGTGGTGTAGCTTGTATAGATAAGGAAATATTTGAACCACTACTTGGATAGATGGTTTGATTTGTTGAGTTACGAGATAATACAAAACGAAAACTGAAACTATTTGAGATGCCTTCTGGCACACTAGCTATATAACTTTTTCCATACACATCATACATGTTATTGTATCGCTGCATATTTAATGAGTATTGAGCCACGAAATAATCATCAGGCCATTTTAAACGTTTAGCAATACCTAAACTCGCACCAGTTGTAAATAGGGCTGAGCGCAATGCTTCGCCTTTGCGGTAACCATTGCTTTGTACTGAATGGAAAATGGATACTGTTAAGGCATTTGGTTTTTTACCTCCTAACCAAGGCTCGGTAAACGATGCGCTATATGATTGAAAGAAGGTACCATTACTTTGCGCACGCAAACTAAGGCGTTGTCCATCACCACTAGGCACAGGAGTCCATGCTTTAGAGTCGAACATTTTTCGGGTTGAAAAATTGTTAAGCGTTAAGCCTAATGTGCCCACAACACTGTACATACCCCAACCTGCCGAAAGTTCAATTTGATCGTTAGGTCGCTCTTCAACTTTATACTCAATATCTACTGTACCATTTTCTGGATGTGGAACTGGATTGACGTTTAACGCTTCAGGATTAAAATAACCAACAGTAGCTAGCTCGCGCAAACTACGGGTAATGTCGCTGCGGCTGAACAACTGCCCTGGTTTAGTTCGCAACTCGCGCAAGATTACATGGTCGCTGGTTTTGGTATTACCTACAACCGTAACCTTATTAATTCTAGCTTGAGGACCTTCACTTATTCGCAACTCTAAATCAATAGAGTCGCTTTCAACCAATACTTCAACAGGTTCAATTCTAAAAAATAAATATCCGTCATCCATGTACAATGTACTAATGTCTAACTCGGTTTGGCTCATGTTTAACCTAGACTCTAGGATAGCTTGATTGTAAACATCCCCAGGTTTTATTTTTAGAATTTCGTGTAATTGTTGGCTGGTGTATTTGTTATTACCAATGAATTTAATGTCACGATAATAATATTTGGTTCCTTCATTAAGCGTAATGTTGATGTTTATTGAATTTTTATCGAAGCGATAAACACTGTCTGTAATAATTTCTACATCACGATATCCTAAGGTTAGGTACTTTTCTATAATTTTCTTTTTGTCGTCTTCATATTCACTCTCCATGTACCTTGACTTTGCTAGAAGACGTTTGCGTTCTTTTGTTTTTTTAAGCGCACTCTTTAGTTTTTTTGATGGTACAGCAGAGTTGCCGTTAAACTGGATATTATTTATTTTAATTTTTTCACCTTGGTTAACCGTTATGCGAAGTTTTGATGTGTTTTTGCGGGGATCATCAGGAATAATTTCAAATGTTGCGACTGCATCTAAAAAGCCTTTATCAATAAAATATTTTTTAATTTGATTACGGGTTGAGTTCAGCATGTTGTCTGTAATAATCTGACCTGATTTAATGGTAAGTTCATCACGTAAATTGGTTGCTTTACTTTTACGAAGTCCCTTAATGGTAAAGTTAGATAAACGAGGTTTTTCTCTTAGCGTTATCTCAAGTGAAACTTTATCATCAGTAATATCTAGGATACTAATTTTTACATCATCAAATAACTTTTGCTTCCATAAATTATTGATTGCTTTTGTGATGTCGTCTCCAGGAATTTTAATTTTTTGGCCAATTTCTAATCCAGATAGAACTTGTAGCACGCTTTTATCGTAGTAGTTTGTTCCACTTATCAATACACCTGTTATTTCATATGTTTTAGGGAAACTATAATCTATGTATCCCATTTTAGGTTTTGAAACGGTGTTGGTGTCTTGTGCAAAAGTAACTGATGCAAAAAGTACACTTAAGAGTATCGGAAAAATATGTTTTGTCACTTTCATTAAATGGCTAATTGCTCGCTTGTTTTGCCGAAGCGCCTCTCTCTTTGTTGGAAATTAAGAATGGCCTCGTATAAATGTTCTTTGTTAAAATCAGGCCAAAGTATATCGGTAAAATAAAATTCACTATAGGCTAATTCCCAAAGTAAAAAATTGCTAATACGGTGTTCACCACTTGTACGAATCATTAATTCTGGGTTTGGAATTCCATTCGTTGATAAATGTTGATCTATAGTTTGGTCTGTAATATCGCTAGGAAGTAGTTTACCTTCTTTTACTTTTTGTGCTATACTTTTAATGGCATTGGTAATGTCCCATTTGGCGCTGTAACTTAGTGCAAGGACTAGTGTCATTCGTGTGTTATTTTGCGTTTCTTCTATTGCAGCCGATAGCTCCTTGAAGCATTTTGGAGGCAAATCATCCATATTGCCTATTGCTTGTAAGCGGATGTTATTTTTCATTAAGGTATTGGTTTCTTTTCTAATAGTAGAAACCAATAATTCCATTAATGCGATAACCTCTAATTGTGGACGATTCCAGTTTTCTGTAGAAAATGCATACAACGTTAAATATTTAACACCTAATTCTGCAGCCGCTTCAGTGGTCTCTCTGACTGATTTTACACCATTTTGGTGTCCAAAAATACGAAACTTGCCCTTCTCTTTAGCCCAACGGCCGTTACCGTCCATAATAATGGCAATGTGTTCCGGCAATCTCTGCGCGTCAATCTTACTTTTGAGGCTCATTTTAGGTTTAAAAAATATAAGGTAGCGAATTTAATAAAATCTCGCACACTTAATACGTGTAAATATGCGATAAGTTACACTAATGTTGGCAACAAAGTAAAAATCGTTAAAATCAGGGTTTCCCCTTTGGTATCCGGCTTTGTTAATAAAGGCACCTTCGTTCAAATTATAGGATGGATCTGCCAGGGCAGCTCCAACAATGCCCTTTTCGTTCAACTGCTTGCTTGGATCAACATAGGTATTACTTACATCATCTAAATAATCGGTATAGGTTTTTCTAAATCCTAGGCTTCCTTCTAAGCTCATCTTTTTATTAGGCATCCATTTTATTCCTATGCCCATCGGCATCACTAGCGCTAAGCCACTATATGCATTTCCTTCAGTTTGGTATTGTTGTAAATCGATCCATGCATTTTGGTAAATTCCTTGTGGGTTAAAAAATGCTGCTCCTAACCCCCAGTATACGTATGGTGAAAACCGTTTATTATTAACGCCTGCTCCATATTTAAAGTAGTTAAATTCAACTAGGCCAGCTAATTCGGTAATATCTGTTCTAAATGTAATGTTACGCGCTTTATTATAGCTAAAGTTCGCATCGCTCCCGCTTACACGTAATTGACTTCCTATCGCTGTTAATGCCCATGTATTATTGAGGTTTAAGCGTGCAAAAATACCGCCTGCTAATTTGGTTTCGCTAAGTATCATGTGCTGAGCAACATCGCCAGTATAATTGGCTATGCCTGTATATATCCCAAATTCAACTTTCTGAGCAAAAGTTGATATACTTATAAAAAAGAATAGCGCAGAAAAAAGAGATTTGAACTTCACTAATAACTATAACGCTTAAAGTCGTGGGCATAGCATGCCAGTATTTTGAAAAATATAAGAAATACTAAATCCGGCTAAGAAATACATGTCGGTACCTAAAATAATACCTGCGGTTGTTCTAAAATCACCTTCTTTGGCAACTGGTAAATTTGGATAACCAGATTCAACTTCGCCAGTTCTATTAGCTAAACTACCTGCTGTTGGTCCATATGCACGAGATACTACGTTAGCATTTGCATATTTCCCTCCGATGTCATCCAAATATTTAGTAAATGTGAAGCGAAATCCAGCCTCAGCGCCAACCACAAAATTGCGTGAGACGCGTTTTTTTAAGCCAACGCCCATTGGTAAGCAAATAGTGGTTAGATCGTATTTTTTTAAGTTGTTGTATTGAGTTGTTCCTTGACCTTCAGTTCCAAGTGGTTGTAATTCGTATTCGGTACCTTGGAAAGTAGTTTTGGGATTGAAATGAAAGATTCCAATTCCTGCGAAAATATAAGGAACAAGGGGTTTACCTCCTCTATCTGATAGCTTATTAGGTATTAGATTGTATTCGGCATGTACAGAAAACTCGTAAATATCACTACTAAAGTTGGTATTACGCATCTTGTTTCTGTCCTTCAATGCTAATGAATCGGCTCCTGAAACTTTCCCATAGGCTATCATACCTTTCAAAGTGAATCGTTGATTCACATTATATCTTCCCATGACTGCTGCACTAGGATGATATTGATCAAAACGCATCTTTTGCTCACTTACATCACCCATGTAATTTGAAACACCACCATACAACCCAAACTCAATGTTTTGGGCAGATAATGACACTACAAAAAGCGTAGATGACAATACTAGAAAGTGCTTGAATTTTGAAATCATGTTAACCCCCATAAATAACAAATATAGGTTTATAGCTTAAAACGCAAAATGTTTGTAAATGTTGTTAGTTAAGCTATTATTAATTAATAACTTATCTTTTAATGATTAATTAGTAAAACCTTGGACAACGAATAGATTTACCGTAGTTTCTACCACGACCTCCACCAGCACTACCGCCTTTAGCCTCACCAATGGTGTACGAAGCCGTTAAACCTGTGGTAAGATAAAAATCGCTAGCACCTAAAAACTGATTTAAACCGTTAGATCCTGCTACTTCTTTTACATTACTACCCATTTTACTTCTTAAATCTCCGGGGTTTCTATTTGCGGAACTTCTTGCGTAATAGTATTCTGTTAATGTTGGGAATGGAGTGCTACTTGGATCTTGATATACGTTATCAGGTGCTATATCATCAATATAAGAGGTGTTGGTGTAACGGACTCCTAATTCGAAACCAATCTGGAATTTACGAGCAACATAGTATCTAGCTCCAAAACCAAATGGCACACAAATGGCATTTAGCGTATAGGCTACACCGGATAATTGAAGCGGAGCCAGGCTTTGTAGTTGACCGTTAAAATCACTTTTTGGGGTAAAATTGAACATGCCCACACCACCAAATAAATACGGAATGAATGGATTTGCAAACCTTCTACCTCGGTTACGATCTTCAATCAAGTTCCATTCCAATAGCAAAGACCCTTCAAGAATATTGGTTTCAAATGTCCAATTACGCTGTTTTTGCCACTCGCTTTCGCTTAGTTGATCATCGCCTGATACTTTATTGAATCCTCCATATGCTTTAATTGCAAATCGGGTACCAAGTCTGTAGCGTAAAAAACCTCCTACAGCTGCACGCATTGTGGTAGGCTCTAGTTCATTAACAACATCACCATAATAATATGCACCGCCCAAAAGCAAACCAACATCTAGTTTTTGTGCGTTAACGGTTACGCCAACGGTGCTAGTCAGTATTAATAGTGCTAATATGTTATAATAAGCTTTCATTCAAACGGGTTTATGATAGTGCAAAACTATCATAATAAACTATAATTCCAAGTCTATTGGATTTGAATATGCTAAAAAGCAAGCACGTTAGGCGTTTCTATTGTCGACTCCCCACATTAATTTTTTGCGTAGGGTGTTTAAATAGTTTTCCTCATTAAAGCGAATAAGGTGAAATTGGAAATCAGCTTTTCTAACAGCAAGTTGTGTGCTGCTGTTTATGGTTTCGGATCTGGAATCAAGTGAGACTAAATAGCTGGTGGCTCTGCCCTCAATTTCAAATGACAAAACATTTTGATCACTAACAATTATTGGTCTTACATTTAAATTATGGGGAGCAACAGGTGTAATTGCAAAACTTGAGCTAGTTGGATATAGAATAGGTCCACCACAACTTAGTGAATAGCCAGTTGAACCAGTTGGGGTTGAAATAATTAATCCATCGCTCCAATAAGAGTTTAAAAATTCACCATTGATGTATGAATGAATAATAATCATCGAGGATGAATCTTTTTTGTGAATTACAAAATCGTTGAGCGCGTATTTTACTCCACCAAAAAGAGGTTGGTTTGATTCTAATTGGAGTACAGATCGACTATCAACTTGAAAATGTCCTTTTATCAGATTCTCCAAAGCTTTTTTAGATTCATCCATACTCACGCTTGCTAAAAATCCTAGTCTTCCGCTGTTTATGCCTAATACGGGAATTTGCAAGTCGCGTATATATGTCAGGCAGTCAAGCATAGTGCCATCACCGCCAATACTTATCATATAATCAACCTCACTTTGTTTAAGGATATCGTAGCTATCGAAACTATTGGTCTCTTTAATTTTTATTTCGGCTTGCTTACATTGTATAAGAAATGATTCCTCTACCAAAAAAATTATTTCATTTTGGTGCAGGAAATCAAACAGGTTTTGTAGCTGTTTTTGATATTCCTTTTTATAAACCCTGCCGTATATAGCGAGTTTCATGGTGTTATGTATTTATATATTTAATTAACCAATCTAATCGTTGGTTTAGGTTGTCGGCTACTTCACTTAATTGATGAACAGATTTTATATTGTATTTGTATCGTTCAAAAGTGTGAAGTACAGTTTTTATTTCAACGGAGTTTAGTTTCAAGCTAACTTCAAGTTTATTATTTTCAATATTACGAATAAAGAGCCCTGTAATTTTAAAATCGTTGCTTTCTGATATGCGTGCAATTTCAGTTAAAGAGTAGTCTCTTGGAAACATTTCGAGGGTAATAATCGCACCAGGCAAACTGTTTGCTGTATTTTTTGAGTATGCTTTTAATAAATCAGCAAGAGATACTGCACCAATGTAATTTTGTTGGTCATCACATACTGCAATTGTTGTAGAATTCGTATCATACATGATGCGCGTAATATCGAACAAGTGTGTATTAGCAGGTATAAATAGCAACTTATTTTCCATAACCTGCCCAACTGTTTTATTCTGTGTTTTTTCGGCTTTGCTTATGTGCAAATAGCCCAAGAGTTTGCCAGATTCCACTACTGGCATTTCCACCACTTTAGCATCATGCATAAAACTGATGGCAGCATCGCATAAATCGCCACATTTTAGTGGAATTATTTGATCAGATATCAGTTCCTCTGCTGTCATTATTTAGCAAGTTTTTTAAGGTAGAACGCTTCAGCTATTTTATTGAATTCGGTTGGGTGTTCCATCATTGGAACATGTCCGCAATTATCTAAAAAATGAAGTTCAGAGTCAGGCAATAGCTCTTGAAACTCTTCTCCAACATTAGGAGGCGTTATCACATCATTTTTGCCCCATATTAAACAAACAGGGACCTTGATGTGGGGAATATCTTTTCGCATGTTGTGTCTTATGGCTGATTTGGCCATGGTTAAAATGCGCAGAACTTTCATTCGATCGTTAACTGTTTCGAACACTTCATCCACTAATTCATCCGTAGTATTTTTAGGGTCGTAAAAAGTAATTTCTATTTTTTTCCGAATAAACTCTTTATCACCTTTTTTGGGATAATTTCCTCCCATAGCATTTTCATATAGTCCACTACTTCCTGTAAGTAACAATGTTTTCACGTTTTCAGGATATTTTTTTAAATACACAAGGGCTACGTGTCCGCCAAGTGAGTTACCTAATAGGTTTACAGAATTAAACTTTTTATATTCTATAAATTCGTGGATAAAATTGGCCAAACCTTCAACGCTTAGGCTTAAAATATTCATTTCAAAAATTGGCATCAATGGAATTACAACCTTATACTTTTTGGAAAAGTGTGCTGTTACTTCTCTCCAATTACTGAGTGCTCCAAATAATCCGTGTAAGAGAAGAAGTACCTCGCCCTCCCCTTCTTCAATATACTTAAACTTGCCGTCTTGTTTTATCGTTATATCCATTTATTATGTTACGAATTGCAACCAAATATAAGAAAATTAACTTATCCCAAATGCAGTTGTACTATTAGCATAAAGTTTTTTATGAGGGTTAATCCGCTTGTGGTTAGGCAAGACTCTGGGTGAAACTGAATGCCAAAAACAGGCAAAGTGTTATGAGACAGAGCCATAGGTTCTGCATTTTGGGAGTGTGCTATTATTTGTAAAGGAGGCTTTATGTTGTTTAAAATTAAGGAATGATAGCGTGTTACCTCAAAACTTTGAGAAATATCATTAAACAAGGGATGTTCTGAGTGTGTAGCGGTATCTACCTTACCATGTTTAGGAGATGCCGCTTTTTCAAGCTCTGCGCCAAAGTATTGTCCTATAGCCTGATGGCCTAAGCATACCCCTAAAATTGGTTTAGTTTTATAATACTGATGAATAATTTCCATCAAGTATCCAGCTTGCTTAGGCGTTTGTGGTCCAGGAGACAACACCAAAGCATCATAATTATCTAAATAATTTTTATTGTTTAATTCGACATCATCGTTGCGTATAATATCGCATAAAACATCACATTGCCTGACATAATCAGCAAGTATATGTGTAAACGAATCGTAATTGTCTATCAGTAAAAATTTCATTTTACCGCTTTTTGATAAACTTGTAAAGTGAGATTGATATGATTTTGCCAAGTAAACTGTTGTTCACGAATTTTACCTTTTTCAATCAACTCACTTCGTAATTTAGTATTGGTTAAAACTTCGTTTAGGGCACTAGTTAATTGCTTCACATCTGTAGCATCTAAATAATAAGCGGCATCACCACCAACTTCAGGTAGGCTTGTGGCATGATGAGCAACTACTGGTGTTTTCGCACTAAACGCTTCAAGCATAGGCATCCCAAAACCTTCGTATGTTGATGGAAAAACGAATAGCTTAGCATGTTGATATACATAGCGCAATTCAGAATCACTAAGTTTAGCATGGTGTAGTTTATTATTTACATTTAATTTTTGGGCAAGCGCTAACTCATCGTTATTAAATGATGCACTGCCAGCACAATATAAATGCAAATCGGGATTTATTTTTGACAACTCGGCAAACGCATTTAATAATGAAATAAAGTTTTTGTAACCACCACGTTCGCCTGTAAATAAAATATAATTTTCTGGTAAATTATTTGGCCTGTAACCTTGCTCGGGTAAAGATTGTGCCAATGGTATAATATTTACTTGCTCCGGATTTACAAATGGATAAATACGTAGTAAATCTTTTTTGGTATGCGCTGATACAACAATAATTTGCTTAGCTATTTTAATATTACCAGCTTTTATTTTAGCCATTTCAGCATAGTGAGCATTGTTTGGCGTTTGCTCATGTATTAGATCATGTACAGTAAAAACCAACGGCATATTTACTTGTGTTATTGCTTTTAAATAGTAATCAGCATAAAACGTTGGATGAAAAATATCTGAATTATTTTGTTTGATGGATTTTATGGTTTGCCAATGCGAATATCTGCCATATATACCCCTTATTAGTTTTCCTTTAAGTGGAAATTGGTAATGTTTAAAAAATGAATTGATTTGAGGTTTAAGCTCCAGTAAATATTCGTTTTCTGAGTAATTGCAATTAAACAATAATTGATGTTGCACCATCGGTTCAATGCCTTCTATGAGTTTCGTGAAAATACGCGATACACCACCAAAACGCTGCCTAAAAAAAATCTCATCATCATACAAAATACGCATGGCTTAGCTCATTAATTTATGGTCGCTAAATGTTTTTGATTGAAGCCCAAGTTTTGAGAACCAATATAGCCCATACTTGCTGCCTTTATAAAGTAATTTAAATAATAAAGGGTTTATTGCTTTTTTGCTCAATACATGAAAGTTAGAGCCATTGGTTGACAAGTGTAAATGATGTTTTTTAGCCAAATGAAGAAGTGATTTTTTATGGTAAAATGCGATATGCTGGCCATGGTTAAACGCATAATACCACCAATCTTTTGTTGGTGTATTATCAGGCACAAGTTCTGTAGAGAAAATAATATTATCCGAGTAAGTTAACATATCAATTAATTTCTCTTCTGGGTTATCTAGGTGTTCAAAAACTTCAAAGGCCGTTATGGATTCATATCTTGTTTCTGCCTTGTGTTCAAAACCTATAGAAACTAAATTTTTAGCATATTCATCAACCCAATAATAATCAAATCCAACATCTCGCATCATGCGTGTAAAAATGCCGTAACCACCTGCGTAGTCTATGAATTTCTCGTTTTTACCAAACAGAAAACTAATAAGTACAGTAACAATTCCCCTAAAACGTTCGTTGCGCGCAATAATCCCAGTATCGTTATTATTTATTGCGCTTTGGTAGGCCTCATTTAACCAATAAGGTTTTTCTGTTTGTATAAAATGGCAATTCTCGCATTGCTCATATTGCACATCATACTTATTCAGTACTTTGGCTATAAACAAAGGCTGCACATTTTTACCACAAATTTTACAAGTGCTCATGGTTATTTTGTTTGATTATTTACGGCTACTATATTCTGAAATCCGAAAATCTCCGTGAGTAAAATGTTTTGCTGCTCAACCTTTAGCAGTCCGTTTGGTAATACCCTATAAAAAGAGTACTGAGGTAGTATTTTTATAAAGTCTTTCATAAATACCTTACTAATAATATTCATGGTGTTGAACTCGAAGTGAATAGCTTTAATTCTGTTACTTTTAATACTTTGTAGGCAACCACTTATTACGCTGTATTCAAATCCCTCCGTGTCTATTTTAAGCAAATCAATGGATTCAATTTTATTTTCTTCAATGAATGAGTCAAGTGTTGTTACCTCTACCTCGTGAACAATGGTTTTATTATTATATAAATCTGTGAATACACCCTCTAATAGTGTTGCATGCTCTGAACCATCATTATTAGCATAATCGTAAAACTTAAGTTTACCTATGGTATTTGCACAGCCTTTATTAATTGTTTTAAAACCAATTTTTTTCGCTTTTTCTTCCAACGTCAAAAATGTTTTCGGATGTGGCTCGAAAGCATACAGATCAACATCTGAATTGTAATTTAATACCTCTTCGGCATAATTACCAACGTTAGCCCCTACATCAATAACAACCTGTTTACCCGTTTTTTTTAGCAGCATGGCCATCAGCATTCTATCTCCTTTATGCACCAAAGAGAATTTATTATCAATGCCCATACCCTTAACTGAAAGGAAATATAAAAATTTATTGATTTTATAAAAGTATGTTTTTGTAAAAAATGATTCTAAAAAAAGTAATAAACTACTCATTGTCTAATGTTCTGAATTTTGTGGAATATAAACGTATTGTTTTTATAATATTAAACGAGTTAAGCATTAGTTTAAAATGGACCCTTGTTTTAGGAAATAATAGTAAACAGAAAAAACCGGAATAAAATTGGGCAATAAATGTGGCAATTGCAGAACCAACAATACCAATTTTAGGAATAAAATAGAAATTTAATAACACATTGATAATGGCACCAACAATGGTATTTATGGTAGTAAATCGCTGCATCCCTTCAACAATAAATGCTTGGCTGTAGGCCACTCCAAAAAACACGAAAATACTATTACAAAAATGGACTTTTAAAACGGCAGACGTTTGGGTATATGCTTCGCCATAAAGTATGCTTACTATTAAATCACCAAAGATGACTACCACCAAAGATACAACTATACAAAGTAGTGTAAAAACAGAATACAGTCTTTGCATTCTATTTAAGTATTCCTCTCTACTTATTTTTAGTCCGTTTATAATTGCTGGAAACAAAGATCCTGCGATAATTCCTGGTACTACATAAAATGCTTCACTTAATTTAATTGCCGCTGTAAAATTACCAAGAGATTTAGTATCCAACATTTTTTGAATCATGAGTTGATCTACTCTCATGTAAATTACAATAAAAAATCCTGTAAAAATGATAGGTAAAGACTCCTTCAGCATTTTAATTGCAAGCGCTTGATCAAAAGTCCATTTAGGTAGCTTAATTTTAAGTTTATATATAATTATTTGACTAGTAGTAGAAACGAAAATTTCTGCTAGGATTATCCAGACAAAATATCCTATAGTATATCCCTTAATCATTCCTAAAACTTTAAGTAAGGCAGCTAACACTGTTGCTATCTGTTGTGATAAAACGGTATACTTAGATTTTAAGTTTGATTGGAAATAAAAGTCTATTACCTGAAATGGGTATAGCAGATAAGAAAGGCCCACAACTATAATGTAATACCTCATCTCGGGAAGATTTTCTAAAAATATTGCACAAAAAACAAGTATGGCAAAGGCTGATAAGGAAGAGATTAATTTTAAATAGAAGGTTGTACCGATAATGGTATTTGCTTTCTCGTGGTTGTTTACAAATTCTTTTATTGCAATTGCATTTATTCCTAGCATTGCAATAGGATTAAGCAGTTGCATGTATGTTGATGCATAGCTTATACTACCTAGTCCCTCGGGGTTTAAGTAACGCGCTAGAAAAACCCCTACAATTAGATTGATAACTTGTTTTAAAAAATTATCAGCAAACAGCCAACCCGTATTGGCAGCATATTTTTTAATATGTGGTGATTTTATTTTATTTAAAAATGGAATTTGCACAGTTCGCAAAATAATGATAAGTATAACACAAACTGTATACAGATAGATATATTTTAGCAATTAAAGTGCTTTGTGTATTATTGCCAACTTACTAATTTTATCATGAGCAACTCTTTTGATGTTCCTATATTGATGTTGGTGTTTAATAGACCCGATGAAACACAACGTGTATTTGATGCCATTAAAAAGGCCATGCCTGCAAGGTTATATGTTGCAGCCGATGGGGCAAGAGTCCATAAATCAACAGATAAGTTACTTACATCACAAACACGCGATATCTTTAAACAAATAGATTGGCCTTGCGAGCTGAAGACGTTATTCAGGGATGAAAATTTAGGTTGTGGGCCCGCTGTTAGTGGAGCAATTACCTGGTTTTTTGAGCATGAAGAAATGGGGATTATTCTTGAAGATGACTGCTTGCCATCAACCGATTTTTGGGAATTTTGTAAAATTATGCTCAACCACTACAAAGATGATGACAGGGTGATGCAAGTTTGTGGCTCAAATTTCCAACGTGGTATTACAAGGGGAGACGCTTCCTATTATTTTTCCATGCATAGCTTTATCTGGGGTTGGGCTACCTGGCGCAGGGCATGGCAACATTATAGTTTTAACTTAGATAATATTCAATC
>CANLLM010000040.1 GCA_947491825.1 Bacteroidota bacterium
ACACAATTTGAATAACGCTATCGGGAATCTCTAATTCAACCATATAAAAATCTTGAGGTAAATATGTAAGTTGGATGTGTGCTGCAATTTCTAACAAAGCCAACGATCTATGTTGGCAAGCGTATACCAAAGGCACGCCAATATTGTTCCACCTGCCACCAAATTTTTCTGCCCCAATTCCCTTTAGGTCGTCTTTAAAAGCCTTACGCGCCAAACGATAAACAAACATAATTACTAAGCCAATACACCGTGCTCTATACGGCCAAGTTCATTTTTTATGTAATCAATGCCAAAACTATTATCCAAAAAAGATTTTGGTGCAGCACCCCCAAGCGCAATACTTGGCTCATTAAGCCATTTAAAAAAAACATCCGAAGAACCAAAAACTTGCATACCATAATTACACAACATGGTTAATTGAGTAATTTTTTCTGATTGAAGTGGCTCAAATGATTTATTTTCTGATTGATAACGCTGAATGGTACGCTCACTAATATGAAGCATGTTACTCCATTCGGAAAGTGTAAATGGTATTTTTTTAGAAACCTTATCAAACTGAAAATAAGAAATACCACCACGAATCATGTGCATGATGGATAACACCGTGTTGTCATCGGTGCTGCCGTAGCTAACTGCTGGTTCATTTACTTCCATAACCATTTATTAAACAACAAAATTACGAAATCTGTCATTAATTACAAGCCATTTGTCACTATTTTACAATCAATACTGGAATTTTAACCTGATGCCTCACTTTGTCAACCGTACTACCAAAAATAATGTCTTTCAATCCTTTATGGCCATGTGCGCCCATCACCAGAATATCAGCATCAGTTTGATTTATAATATTACTTATTGTTCGGGCTGATTTACCAAATCCTAATTTTACATCAACCACATAGCCTTTTTGTTGCAAACTATGTTGGTATACCTTAAGGTTATCTAAATCGAATTGTGCCTCTTTATCAAAAATATCGTTACCCATATGTATAGCACCCGCAGATTCAACAACATGAATAAGTAGATATCGCGCATTTTTACCACCTAAAGAAAGGGCATGATGCAATGTGTTTTCATCTTGCTTACTAAAATCAACAGCTAATGCAACATGGTTGTAATTTGGTTTTATGACCTCATTTAAAACAATGGCTTTACCATGCGGTATAACCGATTTAGCAACTCTTTTACGAGATAAAAAAGGCTCGAAGGTAATGTAGCACAATAACGCAAATGCATATAAAACAATAATTAAAACAATCAGTCTAACATAAAATAGCTCACCAATTGGAGTATCAAAAAACTTGATTAACTCCTCACCTATTAATTTAATATTAAGCGAAACAATAATGATGGCAGCAACCCATGCCAATACTTTAACATATTTGTTAATTACAAACTTACCCATTACTTTTTTACTGCTATTAAAATGTATCAATGGAATAACCGCAAATCCCAATTGTATGCTTAAAATAACTTGACTTAAAATAAGTAATTCCCCTACTTTATCCTCACCAAAATACGCAATGGTAAAAATTGCAGGAGCAATTGCTATTATACGAGTAACAATTCTACGCAACCAAGGACTGATGCGTAAATTCAAATAGCCCTCCATAACAATTTGGCCTGCAAGAGTTCCTGTAATGGTACTACTTTGGCCAGCAGCAATTAATGCAATGGCAAATAATGAAGGGGCTAAACTACCAAAAATTCCATTTAACAATTTATGTGCATCTTGGATATCTGCAACTTGAAAATAGCCATTTTTATAAAATGCAGTGGCGGCCAAAATAAGAATAGCTGAGTTGACAAAAAAAGCCAAGTTAAGCGCAATAGTAGAATCTATAAAATTAAATTTAATGGCACGCTTAATTCCAACATCATCTTTATCAAACTTACGTGTTTGCACCAATGCCGAGTGCAGGTATAAATTATGCGGCATAACCGTTGCCCCAATAATACCAATTGCAATATATAGCGCATTACCCGATAACGTTTGTGGCATAAACCCTTTTACAATATCAGAAGCATCAGGTTTAACAATTAACATTTGGGTAATAAACGATATGCCAATTATTGATATGAGCACCAATATAAACGCCTCCAGCTTGCGCACGCCTTTGTTTAACAAAAACATCAACAAAAAAGTATCTAGTACCGTAATTAAAACGCCATACATCAGAGGCAAATCAAACAATAAACTTAACCCAATTGCCATACCAATAATTTCAGCCAAATCGCAGGCTGCAATTGCAATTTCGGCAAAAGCATACAGCGAAATGTTAGCCCATTTTGCATATTGTTGGCGAGAAGCTTGTGCTAAATCCCAACCTTTTACAATACCTAAACGAGCGGCTAAAGTTTGTAACAACAAAGCCATCAAATTACTCATCAACAATACCCAAATAAGTTGATAGCCAAATTGACTTCCACCTGCGATGTCAGTAGCCCAGTTACCCGGATCCATGTAACCAACACTTACCAAGTATGCAGGGCCAATAAATGCCAAAAGGGTGCGCCAAAATCCCTTCTTTTCGGGAATAGAAACACTTTCGTGCACTTCGCTTAACGACTTTTCTTTTGACATAAATTACTTTACTTTAACTAAAATATTTTTAGCTACATCTTTACTAAAATACAACGATTTATTACCCGACAACTTAACTGCAATAGATCCATCATAATCGTTTTTTTCAGTAATCTGCATTTCGGTTCCTAATACCATTGAAATTTTATTAAGGTGTTGTAAAAAAACAGCAGTATGATCTGATACACCACTCATTACAAGTATTTGGTTTGGCTTTGCATCGCACAACAAAATAAAATTAGACTTTTTAATCACACCATTTTTAGATGGAATTGGATCGCCATGGGGATCATGTGTTGGAAAATCTAAAAACTCATCCAATTTATCAGTTAAAAGTTCAGAATTGATGTGTTCCAATTGTTCGGCAATTTCATGTACTTCATCCCATCCAAACTTTAGCTTGTCGTATAAAAAGCACTCCCATAAGCGGTGTTTACGCACGGTGTCAATAGCAACTTTTCTTCCTCTTTCTGTTAATGCCACTCCTTTGTATTTCTCATAATTCAATAACTTCTTATCAGCCAATTTCTTAATCATATCAGTTACCGATGCGGCTTTGGTTTGAAGCACTTCAGCAATAGAATTGGTATTGATACTTTCATTTCCTTGCTCGGATAACTTATATATTGTTTTAAGATAGTTTTCTTCGGTATATGAATACATAATTCAAATATACATTTTTTAGACAAGCCTAAAAATATTTTTTAACCCCATTAACACTCCCATCATTTAAATACATCAAAAAGTATGTATGTTTGTAAAACTTATATGAAAGATAAATTTTTAGCATACCTACAGTTTTGGAAAAAACAAGACAACACGTCATCTTTTAACTTAAAAATGATGCACAGAATAAACCGGATAAGCTTAGTTATTTTTTTATTTGCCTTGATTTACATGGCAGTTAAATACCTTATATTATAATTGGAACAAGAATTGACGTTAAAACAAAAACAAATCAAAACATATGATATTCATTTTCATCTTTTTTCTTGGCTTAAGTCTATTAGTTAGCTGGAGATTTAAAAGTAAAGTAAACAAATACTCTCAAATTAGCTTAGTTCAAGATTTTTCTGGTGCTGAAATTGCAGAAAAAATGCTACGTGAAAACGGTATTTACGATGTGAAAGTAAAAACAACAGAAGGCCAATTAAGCGACCATTACAATCCTTTGGATAAAACAGTAAATTTAAGTCGTGATGTATTTTATGGCAGAAATGTAACCGCAGCAGCTGTTGCAGCGCACGAGTGTGGTCACGCAGTGCAACACGCAATAGCTTATCCGTATTTAAAATTTAGAAGTGCGATGGTGCCGGTACAAAATGCAAGTGCTAAAGTAATGAACATCATTATTTTGGTGATGATGTTTGGCGGTTTTTTATTGGCTAAATCATTTCCTTTTGAATTGGTTATTACAACCCTAATTGCATGCCAAAGTGTAATTACATTATTTGCACTTGTTACATTACCAGTTGAATTTGATGCAAGTAAAAGAGCATTGGCTTGGTTAACAACCAAAGGTGTGGTGCAAAGTAACGAACACGGCATGGCAAAAGACGCGCTTAACTGGGCGGCAATGACTTATGTTGTAGCAGCATTATCGGCAGTGGCCACATTACTTTACTATGTAATGATGCTAACCGGAAGAAGAGATTAATACGAGTAATTAACTTCAAATAAAGCCGCTTAAACATTTTGTTTAAGCGGCTTTATTTTATAAATACTACCTACTCTATTTTTTCATTTAAATTAGGTATGTTTGAAATCAAGATGCGAAAATTACTTGCAGCCATAATTATACTTACATCCTTAAAATCCAATGCACAAATTGGAGGAAGCACCATATACAATTTCTTAAACTTACACAGCAACGCACGCATTAATGCTTTGGGCGGATATGCAATAGCAACTCCCGAAAACGATGTAAACCTTGGCCTTCAAAACCCTGCATTATTAAAGTTGGAAATGCACAACCAGGCCACTTTTAATTACATGCGATATGTTGATGATATAGCAACTGGATACGCTGGTTATGCCTATAGTTTAGATTCTATAAATACCATATCAGGCGGTATACAATACATTACTTACGGTGCTTTTGATGGCACCAACGAACAATCGCAAGAAACAGGAACATTTACGGCAGCAGAATACAATATTCATTTAAGCTATGCACGCAAAATATCAAGTAAAGTTAGTATTGGCGGAACTTTAAAATTCATCAACTCAAACCTTGATATTTATAAATCAACTGGTTTAGCAATTGATTTAGGTGTTAATTATTTTAATCCCAAAAAGCTGGTTTCATTATCAGCAGTTGCAAGTAATGCAGGCATACAACTTACCACATACAGCGATGGCAACAGAGAACAATTACCTTTTAACCTGATGATGGGATTTAGTAAGAAATTTTTGCACAACCCTTTACGTATTTCCATTGTGGCACATAACCTCCAAAATCCAGGTACACTTTTATATCAAAACGCTAATCGACCCGGGCAAAACAGAGATTTAGAAAGTGGCCAAGTAATATTAGATAAAATTACTATAGTAGATAAAATTGCTGCGCATTTAAATGTAAGTGCGGAAATTTTGTTAGGTAAATTCATGTATTTGGGCTTTGGGTATAACCACCTGCGTAGGTACGAAATGAAATTAAATACAAGCAGTAAACTTGCAGGATTTGGCTGGGGATTAGGCATTAAACTAAAAAAAATACAAGTGGCCTATGGTAGTTCATCTTACCACGCTGCATATGCTACTAACACCGTAAGTTTCGTTATTTTTATAAATGAGTTTACAAAAAACAAAAGCAAAGATTAAATTCGATTTATGAAAATTACTGTAGCCATTGATGGATATTCTTCATGCGGTAAAAGTACCTTAGCCAAACAACTTGCTGCTGCGTTAAACTACAGCTATGTTGATACAGGTGCCATGTACCGTGCATTAACCTTATATTTTATTCGTAACCAGCTTGATATTTTCCATCCCGATCAAGTAATAAATGCCCTCAATAATATTAACATAGAGTTTAGAATAAATCCGGAAACAAAACAACAAGACACCTACTTAAATGGAGAAAATATTGAAAGTGAAATCCGTATTAATCCTCGTGTAGCAAGTGTTGTAAGTGATGTAAGTGCCATTAGTGAAGTACGTAGATTTTTGGTTAAGCAACAACAACAATTGGGTAAACTAAAAGGTATTGTTATGGATGGACGTGATATTGGAACCGTTGTGCTTCCTGATGCGGAATTGAAGTTATTTGTAACAGCCGACCCCATGGTAAGAGCCAAAAGAAGGCTTGATGAGTTGGTTGAAAAAGGACAAGCTACAACCATTGAAGAAGTTTTGGCTAATTTAGAAAAACGAGATTATATTGACTCAAATAGGGATGATAGTCCTTTGATGCAAGCCGCTGACGCTATTGTTTTAGACAACTCTAATCTTACAAAAGAAGAGCAATTTGATTGGGTAATGAAATTGGTGAACCAACATATTGGCTCACCAACCAATTAATTAGTAATAATTTAATTAAACGCTTTTGCTAAGCTTAATAAGCTTTCTTCAACCTGTTTATTAACGGGGGCCAAAGGCAGCCTAACCACATTTTTACACAACCCCAAGTTTTGTAGTAGTACTTTAATCCCCCCAGGATTTCCATCGGCAAAAATAGCTTTCATTAAATCATAAAGTTTAAAATGTAATTTACTTGCTTCTGTAAAATTACCTGCTAATGCCATTCTTACCATATCACTGTACTCGCGAGGGTAGGCCTGAGCAATAACAGATATAACGCCAACCATACCCACTGCCATAAACGGAACCGTTAGGTTATCATCCCCACTTATTAAAGAAAAATTAGCTGGTTTACCCTTAATAATATCCATGAAAATTTCTGGATTACCCGAAGCTTCTTTTATGGCAATAAACTTATCGCTAGCATGGGCTAACCTAAGTGTAGTTGCAGCGCTCATTCCCATACCCGTGCGACCAGGTACATTATAAATAATAATAGGTAATGGTGCTACTTTTGCTAATGCCATGTAATGCAAATAAATACCTTCTTGGTTGGGTTTATTGTAATATGGACTAACAGATAAAATAGCACTATAACCAGTTTTATCAAAGCCATTCAAAGTATGTATAACCTCAAGGGTATCATTACCTCCTATACCTGCCACAAGCGCAATACGACCCGCTGCTTGTTTAGCTACAAAAGCAAATACCTGTTTTTTCTCCTCTTTACTTAATGTTGGACCTTCACCAGTTGTTCCTAATACAACTAAGTACTCAAGACCTCCATTTATACAGTGTTCAACAATATTTGCTAACGAATTATAATCTATGCTGTAATCACTATTAAATGGAGTTACTAATGCTACACCCGTGCCTTTCATCATGCTGTTGCGTTATATATTAATATTAATTATAAATTATTTGATGCTACGTAAATAGAAGTCAATTTGTTCAATTAAAAACTTCAATTCGTTGCGCTTTCCCGTATCTATTGTTGCATCATTAAAATCAATATTATCTGCAACATTAGACCCCACCCTGTATTTTGCTTGGCTATAAGCTGAAATGGCTTGCATGGGTAACAAAGGATCTTGGTATAAATTAAGTAATAAATCAAACTCTAAATGCAAAAACTGCCCGATGTTTCCTTTTATAGGTAAGTTGAAGCAATTTAACTTTTCGCGCCAGAAAAACTCTGAGTTTAACAAGAACTTTTTATTAGATGGAAGTTGTTTGGCATCAACATATCCAAGTAAAAACACCTTCTTCCCTTCTGCTCTTAACTCGCTAGCATACTTAGCAACCATTTGCTCATGCTCTTTAGTTTCGGCATTGTAAACAATTCCAATATGGTTAACTTGATTAAACGCAACCAATTTGTTTTTAGCCTTTTTTAGCTTTATCACTTTGTGCAAATGCCACTTGCCCAAAAAGTTTTTTATATCTTCTAGTAATTTCATTGTAGGTTAACAAAGCTAAAATCTTAAATCGGTTTTACAATTAATTTATATTGACAAGTATTAGCTAATTAATAAATCTATTTAACTCTATTTATACTATGATTTATTTATCATTTTCATAAATTCCTCTTCTGTAATAATCGGCACATTAAAAGTTGTTGCTTTTTTAAGTTTTTCTGGCCCCATTTTATCACCTGCAATAAGATAGTTTAAACTTTTACTGATGCTGCCAATATTGCGTCCCCCGTTTATTTCAATCAAGTGCTTCAATTCATCTCTATTTACAGTAAATGTCCCCGAAACCACAAAAGATTTTCCTTCAAGAATATTGCTTCGTTCTACCCCCAACTCATCTTCAATTTCCAATTTAATAGATGCTGTTTTTAACTTTTTAATAACCTCAATATTTTGTTGGTCGGCAAAGAACTTAACCACTTGATCTGCTATTTTATCGCCAATTTCATAGATAGTTGCAATTTCTTCCTTGTTGGCACATGCTAGTTTTTCGAGTGTTAAAAAGTGGCGAGCTAATTTTTTTGCAACAGTTTCACCCACCATTCTTATACCTAATGCAAAAAGCACCCTTTCAAAAGGTACTTGTTTAGATACCTCAATACCCTGCAGGACATTAACAACAGACTTTTCTTGTAATGAACGCTTAGTTAACTGGTCCTTTTTCTCATTGTAGGTTTCCATTTCTAAACCAATGAGATTTTCATAAGTTAAACTATACAAATCAGCGTAGTTATTTATCATGCCTTTTTGATACAAACCTGAGATTGTTTCGCTACCCAAGCTATCAATATTCATGGCTTTTCTGCCAATAAAGTGCTCTATTTTTCCAATTAATTGGGGTGCACATCCACTTTCATTTGGACAATAATGAACTACTTCGCCTTCTCGCCTTACCAGAGTAGTTCCACATTCAGGACATACATCGGTGTATTTGATTTTTTCGGAGAACAAGCCTCTTTTAGAAACATCTACCGCAGTAACTTTAGGTATTATTTCTCCACCTTTTTCTACAAAAACCCAATCGTTTTCGTACAAATCCAAACGCTCAATTTCATCGGCATTGTATAGGCTTGCACGTTTAACAGTAGTACCAGCCAATTGTACAGGTTTTAAATTAGCCACAGGAGTTATAGCTCCGGTGCGGCCAACTTGATAAGTAACTTTTAACAATTGCGTTAATGCACTTTGTGCTTTGTATTTATAAGAGATTGCCCAACGCGGATTCTTGGCAGTAAAACCCAACTCACGTTGTTGAGCATAGCTATTTACCTTAATTACCACTCCATCAATTTCATAACTTAAATGTTCGCGTTGTTTATCGAAGTGGTGAATAAACGCCATTACTTCAGTTATGTTTTTGCATAAACGGTATTGATCACTTACCTGAAACCCCCATTGCTTCGCCTTTTCCAAGCTTTCAAAATGGGTTTGCGCAACTTGGTTATCTGAATAAATAAAATACGAGAAGCAATCTAAAGGACGATTGGCCACCTCTGCGCTATCTTGCATTTTTAAAGTTCCTGATGCAAAGTTGCGTGGGTTTTTATACAATTTTTCTTTAATCTCATCCTCGTCATATCCCTTTTCTTCGAGCTCTTTTCTATACTCATTGTTTAACTTTTCAAAAGTTTTTCGGTGCATAAAAATTTCACCTCGTATATCAAAATTATCTGGGTAATCGCCATCAGGTAATTGAATAGGAATGCTTTTAATGGTTTTTACATTGGCTGTAACATCATCTCCCTGAACACCATCTCCTCTGGTAACGGCCCTAACTAATTTACCCTTTTCGTATCTAATGCTAATGGCTAAACCATCGAACTTTAATTCTACAACATACTCGAAATCATCTCCAATACTTTTTCTTACCCGCTCATCAAACTCCATTAACTCTTCCTCGCTGTATGTATTACCGAGACTAAGCATGGGATATTTGTGCTTTACTTGTATAAAATTTTTGGTGATTTGACCACCAACTTTTTGTGTAGGAGAATTGGGATCTGCTAAGGCAGGATATTGCCGCTCAAGCGACTCCAACTCCTTAAGCATCATATCAAAATTGAAGTCGCTAACTGTTGGTTGAGACAGTGTGTAGTAATTATAGTTATGCTGATTAATTAAATCGGTTAATTCTTTGATTCGTATTTTAACTTCTTGCTCGTTCATTGCTGCTAAATAAATTATTTTAACTCAATTGTTATTCACCAATGCATTAAAATAAAAAATGCATATTTGCCTAATGAGATATTTATTAACTTGTATTCTCTTTATTTCAATCATCAATCTGTCTTCTGGCCAAGGGGTTTATGTGCCTTTAGGCTCTTATGGCATGCACTTTATTGATAGACTTGAAATAAAATCTGGGGTACTTGCTACCCCAAAACAATTTAATACCACAGCAAAAGCATACGCTAGAAGCAGAATTGCAGATTATGCCAACCAATTTGATAGCAGTAATCTAAGCGTGCAAGATAGGTTTAACCTGCAATACTTGAAAAACGACAACTTCGAATTTAGTTTAGACCCAAAGAGTCAATCGAAAAAAAACTTTAAGAATACGGGTTTATACAAGTATAAAGCGGCAATGTATGCTGTACTTATCCCCGATTTTGAATTGATAGTGAATCCTGTTATTTATTTAAGAGGCGAATACGACACCAAACGAAATGACAGGTTGCCGTATTTTGTAAACAGAGGAATAAATATAAGGGGAAGAATTGGTAAGAATTTTAGCTTTTTCACTGAAACTGCCGAAGAAATACAAAGTTTAAATGGATGGAATCTGGAGTACTACAACCAGTACAATGTACTTGCAGGTCAAAACTTTATTAATACCAATACTTACAAACCAAATGACAAGTACCTTTTCAGTTACTGGAATGCATCAGGTTATATGGCTTATCAAGCAGGCAAATATGTGGATGTACAATTCGGGCATGGGAAAAACTTTATAGGTAATGGTTACCGCTCTTTAATGCGTTCTGACTTCTCAACCAACAACTTATTTTTACGCGTAAATACACGTATTTGGAAAATTAACTACACCAATATTTATGGATATCTGTATGACTACACCCCTTTTTTAACCAGGGCCAGTATTGTTAAACGTCATTATTACGCAACAACTCATGCAAGTATTAACATCACTAAAAATCTTAATATTGGATTATTTGAAACCACCGTTTTTCAGCGCGATTCCGGCCATGAAAGTCGTGGCTACGATTTACAGTATTTAAATCCAGTAATGTTTTATAATGCTGTTGATAATACACTAAACAGCCCTGATAAAAATATAATCGGCCTTGATTTTAAATTCAACTTTGCCAAGCGCTTCCAATTATATGGGCAATTTGTTTTATCAGAAATGAGTATTAACAAACGTTTAACAACTGTAGGTTGGTGGGGGAATAAAGAGGCTTATCAAATTGGTTTAAAATGCATTGACTTATTTAATGTATCAAATCTTGATTTACAATTTGAATATAACCAAGCCAGGCCTTATTCATATACGTCATTTAACCCAAAAAATGCTTATGTAAATTATAACCAAAGCATGGCTCATCCATTAGGAGCTAATTTCAGAGAAGGACTTGTTATTGTAAAATATCAACCTACTGAAAAGCTTTTTATTAACACCTTGTTTAGCTTAAGTAATTTTGGTAACGATACGAATGGAAGTAATTGGGGGCGAAACATCTCGTTAAGTTACGACACTCGGATAAGAGAATATGGAAATTATATTGGGCAAGGGGTAAAAACCAACTTACTAATCATCGCTCCAACTTTCAGTTACATGCTAAAGCACAACCTTTTTGCCGAATTACAAATTTCTTACAGGAACCAGACCAGTGACTTAAATGTTTTCAAATCAGAGATGTTTAATGTTGGTCTTGGTATGAGGTGGAACATGAACACCAGAGATTGTAATTTTTAAATTAGTAACCAATGAAACATTTACATACATTAATTATATTCTGTATTGCATATATTCAGGCAGTTGCACAAGGTACTTACATTCCCTTGAACGCTTATTCACAGCATATGCTTGATAGGTTTGAAATAAAATCAGGTACATTGGCATTGCCTCAAGAATTTAATACCACAGCCAAAGCATTTCAGCGTAACCGTATAGCATCTTACATTGATAGTTTTAATATTTCGGGTGCTAAACTAAGTAAGGTTGATTACTTTAATCTTGAATACTTACAGAGCGACAATTTCGAGTTTACCCATTCTGAATCGGGATTAAGTAAAACAAAACCATTTGGCGTATTTAAATACAAATCAGCATTCTTTGGCATTAAACACCCTGAATTTAATTTAGTTATTAATCCTGTTACCATACTTCAAGGCGGATACGATACCAAATTGGACCATATAGTTAGAATAAACAATAGAGGGGTTGAATTGCGAGGAAATATAGGCAGTTCGCTAGGGTTTTACACGACATTTAGTAACGAAATTATTGCACTTAATAGTTGGACCAAAGAATACTACATCAATAATCATGTTGTACCTGGAGCCTCATTTTTAAAAGAATACTCTGATACCAGTATTTTAACCATTAACCACAATACTGCAAGTGGTTATATCGTATATCAACCCAATAAATATATTGACATACAAATGGGACATGGCCGTAATTTCTTAGGAAATGGTTTACGTACTTTTTATTTAAGTGATTTTAGTAGAGACCATTTTTTTGTGCGAGCAAACACCCGTTTTTGGCGCATCAATTACACCAATATTTGGGGACAAATATATGATTGGAATCCTGCCAATCAACGCAACTTACCTAAGCGACATTATTATGCAAGCACTTATGCTAATGTAAACTTAACTAAGAGATTGAATTTTGGCTTGTTTCAAACAGTTTCGTTCCAGCGAGACAGCGGTTACAATAGCACTGGTTATGATCTAGAGTATCTCAATCCAATCATATTTTTTAAGCCTGTAGAAAACGGATTAAATAGCCCTGATAAAGTTATTTTAGGTGCAGACTTTAAATACAATTTTGCTCGCCATTTTCAATTATATGGGCAAGGAGTTATTAGTGAATTTAGAATAAAGGATATGCTTGCACGCAACGGATGGTTCGGAAATAAATGGGCTACCCAAATTGGTTTAAAATACATTGATGTATTTGGCGTAAAAAACTTAGATGCGCAATATGAGCTGAACATAGCTAGACCCTACATGTACACTTCTTTTAATGCATTAAATGCATATGTTAATTACAACCAGAACATGGCGCATCCGTTAGGTGCAAATTTTTATGAGCATGTAGCAGTATTAAGATACCAACCTGCTAAACGATTAAGTTTAAAAGCTACGTTCATTTTAGCCACTTATGGTAATGATACCAATGGTAGTAATTGGGGCAAAGATATTAGCATTGCATACAGCACGAAAACATTACCAAGGGTATACGGAAACGAAATTGCACAAGGAGTTAAAACTAGTTTGTTGTTAACAGACCTATTGGTAAGTTATATGATAAAACACAACATGTTTATCGACCTACAAATCGCATATCGTAAAACAAGTAGTGAATTAATTCAATTTAAAACAGAAACATTAATGGTTAACGGCACTATAAGGTGGAATTTTAACGAACGCAGGTGGGATTATTAAACACTTGCGCCTTAAGTTTAATTTGTCGAAAATTGCAATTCAATTATTAAATCAATAAACAGCATGGGACGCGTATTTGAGAAACGTAAACATAAAATGTTCGCTCGTTATAATAAAATGAGCAGAACATTTACTAAAATAGGTAAAGAAATTGCAATTGCTGTTAAATCAGGTGGTGGAGACCCAGATGGCAACTCTCGTTTGCGTGCTGTTATAGCAAACGCGAAGGCTGTTAATATGCCTAAAGTAAATATTGATGCGGCTATTTCAAGAGCAACAACTAAACAAGATAAAGATTTTGAAGAGGTAGTTTATGAGGGAAAAGGTCCGCATGGTGTGGTGATGGTAATTGAAACAGCAACTGATAATCCGACTCGTACCGTGGCTAACTTAAGAAGCTATTTTAATAAAAAAGGTGGTCAGTTAATGGTTAGCGGATCACTTGATTTTATGTTTGAACGTAAAGGCATTTTCCGCATTTCAAATAATAATATAAACCCAGAGGACTTGGAGCTTGAACTTATTGATTATGGCATGGAAGAAATGGAAGATGACGGTGAAGGCCACATTGCTATTTCGGTTCCTTTTACAGAATTTGGTTCGATGCAAAAAGCACTAGAGGATCGTAAATATGAAATTACCAATGCTGAATTACAACGTATACCTACAACTACTGTTGAGTTAAACGAAGAACAAGAACATGAGGTTCACTTACTATTAGACTTGATTGAAGATGATGACGATATTACCAACGTTTGGACCAATATCAAGTAATAAAAATACTAGCGCTTTTTTTCTTTCTTCTTCTTAACCTTCCCAAATCTATTAATCAAAAAATTGAGTCAACTTAAATTAAATTCCCCTGGCTTGATTAAGATTTGAAGTAATATTAGTATTAGTCCGTATTGGTTGAATTTGTGATATGGGTTTTACCACAATCTTGGTTAATGGTATGTTGAGTATTTATCTGGGGACTGAAGTAAGGAATACCAAGCCCCAAACCACGAATAATAAATAAACAGCCAATAGTAATTGCAACGTATGGAGTAAGTTTATTAATAGTACCTCTTACCGTAATTGATAAAAACTGGCCAACTAGCGAAACACCGTACATCATAGGTAAAGTACCAAGACCAAACAACATCATAAACAAAGCGCCTTCCCAAATATTTTGTGTTGCTACTGAGCCTATCAAACCAATATAAACAAAACCACAAGGCAATAACCCATTTAACAGCCCAATAGCAAATAACGCATAGTATGTTTTGGTTTGAAATAATTTTGAAATGGTAATTCCAGTGAAGTATTTTATTGGGTTGAATTTGAGTTTGCCTAATTCGGATGAAGAAAGTATGACACTCAATGTAATAATTAGCCCAGCCGCAATGCTAATACTTTGTTGTAAACCTGCAAGCTTAAGACCAAATCCAAACGATCCAAATAAATCAACTGATATTTAGTAGGAAACTAAAACATCTTAACTTAGGGATATTTTTATTAAACAGGTTCAATTATCCTATATATATCACGTAATCATCTATTATTGCAAGTAATTTAGCATTATAAAAACCAAATTAGGCAACACAGTATGCAAATTTTAAACGGAAACGAAGTATCTAAAAAACTGCGCGAGGAGATTAAAAATGAAGTAGGAATGCTCAAAAATGTAGGAAAAAAAACACCTCATTTGGCTGCTATTTTAGTTGGCTCTGATGGCGCAAGTATCACTTATGTTGCTGCTAAAGAAAAAGACTGTAAAGAAGTTGGTTTTGATAGTACCGTTTTGCGTTTTGATGCAACCATGACCGAGGCAGAGTTAATTGCCGAAGTTGAAAAAATAAACAACAACCCTGCAATTGATGGCTTGATTGTACAACTCCCCTTACCAAAGCATATAAACGAAAAAAAAGTAACCGAAACCATAGACTACCGCAAGGATGTTGATGGTTTTCACCCCATGAATGTAGGTTTAATGTTTAAAGGACTACCTTGTTTTTTACCCGCTACACCATTTGGTATAATAAAGTTGTTAGAACATTATAACATTGAAACTATCGGCAAACATTGTGTGGTTATTGGCCGTAGCGATATTGTGGGCAAACCCATGAGCGCTTTAATGCTTCAAAAAAACTGTACTGTAACAGTTTGCCACAGCCGCACCATTAACATTGAAGAACATATAAAACGTGCAGACATTGTAATTGCAGCAGTGGGTATTCCTGAGTATGTAAAAGCACACATGATAAAAGATGGCGCTGTAGTAATTGATGTGGGAATTACCCGTGTTGAAGATGCATCAACCAAAAGTGGTTACCGTTTAAAAGGCGATGTTGCTTATGAAGAATGCGCAACAAAAGCCAGTTATATCACTACAGTACCGGGTGGTGTAGGACCAATGACAAGAGTTGGTTTATTGTTAAACACCTTAAACGCAGTAAAAAACAAGTAATATTAAACTTATTCATCAACCTAAACATACTGCATGCAAAACAATCTAAACACAACGGATACCGAGCTAAAACTCCCTGTAATGGAGCACTTTTATACCATTCAAGGTGAAGGTTTTTACCAAGGTCACGCTGCTTATTTTATAAGACTAGGGGGTTGTGATGTGGGTTGTGTTTGGTGCGATGTAAAAGAAAGCTGGGATGCTGATGCACACCCAAAGTACAGTATTGATGAAATGGTAAATTGGGTGGTAGATGCCAAAGCGCCTTTAGCAGTAATTACTGGAGGTGAACCTTTGTTACACAATTTAGACGCATTAACTGCTGCACTCAGAAATAAAGGCATTAAAACCAACACAGAAACATCGGGATCTTCTCCCCTTTCTGGCATATGGGATTGGATTTGTGTTTCACCAAAAAAATTTAAAGCTCCATTAAACGAAGTAGTAGCAAAAGCCCACGAACTTAAAGTGGTGGTATTTAATAAAAGTGATTTTGAATGGGCAGAAAAACACGCAGCTTTGGTTAACAACACTTGTAAATTATACCTGCAACCCGAGTGGGATAAATCGGCAGAGGTATTACCAAGTATAATAACATATGTAAAACTAAACCCTAATTGGAGAATTAGCCTACAGGTTCATAAATACATGAATATTCCTTAACCATTATGCTATTAGAACTATACAAATAACAAACCCATTTACGTTTACAACACATGAGATACGTTTTTGCACTAATTACTTTTTTGTTTGTTACGTTTACATACGCACAAAACCAACCCTTTACAGGAACAAACAACAAAAAAGCAAGCAAACTTTTTGGCGAAGCATTGCAAGCATTTACCATGTACGATGGTAAAAAAGCAAACGAATTATTAATCAAAACCATTGAACTTGACCCCAATTTTATTGATGCTTACATGTTGTTGGCCGATGTAAAAGAAGGCAACGAACAGTATAACGAAGCCGAGTTGTTGTACGAAAAAGCCATTGGAATGAATGCCGAATTTCAGATCCCATACTTTAAATTAGCAACAACGCAGCTAAACAATGGCCAATACGAAAAAGCACTTAGCAACCTAAACTTATACAAAGAAAAAAAAGGCACACAAATTGACGCCAATAAAGTTGAACGCGCATTTATTACAGCACAATTTGGAGCAACGGCCGTTAAAAATCCTGTTCCTTATAACCCACAAAACATGGGTGCGGGTATCAACTCACCCTTAGATGAATATTTTCCAGGGGTAAGTGCTGATAAACAAGTATTTATTTATACACGTTTAAAAAGTAACCGTACCGAAGATTTTTACATCAGCAACAAAGACCAAAACAATGCCTGGACCCAAAGCAGAAACATGGGAGAGCCTATTAACAGTGAACGCAACGAGGGCACCATTTCAATAAGTAGTGATGGGCAATATGTCTTTTTTACTGGTTGTAATTGGTCCGAGGGTGAAGGCAGTTGCGATTTATATTTTAGTGCATTAGATGGCTTGGAATGGAAAGAACCTCGTAACTTGGGCTTTCCTATCAATACACGTGCATGGGAAAGCCAACCCTCTGTTTCGTTTGATGGAAGAACTTTATATTTTGCCAGCGCCAGACCAGGTGGATTTGGTGGTATGGATGTTTGGCAAAGCACTTACATTAAAGGTCGTTGGGCGCCCCCTATTAACCTTGGCCCAGATATAAACACTATTGGAAACGAGGAAACACCGTTTATAGCTAAAGATGACGCTACCTTGTATTTCACTAGCGATTTTCATCCAGGATTAGGTGGGGTTGATATTTTCTATACCCGCAAAAACGCAACTGGGAAATGGGATAAACCTACCAACTTAGGATTCCCAATTAATACCAACAAAGACGAACGTTGTTTAGCAATTGGAGCAAATGGTTTTGATGCTTACATTGCTTCAGAACGCGAAGATGGTTTTGGTGGATTAGATTTGTATGAGTTTGAATTGTACAACCAAGCCCGACCTATTGCAACTGGGTATTTAAAGGGTAATGTGTATGATTCAAAATCATTAAAAAAAATAAAGGCCCGGATAGAGTTAATAGATTTAGCAACAGGCAAAACAGTTATTGAATCGCAAAGCAATAAAGCCACAGGAGCCTTTTTGGTGAGTTTGCAGGGAAATAAAAATTATGCCTTAAATGTAAGTGCCGATGGTTACTTATTTCACTCCGAAAATTTTGCATTAAAAAACCAAACAGCTACAGCACCTTTATTAATTGATATACCACTTAAACCTTTGATAGCAGGAGAAAAAGTGGTATTAAACAATGTGTTTTTTGAGGTTGATAAATTTGACTTAAAAGAGGAGTCGAAGATAGAGTTGAATAAATTGGTATCATTTTTAAAAAATAACCCAACACTGGCCATTGAGCTTGCCGGACATACAGATAACACAGGTATTAAACAAAAGAATTTTGAGCTAAGTAATAACCGAGCAAAAAATGTTTGGCAATTTTTAATTAGCAATGGTATTGAAGCTACACGATTAACTTATAAAGGGTATGGCGACATACAACCTGTGGCTGATAACAAAACCGAAGCCGGTAGGAAATTAAACCGAAGAACAGAATTTAAAGTGGTGAAGTTGTAATCTACTTCAAATCAAACGCCCATATTATTTAGTATTATTGAACAAGAAATTTAACCCATGAAAGATTACATCAAATACGCCAAGGAAGTATTTACTATTGAAGCCAAAGCTTTAGCGGATTTAAGCAAACAGTTGGACAATAATTTTAACAAAGCAGTTGACGCAGTGTTAAAAAGTAAAGGTCGTTTGGTAATTACGGGTATTGGCAAATCGGGGTTAGTAGGTGCAAAAATATCGGCAACATTAGCCAGTACGGGCACACCAAGTATGTTTATGCATCCGGTTGAAGCATTCCATGGCGACTTAGGCATGCTAAAAAAAGATGATGTGGTGGTAGCAATTTCATACAGTGGCGAAACCGAAGAATTATTAAAGTTGATTCCTTACATTAAAGCTGCACAAATAAAAGTAATTGGCATGAGCGGAAATCCGCAATCAACGCTTGCTAAAAACTCTAATTTTCATTTAAACGTAAAAGTATACAAAGAGGCTTGTCCGCTAGAATTGGCTCCTACTTCATCAACCACCGCTACATTAGCTATGGGCGATGCATTGGCTGTTGCTTTAATGAAAGCACGTAATTTTAATCCTGAAGATTTTGCTAAGTTTCATCCTGGTGGAAGCCTTGGCAGAAAACTTTTAACCACAGTTGAAAGTTGCATGTTTAAAGATAACTTACCCGTTATAAAACCCACAGATAATATACAACAAGTAATACATACCATGAGCAGCGGCCGTTTGGGTTTAGCCATTGTGGTTGATAAAAATAAAGTAAGTGGTGTAATAACTGATGGTGATTTACGCAGAGCCATGGACAAGCACACTGCAAAATTATTTACGTTAAGCGCTAAAGATATTATGACTAACAAACCGCGCACCATCAATAAAAAAATGATGATGGCTGAGGCAGAAGAAGTAATGAATACGAACAAAATTACCTCTCTTTTGGTAGCTGATGGCAAGGGTAAATTGGAAGGAGTGGTGCAGATTTATAGTTTAAATAAGTAGAAGCAAAAATAGTGACTTTTAAAACATAGAATTTGAATACCTTTAAACCGTTACAAAAATTAACTAATCAGTTTATTCTAATTCATTTAACTACTTAATAAGAATAAGGAATTCTAAGGCCAATATCAATTATGAAAAGCTAACCATAAGTTGATTAGGAGCATAATCAAGAAAACACTATTTAATGGATGACTTGCTAGAATTATCTGTTAATCTTAATTTTCTAGCTTACCAATAACAAACAGCAGCATAAAAAACAATCCACTTAGGATAAGAAAATGACGAAAGAAATAGAGAATATCAATCAGGTAATTGATGCTTACTTTATAGTACATGCAGATACCACCATCATTCCGGTAAATGAATTAATGCAAGCGTTTATTGCAGCTGGTGTATTTAAAAAAGATGTAAAAAATGGCAAACCTATCCGCGATGTATTAAAACAACTTAACAAATCTAATGAGTTAGCACAAATACCCTATGCACATGCCATGCAAAATGGAGAAGATACCTACTGGTATTTTATCCCTAAGGATGCGGAAAGACCAACTCAATTGTATAAGCAAGAACCCGTTTCGGAAGAGAGATTGGAGATGGAAAACAAACGTTTACTGAGCGATAAGTACTACGTAATGAATTTATGTGATGAAGCCCTTAAACAAAAAGCCAAACGCCAAAAGAGATTTGATTTTTTAGTTGGCGATTTGCACAAGGACGGCAAAACAAGAACACAGTTACCCGTTGATGCTTTTTACCACGAACTAAATTTGGTAGTTGAGTACAAAGAAGCACCAGCATCAGAACCAACTGAGTTTTTTAACAAATTAAATGTGCGCACGGTAAGTGGCATGAGTCGTGCAGACCAGCGTAAAAAATATGACCGCGTAAAGGCTGCCGAATTACCTCTAAACGGTATAAAATTGGTTGAAATCCCTTACTCTGTTTTTACATGTGATGAATTGAACAGAATAGTGAGAGATCATGAACAAGATTTAAAACGTGTTACTGATTTTTTAAAGCCTGAACAATACACCCCTAAAACTGAAATAGTAGAATAATAAACGTATTGGCATAAACTATAAAAGTGCATGACACCCCAATTTTTATTAACCACAGCCCGGCTTAAATTAAGAGAGGTAGAAATAGGTGATCAACAAAAGATATTTGAAGGGTTTTCAAATCCTATTGTAACCAAATACATGGACATCACCTACCCTACTTTTGAAGCTACAGCAGAACAAATGTTGTGGTACGAAACAAAACGTGAAAACGGGACAGGCAATTCTTGGGCGGTTATTAATGAGCACCAAGCGTTTATTGGCGTGATAAGTACCTATAACTTGCATCCTTTGCACAGAAGATGCGAAATTGGTTATTGGTTTTTTCCCCAATATTGTGGCAAAGGTTATGGCAAAGAAAGTATGGATATCCTCCTCAAAACCTTAGCCAAACAACAAAATATTCACCGCTTTGTAGCTGAGGTTGAACCTGAAAACACGGCTAGTGTTGCCTTACTTAATAGTTTGGGATTTAACCGCGAAGCTGTTTTTAAAGAACATGAATTTAGGAACAATCAATTTGCCGATTTAGAAATTTGGGCCAAAATTTTCAATTAGAATTAATCAATTAAATTTAAAGCATATAATAATTTATAAATTCGCTGCATTATACCATACAATATGAGTTTATACGATAACATAAAAAACAATACCTTTTTAATTTCGGGACCTTGCATTATAGAGAACGAAACGATGGTAATGAACCTGGCTGAAAAAATCTCGAAAATTGCAGAGGAATTAAACCTTACTTATATATTTAAAGCCTCATTTGATAAAGCCAACCGCACTTCTGTAGATAGTTACCGCGGACATGGCATGAAAGAAGGCTTACGTATATTACAAAAAGTAAAAGACACTTTTGGTTTACCTGTAACAACAGATATTCACGAAAGCTGGCAAGCTACTGAGTTGGCTGAGGTAATTGATATTCTTCAGATACCCGCATTTTTATGCCGTCAAACAGATTTATTGGTTGAGTGCGGTAAAACCAATCGCATTGTAAATATTAAAAAGGCGCAATTTTTATCAGGACATGATATGATACATGCT
>CANLLM010000041.1 GCA_947491825.1 Bacteroidota bacterium
CTATCATTTAAAAATGCCGAGAAGCAAACAACATCAAATGTAGTTTACGAATACAAGCAATTTTCTACAGTAGAGTCTGTTATTTCAGGTGGAATAGGCCGATCGCGTATTTTAACTACAGATGATAAGGGGACATTAATAGAAAAAGATTTGCTTAATTTCTATAGTATGGTTGGTATCAATTTTGGCAATATTGCGAATAACGACAAGTCAATAGTTGATAAAATAAATGAATGGACTAGTAATGGCTGGGAGCTAACAGATGTAACGGCTGGTGCTCAAACAAATATTGCAAATGGTTCAACCAGCAATGGTATATTTATTACACGATATTTATTTAGAAAGGCTAAATAAAAAATAAACACCTTTAAATCCTGCTTAAACTAAGCGGGATTTTTTTTAGTTGTTACCCTTTAAAAATTCAAGACTTTAAAACAAAAATAATCCTTGTTCCAAATTAGAGCTATTATTTTATTATTATTAGGTTGTTTTCATTACACAATACTAAGCATACCTAATAAACCACCGGTGTGTATGGCTAAAATCTTACTGTTTTTTGGGTAGTAATTTTCTGCAATCAGTTTACTTAAGGCCAACATCATTTTTGCGGTATACACTTGGTCTAATAAAATGCCCGTATGTTGTGCAAAGTGGTTTATAAAATCAAGCAGCTCTGTATTTGTTTTTGCATAGCCACCACAACTAAAATTATGGTGTACTTTAATCTTAAATCCTGCTAATTCAGCAATTTCTTTATCCATTTCCTCAGCTCCTTTCAATACACAAATTCCTTCTGTAATGATGTTTTTAGTTTGAGCGCCTTGGGCTAATCCAGCTAATGTGGTGCCTGTACCAACAGCACAAATGGCATGTGTAAATCCATCGGCATCGTTTAGAATATGTGTACATCCTTTGGCCGCCAATTCACCCTTCCCACCCTCATCAATAAAGTAAGTATTTACATGTTGCTGCGCAAACTCATGGTACAATTCCTGTTTGTTTTTATATGCCTCGCGTGATACAAAAATTAAATGCATGCCATACAACTTGCATAAGTTAAGCATGTGGTTGTTCACTTCTTCGCCTCGTACAAAAGCAGCAGTTTTAAATCCGTGCATGGCACCTGCACAAGCCAGTGCCACTAAATGGTTGCTAAACGCGCCTCCAAAACTCACCAAATGTGTACTATTTTTTTGTTGTGCATCATCTAAAACATAAAACAACTTACGCCATTTATTACCCGATACAAAAGGATGTAACATATCGTCACGTTTCATATAAACAGTAACGCTATTGTTATTAAAGGCTGGTAAATTGATGTGTTGTATGGGAGGATTAAATGGCAGCTCCAACATCATCTTATGCGCAGTTTTTGTCCAACAGAAATCGCATTATCTATCATGTTGTTTAATTTCCTGATATCGTCAACTAATACATTATACTTACGCGCAATACTGTATAAATTTTCTTTCTCTAATACCTCGTGGTATATTGGTTCCGTTGAGTTTAAATCGGGTTCCTTGTAATCGGCTTTCTCTCCATTTAAAGGAACTATCACCAGCTCGTCACCAACGCGTAGGGTATCGCTTGTAAGTTCGTTTAGTGCCCTTAGTTCAATTACAGTTGTATTGTATTTGCGTGCAATGCTGTATAGTGTTTCGTCTTGTTTTACCATATGGTAACCAGGCACCACAGCCTCTTCATTTTCGTTAATTGCAGGTTGGTTTGGATTAATAATTAACCTCGTACCTGTGCTAATTTCTTCATTATGCAAGTGGTTAATTTCCATGATACCTTCAATACGTACGTTGTATTTTTTTGCTATGCTAAACAATGTTTCGCCTTTCTGTACCACATGAAAAAATGCCATATCATTTTTATTATCGGTGATATTAATGGCGTATTCATCTTCAGGTAATAGCGGTTTGCTGGTAGAAACATTTTTTCTTGCGTCATCGTAAATTAAATTATTGTACGTGCTATCAATATTGGTAACACTACTTATCCTAAGTGTAGGTGATTTCTGGTTTAATCCGCGTAACGAAAGTTTTTCGCCAAGTTCAGGCTCTTGGCCTTCTTTCATGTTGTTACGGGTATAAAGTTTACTTAGTTTGATGCCAAAACGTTGCGATATCGTACGCATGTTATCTCCAGCTGACACGGTATAATGTTCAACACTTCCAGTATAATTTTTCGGTTTGATGTATATGGTATCACCAGCCTTTATACTGGCATCTTTAGGTAAATCGTTGTATTTATAAATTTGCCACACGCGCATGCCATTTTCTAAGGCAATGCTTGCATAACTGTCGTTTGGTTTGGCTACCAATACTGGAATGCCATTTATAATAAGTTGCGTGTGTGCAGCTGCAAAAACGTTTTGATCTTCTTTAATTTTAATGTTTTCTTTCTCTGTAGGTTTTATCTGGTCGAAACGTTGCAGGTTGTGGCGTTCTATTAAACTAATTAACAAGTTAGGATAGTTTGGATTGGTGGCGTAACCGGCACGTTTTAGTCCTTCTGCCCAACTTTTATAATCGGTTTGTTCTAAATCAAACAAAAAGGCATACCGCTGGCCTTTCATTAAAAAATCTGAGTGATCGCGATAACTATCTTCTGCGGTTGGGTATTTTCTGAAACACTCTTGCGCTTCATCGTCATCTTCTTTTATAGATTCTCCAGTCCAGTCTTTTTTGCACTTTATGCCAAAATGGTTATTGGCCACTAAGGCCAAACGGCTGTTTCCATTCCCACTTTCTAATAAACCCTGTGCAAGGGTAATACTTGCAGGAATGTGGCTGCGGTGCATTTCTGCTATGGCTATAGCACTATACCTATCTAAGTATTGCTCTACATTTAATTTAAATGGAAATTCCTTTGAAGGAACAGGTTGTGCATTAATCGTGTTACCTCCGAAAAAGGCTAACAACATAAAACCAATAAAAACAATAGCATGCCTCATGCAACAAATTTAACTTAACCCTTATTGCTATTGTTATTTGATTTAAGTTGATTACCCACAGGTGTATGTTGTTTTGGGCAATTGGCTTGTAACTGAACGAAATTTTGGTTTAAAATAAACTTATCGGGTTTTAACGCAACGGTAGGTAAATAGTATTGCGAAGATTTGAGCATGGTCGATTTGAACTTTTGAGGTTCGCAGACCATTGGTGCAGACCGAAGCGTCTGCTAGCAACGCCTTCGGCATTTGGGAGTATTAAATTAATCAGAACAATTAATGTATAGACGATTCAGCCTCTTCGAGTGATTGTTGAAAAGGACATGAGTTGGCACAATCTTATCGAGAAGTGGAGATTATAAAGTGATTCCTATTTTAGTTCTGCTGAACTACGTTTCGATACAACCCGATTACTCGGGTCATAACAGACGCTAAGGTCTGTGCCTGATCGAATAGGCTGTAACTAATCAACTCAGCTTCTCTTTTGGGTATTCAAATAAAACATCACTAACAATGGTACTGACACGAAATGCGTCTGACGGATTCTCCCAAACAAAAACTTTGCAAAGCAAACCTCTGTGAAACTTTGTGTTACCAATGAAAACTTCCTTATAGCAGCCGTAATGAATTGATGGTTCAATTAAACTGATGTTATCAATGAGATGATATGTTAAACCAATCCGCCCCCAAAGCCAAGTAGCCCTTTAAATAAGCCATTGCTTACAAGTAAGATAAGATTTTCTTAAAATAAAGGTGCTTTCATAATAAATCTTAAATTTGTTTGTTATTAAAAGTCAGCTTTACACCCATATTTATGATAAAAAAAGCATCGCTTAATTGGATAAGCATTTTATTACTGTTTGGATTAAACAATTTAATTTGGGCGCAGAACTCGCCAACATCATTGAGCAAAACACCAGAGTGGAGCATTAGTGTAGATAAAAAAGATATAAAAGTAGGGGATGGTATTACGGTTACATTTACCAGTATTATTGAAAAAGATTGGTACATGTACAGCAATGATTTTGACCCTAACTTAGGGCCAATTGCTGCTGAATTTACTTGGGAAACCCATTCATCATATCAACTCATTGGAAAGCCAATTTCTGTTGGTGCTCACAAACATTACGAAGATATATGGAAGGGGGATGTTTCTATATTCAAAAAGAAGGCTGTATTTAAACAGAAAATCAAAGTACTTACTGATAAACCTGTTATTAAAGGGTCTATTTATTTTCAAGAGTGTAACGAAAAAAGTGGTGTATGTATGCCTCCTTTTGATGAAGCTTTTAATGTGAATGTTAATGTGAAAGCAAATGCAGAAAGTGCATCACCAACTAAAGAAACACAAAATATTGATACGGTTACTAAACCACTTATTACAGATGCAGAAAACTTGGTTGATACAACTGTTCGACTATCCCCCAAAGATGCTTCATCTGAAACTCCAACCTCATCAAAAACAGGTGTGTTTAGTTTCTTATTGATTGCGTTTTTAGGTGGATTAATTGCAGTAGCCACTCCTTGTGTATTTCCGATGTTACCCATGACTGTTAGTTTCTTCACCAAAAAGAGTGAAACACGTGCGCAAGGTATTACGCGTGCATTTACTTTTGGGCTATCAATCGTATTAATTTATGCTTCATTGGGTTTAATATTTGCCTTCTTCGGACTTGGTCCTGATTTTGGAAATTGGTTAAGCACGCATTGGTTACCAAACATTTTGTTCTTTATCATTTTCATGGTATTTGCTGCTTCTTTTTTGGGTTTGTTCGAAATTACTTTACCACATAGTATGGTAAATAAAATTGACAGTAAAAGTAGTATGGGCAGTTTGGGTGGTATTTTCTTTATGGCTTTTACATTGGTGTTGGTTTCGTTTAGTTGTACTGGGCCAATTGTGGGTAGCTTATTGATTGAGGCAGTAGGAGGTAAATTTTTAAAACCATTACTGGGTATGGCTGCTTTTGGTGCAGGACTTGCATTGCCGTTTACTTTGTTTGCTGTTTTTCCTAGTTTCCTTCAAAATCTTCCTAAATCGGGAGGTTGGTTGAACTCGGTTAAAGTGGTGTTGGGTTTTGTTGAAGTAGCATTTGCATTTAAGTTTTTAAGTATTGCAGATGTAGTATACCATTGGGGTATTTTAGATCGCGAGATCTATTTGGCCATTTGGATTGTACTTGCATTTTTATTGGGTATGTACCTATTGGGCAAACTTAAATTTAGTCATGATAGCGATTTGCCATTTGTAAGTGTTCCGCGATTTGGTTTAGCATTAATTTCCTTCTCGTTTGGCGTATATATGATTCCTGGTTTGTTTGGCGCACCTTTAAAAGGTTTATCGGGTTTATTGCCTCCAATGCAAACCCAAGATTTTGTTTTGGGAGCAGTAGTATCATCATCACCACATACCGAGCAAACCAATGACGGAACAAAAATTAAGCATGCTGATTTCTTGCATTTACCTCGTGGCCTTACAGGTTATTTCGATTACAAGCAAGCGTTGGAAGAATCAAAAAAACAGAACAAACCAATATTTGTGGATTTTACAGGACATGCTTGTGTTAACTGTCGTAAAATGGAAGAGTACGTGTGGGCAAAACCAGAGGTATTAAAGCGCTTGCAAAATGATTTTATTATTGTGAGTTTATATGCTGACGAAAGAAAAGTTTTACCTGAAGCTAATTGGTATACTTCAAAACGTGATGGTAAAGTAAAGAAAACCATTGGTGAGCAAAACCACGATTTACAAATCACCAAATACAACTTTAGCGCGCAACCGCAATATGTTATTATTGATGGTAACGAAAAGCAATTATCGGGTCCAAGTTTTTTCGATACAGACGAACAAAAGTTTGTTGACTTTTTAGATAAGGGTAAAAACGCATTTGGAACCAACTAGGGTAATTATTATGCATAATCTGAAACAACATTTTATTGAAGCACAAGATATACTGGCTAAGTTTATTGCCGATGATAAAAACTTTGAAGCAATAGCTACGTCAGGGGCATTAATGGTTGATGCTTTAAAAAACGATAAGAAAATTATTAGTTGTGGCAATGGTGGTAGCTTGTGTGATGCCATGCATTTTGCGGAAGAATTAACAGGCAGGTATCGTAACGACCGTAAACCATATGCGGCAATTGCAATAAGTGACGTTTCGCACATGGCTTGTGTAGGCAACGATTACGGATATGATTTTGTGTTTAGCAGGTACCTAGAGGCCATTGGAAATAGTGGTGATGTTTTACTTGCCATTTCTACAAGCGGTAACAGTAAAAATGTGATTAATGCCATTGAAGTTGCCAAACGTAAAGGGATTAAAGTAATAGGTTTAACCGGCAAAGATGGCGGCAGTATGGGTAGTTTGTGTGATGTAGAAATTCGCGCTCCACAAAGTACTTTTGCGGATAGAGCGCAGGAAATTCACATCAAATGCATACATGCACTAATAGATTTTATAGAGCGCAATATGTAATAAAAAAGCCATTGTACCTGAGGTAAATGGCTTTTTTGGGTTTGTAAAGTAAAAAGTGTGGGGATTAATCGTTCACCACACGAAAATAATCAACTTACAATATCCAATTCTAATATTCAACCAAACTAGGGTTTGGCAATGTGAATAGCTTATTAAACAGAATAAACAAAAAATCCCGCAGTTAATACTGCGGGATTTTTTGTTTAAAGCTATTGTGTTAATTATTGAATAATTACACGTTTAGTAGCTACGCTACCGTCTTTTAAGCTGATGTTTACAAAGTATAACCCTGGGTTAATACCGTCAACATTTAAGCTAAATGCGTTGTTTTCTGCATTTCCGTTTAATAGTAAACGACCAGTAACATCCATTACCTGATAAGTTGCGATGTTTCCTGCAGCTGCATCAAGGTTAATGTTTAAAACATCACTAGCTGGGTTAGGATAAACACTTAAGAATGTGCTTAGGTTAGCAATTTCTTTTACACTTGTTATTTCTCCGCGAATTAATTTAATGCTGAACGTGTCAGAAGACCATTTTGAATTGTTGTTCAAAGTTCCTTCAACTGTCCATTTCAAATCAGCAGTATCACCAATATTTACATTTACAGATGCAAGAATAGTTTTGATGGCGTTGTAATCTACAGCACCACGTGGTTTTGCTCCGCAAGGAACGCTAACCAATGGTGTACCAAAGTTTGTGTTAGTAGCTGTACTTAATTTCCAAGCATAGCTCATAGCACCAAAACCTGTTGTATTTGCTGCATCCCAGTTGATATCAACTTTAGTATTGCCATCGCCTTTAACAACAAGAATAGAGTTATTAGCTGGGCTAACTAAACCAAATGATGTTTTAAATTGATCATTACTAGTTGGCACTAAATCAAATTGAACAGCAATACGTCTTACTGAAAAATCTACTAACGTGTCAATGTATTTTTTGGCTTTGGTTACACTCATATCTGGGTTACCTAACATCGATAATGAATCTGCAGTTCTACCTAGTCCTGCTGAACCAATTGGAATATTGTAAAAAGAAGATGTATTTTTTGCCTTAACAGCATCTCTATCCCACCACTCCCATGGTGCACCATCTTGAGGGAAGTTTGTACGAACAGGGTATAAATGTTCAACACCGCTGGTACGTGCTCTTAAAACATTTGAAATCGGATCTACTAAATATTTACTGTTTAATTTAGCATTTACGCCTAATTCGTTAGCTTTAGGAACAACTACTCCAGCACCAGAAGCACTAGGGATAACAGTTGTCATATTAGTAGGAACAATTACGTTTCCTGTGTTAAATGGAGCAAAAGGATCACGATCTGATTGCATACCAACAATTGGTAAGCTGCTTGAATCTAACCAAATTAAATCGCCCATTGCACCTCCATAATGAAACACCATTTGTGCGCTTGAAGATACATTGGCATCACCACTCACGTTAAAAAATGGATTTCCACCAACACCTGTCCAGTCGCCTAAGGTATCAATACTTACCATGGGCGTAAAGTCATTGCGCTGAAACTTCGCGATATTATTCACTTCTGCGGCCTTATTAACCGTAGCATAAGCTAATGCGATATATCCGCCTGTACCTTGTCCACCAATAATAATTTTAGTGGTATCGATTCCATAAGTTGCTGCGTTTAAATGTAAAAAACGAACAGCGTTTCTTATATCTTGTGCACCGCGGTAAGTAGCATTTAATAATTGCTCGGTTGATGTTGGTGGTGTTGCTAACGCATTCCATCCTTGGCGGTAGTTAACGGCTATTGCGTTGAAGCCTCTTTTGGCCAAACGTGTACACATTTCAACCACAGCGCTATCATCTTTACTGCCTGTTGTTTGTTTGTTCGCAAGAACTGGCAGGTAACTACCGGTGTGTGCAATGATAATTGTTGGTCTATTGGCTAGCGTGCTTCCAACAGGTCTGTATACATCACAAATTAAATTTGCAGATATTATTCTGCTGTCGTTTATGGTAGGATTTGGATATCCTGATTGATACAGAATATTCACACTTCTGTTACTATCATAAACGATGTTTGCTTGTTTAGAAACATCAAACATTTCATCAAGATACATAGTTTGGGCAAATAATGTTGCTGAACCGAAGGTCATAACGCCCAGGCTTAACAATTTTAGTAGTGTTTTTTTCATATTACTTGGTTTTAAGTTCTGCTAAAATAAGATTTTTTAATTTAAAAACATATTGGTGTATAATTATCTTCGTGCATCAAGTTCAAATAATACAGAAAAATAGGCTAATCTGCCTACTTTAGGACCACCATATACCTGAATAACAAGGTTATCGGTTAAATTGTTTGACCCCAATTTAAAAGTGCAAAACCAGGCAGGAACACGCTTACTTATTTGGGCATCTACCATATAATAAGCAGGTACATTTCCTGTAAACTGTGGCGATCCTTCAAAAATAAACCCTGTTTGGTATTTATAATTTAAACCGTAACTCCAAAACTTGCTGGATTTCCCCAATACATTGATATCAAAGTCTCTTCCGTTAATTCCAACATTATATTTGTGCGCTGGTGTATTAAAGGCAGGTATTAAAGGATCGGTTGAGCCTCCTCGGTCTAGCACATTCCATGAATAGTTTGTGGCAAGGCCTAAGAATTTCTTGCAAAAATAGTTAACCCCAGCAGTAAAACCTTGTGTGGTTACTTGGTCTTTTGAGTTGGCTGCCACGCGGTAAACGGAAGGGTTATTAGCTGGCACAGGACTGCCTTCTGGCCAATTGGGTCTTGCACCAATTTTATAGCCAATAAAATTGGTGTACCAACTAAAATAATAATTTACATCAATGTAAAGTTTATCCTTAAGTAAAGAAGTTCTCCATCCCAATTCTATGGTTTTTACTTGTTCAGGTTTAATAGGATCTACATTAAAATAGGCTAGTTGTGTTCTTCCGGAGCTAAATGCACTTAGTAAGGAAGAAATAGTTACCAAACTATCAAATCCATTTAAATTGCCCAACAAGGTTGCCCTACCTACATTGAGGTTAATGTATTGATCTGTTAAAGTAGGGTTACGAATGGCTGATGAAAATGACCCACGCAGGATGTGTTTTTTGTAGGAGTAAACTCCTGTACCGGCACTTGACCAAAGGGTATTAAAATTCTGGTTTTTATCTACACGGTTGGTCCAGCTTAATTTCAGTTTATCCTTTAGCACTTTTTTCTCCATTCCAATATAGGCACCTACCTCTATATTGAATATTCTTGTATTCCCGGTATCTAAAAATATTGTCCCTTGGCTGTATGGCGCGTAAAGTCTGAAGCTACTTCCGGTTTTGATATCAGTGTTGAGTACCATAAACTGGTACTCTCCTGCTATATGGTAGAGCGCTGATTTATCAAAAAAGCGCGAACCTCCTTGACGATTTGTTAGTGAAGTAATGCTCTGAAATGCGGAGTCGAATTGATACGTGCCTGGCTCAAACCTTGGTAATCCGGTATTGTTTGAACTAGGATCTAGGTTTGCTGCGTTTCTAGCTATGCGGTGAAAATAGGTTAACGAATCAAATAAATTAGTTTGCCAATAGTTTTCAATGTAATTCAATCTTTGTCCGCTTGCGCCCGGTATGGTATCTACTTGAAGTCCCTGTCCGTTGGTATTTCTGCTGTACCAATCTAACATGTAGCTACCTAATGTGCCCTCCATTTTTGAGTTGTAATCTGCTCCCCAAATTTGATCTGATTTAGCCGCATTTTGAAGTAAAATAGCTGTTGAATAGGCATCATAACTTTTTCCAGCATCTTCGTTAGTGGCATAGGCACGTAAAAAGAATTTGCCTTCTTTTCGTATTTCTAATTTGTTCTGAAAGAATAAAATGTCTTTTAAACTAAAACGATTATCACCTTGGTAAACCGTGGTGCCTGTTCCGAAATTTGATGAGGCAATAAACTCAATATCTTTTTTAATTTTATAATGAAAAGCTGCATTCAACTTCATGTTGCGTGAGTTGTAATCAACCAGCTGGTCTTCTTTGTATCCGTTTCTTAAAAAATATCCTCTACCAACGCTCGGAACATTTGATGCTGGCACATAAAAATTTGCTGAAACGTACTCATCACCGTATACATTAACGGCATCATAACCTCCCGGATTAGAAATTCCAGTGGGCGATTGTAGTGTAGGTTCGTAGTTACGCGCTTCCCAATCGTTTGCCCTCATGTAAAAAAAGTTCAGTTTGTATGCGTACCTGTCTTCGCCTTTTTTATCTTTAAAAACCTGTGCCCAACGCATTGCCGTCTCTACCAATGCACGTTCACCACCCTTCATGCTTATACTTAAACCGGGGTATAAAAATGGCGATTTAGTTTGCATATTAATTACCCCATTAAACGCATTTGGTCCATAATAAGCACTGCTTGCACCTACTATTAAATCTACTTTTTGTACATCTAACTCGCTTGCGCCCAAAAAATTCCCTAAACTAAAATTCAGTCCCGGGCTTTGGTTATCAACGCCATCAATTAATTGTAAGCTGCGAACAGGTGATGTACTATTAAATCCACGTGTATTAATAATTTTAAAGCCAATACTTGCTGATGTTAAATCAACCCCTTTTAAATGAGCCAACCCTTCATAAAAATTTGCTGCAGGAGTTTGTTTAATGGCTGTAGCATCCATTGTTTCTACCGTAATGGGATTCTGCTTTTGTTTTTCTGTAATACGACTGTCTCTTATCTCGGCTTCTTTTAGCTCTGTTACGTTTTGTTCTAGTTTAATAACAAGTGATTTATCTGTTGATGTAACGGTGTACTCCAACTTGATGTATCCCATGTAATTAATCACCAAAATCAGGGGCATTTCTTTATCTGTTTTCAGGGTGAAGTTACCATCAAAATCAGTTGAAGTACCCGTGTTGGCACCTTTAATCATTAATGATGCACCTATGAGTGCCTCTGCCGTTTTTTTATCTTTAATATTACCTTTAATAGTACGCATATTTTGCGCAAATACAATGTTTAAAGTGAGCAGTAATATTACTAATGTAAGTAAATGTCTTTTCAAAATTGGGGTATTTTAAAACGCTTAAACTATTGTTAATTAAACTAAATGCAATTTATATCTTACAAACACAATGATATGTAATATGCTTTTATATTAGTTTCTACTAGTCAGTAATAACCATAAAATGTATTTTTAGTTTAATTCAAATTCGGTATTTTAACCTGAAATAATCTATCGTTTATGAGCCAAGTATTTTTCATACAATCCATTGCAAACACAATTATGGGAATTAGCCAAGTTTAATTAGGAAACTAAATAAGCTATCAATTAATTAATTCGAAGATAAAAATGGATTATTTGCCTTTTCAAAGCCAATGCTAGTTTTAGGCCCGTGACCACTGTATACAATGGTTTCATCTGGTAACACAAATAGTTTTGTTTTGATAGATGTAATTAATGTTTCGAAATGTCCTCCTGGTAAATCGGTTCTACCTATGCTTTGGTGAAAAAGTACATCTCCCGAAATAAGTTGTTTGGTTTGAGGTTCATAAAAACTTAAACTGGCTACAGAGTGCCCAGGTGTGAATAGAATTTGTAAATTTGTATTGCCGAAATTTAAGGTTTGACCCTCATTAATGTATACTTGAGGTTCGGGTATTTCTTCCACCACCATGCCAAACATTTTGGCCCAACGGTCTGTATCCTTGTAGGTTTCCAGTTCTTTTTGATGAAGGTGTAAAGGCAGGTTATATTTTTTAGCAACAAAAGCATTCCCTAAAACATGATCAATGTGACAGTGTGTATTTATCAATAATGTTGGGGTAAGGTTTTTTTGAGTTATAAAATCGGCCAGTTCTTTTTGTTCGCTTGCACTGTGGCAACCTGGGTCAATTATTGCGCATTGTTTGGTGTCATCAAACAAGACATACGTATTTTCAGAAAACTCATTAAATGTAAATGTTGCTACCTGCATGGCGCAAATATGTTACTTTTTTACAGTTACTGGCAACCACATGCTGGTTTGGTGTATACATTACCTTTATCATCTTCTATTACAGCTAATTGCCCTTTCACATTATAAGTATACGTGCGTTTTAGCTTGCCTTTTTGGTAAACCATTCGTTTTTCAAGAATTTTTCTCTCGTTATAATAATACCAGTTGCCTATTTTAATACCATAGAAATAATGGCCTTTTGTTTTTACTTTGCCACTTGGGTAAAACTCTTTGTAAACCCCATGAAATGGCTCTTGGCCCTTGCTGTCAAACAATAAAAACACAAATATAGTGCAGGCAAAAAGGGTAATAAAATAGGTTTTGATTTTTAACATAAAAATGGTAAATATAAAATGTTTTTGTCTATAAGGTTCAAAATTAAAAACATTTACTATTTTAGCGGCCCTTGTTCTAAAAAAACTTAACAAGAAGGATAACCAAAGTGATTGCATTTATTGAAGGAAAATTAGTTGTAAAATCGCCTGCCCAAGTTGTGGTTAGTTGCGGTGGAGTGGGGTATGCTATTAACATATCATTAAATACTTATGACCATCTTGCATCGCTAGAAACTGCCCGCGTGCTCACGCACTTGGTGGTTAAAGAAGATAGCCATACACTTTATGGTTTTGCTGAAGAAGATGAACGTCAATTGTTTTTGCTGCTTATTTCGGTAAACGGAGTTGGCGCAAATACTGCCCGTATGATTCTATCTTCCATGAAACCTACAGAGTTAAAGCATGCAATAACTTCGGGTAATTGGGCGTTATTAAAATCCGTGAAAGGCATTGGTCCCAAAACAGCCCAACGTATTGTGATTGACTTACAAGACAAAGTACAGAAAACAGAAGGATTCACTGGAGAGCAATTAACAGCGTTCACCACTGCTAATAAAGTAACCGAAGAAGCTCTTGCTGCATTAATTATGTTGGGATTTGCTCGTGGAGAAGCCGAAAAAGGGTTGCAAAAAGTGAAGCAACAAAACCCCAATTATTCAGTTGAAGAATTAGTAAAAAACACCTTAAAAGTAATATGATGGATAAACTCTACTTTGTTTACTCTCTCTAAAATAAAACACATATCGCTCTCTTCCGTTTTCACCTTGCTTGTAAGCATGGTGTGTGGATCTACGCCCGATTTTTTTACCCTTTATGAATATGAATTAAATAGGAAATCGGATAATAATACGTTTGGTTTTTCCCCACCCGATAGCTCGGGAGCTGCTGACACTGCCAGAAAAAAACTTCCGTATCCAATTGTAGATAGGAAGGCTTACGAGTTAAATCAAAAAACACATCCTTTTGATTTGGGCGAACCATCTAACATCAAAAATCGTTACGAGTTAGATCCTAATACAAATCAATATAATTATAAATCAACGGTAGGCGGTCAAGAATATCGCTTGGGCGCAACAGTGCCAATCAAAGAGCAACTTAAGCGCGAAAACGACCGTCAAAATGCACAATACTTTAAGCAACGTGCACAAGCACAAAATTTTGTAAAGGGTGGGGGTTTAATACCACCTTTAAAAGTGGGCCCTAAAATTTTCGATAAAATATTTGGTAGTGGCGTAATTGATATCAGGCCACGTGGTACTGCCGAACTCATTTTTCAGGGTAATTTTAATACCGTTCGTAATCCAGCTATAGCCTTACGTCAACAAAGTACTGGCCAGTTCGATTTTCGTCAAAAAATACAACTCAATGTTTCGGGTAGTGTTGGTGATAAAATGAAAGTGAATATGAACTATGATACCGAAGCCACTTTCGATTTTGAAAACCAGATGAAATTGGATTATTCGGGTAAAGACGATGACATCATTAAAAAAATTGAGTTGGGTAATGTTAGCCTACCACTCAACTCATCGCTTATAAATGGAAGTCAAAGTTTGTTCGGAGTAAAAGCCACCATGCAGTTTGGTAAATTAACGGTAACCTCTATTGTTACACAACAACGCGGAAAAACCACTGAAACAGAATTACAGGGCGGTGTACAAACCACCCGTTTTGATATTCAGGCCGATAATTACGATATGAATAAGCATTATTTCTTGGCTCAGTATTTTAGAGACAACTATGATGCTTGGTTGGGCAATTTACCTATCATTTCATCTCCTGTAGTTATTAATCGTGTGGAGGTTTGGGTTACTAATCGTACTGGGGTTTTTGACAACGCGCGTGATGTAATTGGCTTTAGTGATTTGGGTGAAGCAGGTAAACGGAATAATAAATATTGGGAACTCAATCCTAATCCAAATGATACTTTCCCTGGTAATAGCTCCAATAATTTGTATGGTTATTTAAGTGGTCAAGGATTAAATCCTGATACCGCATTATTGCGTCAATCATTCCAAATACAAAATCAATTAGCCCGTCATCAAAATACCACCAACTTACAGGCCATATCGCAATTTCAAATGATTAATTACGCGCGATTGTTAAGCCCTAGTGAATACGCCATAAATAGCCGTTTAGGTTACATCTCGTTAAATAGTGCCCTAAATAGTGATGAGGTTTTATGTGTAGCTTTTGAATACACTTTAGATGGCCGATATTTTAAAGTAGGCGAGTTCACAACAGACTTACCTCCAAATCCAGATGTGCCAAATGTGTTGTATACCAAAATGCTCAAAGGTCCATCGCAGCGCCCCGATTTACCAATGTGGGATTTGATGATGAAAAATATTTATGCATTAGGTACGTTTAATATTCAACCCAAAGATTTTAAATTAAATGTGGTGTATGCCGATGACCCGTCAGGTGCCGACCTCAATTACATTCCTCAACAAAATGAGCCTTTACTAACGGGTGTGCCATTAATCACTGCATTAAATCTCGATAATTTAAACACCCAGCAAGAACGAGCCCCCGATGGTATTTTCGATTACATTGATGGCGTGACTATTAATGCGATGCAAGGCCGCGTTATTTTTCCCGTGGTTGAGCCATTTGGAGCGTATTTAACGTCTAAGTTCATTAACAATAAAGACCGTGCTCGGTATTATTCTTTTTATGAGTTATATGATTCAACTCGATTTGCAGCTTTACAATTACCGCAATACAATAAATTCTTTTTACGTGGTACATATCAAGGCTCATCAAGCAACGAAATATCACTGAATAGCACCAATATTCCGCGTGGATCAGTTAAAGTTACTGCCAATGGAGCACCGCTTGCAGAAAACACAGATTTTGTTGTTGATTACAATTTAGGTCGCGTAAAAATATTAAACACCAGCTTACTTAATTCGGGTGCTTCCATTAAAGTTTCATCAGAAAGTAACTCCTTGTTTAGTGTTCAACAAAAATCACTTTTGGGTAGTCGTTTCGACTATAAATACAATAAAGATTTATTATTGGGGGGTACATTTTTATACCTTAACGAAAGGCCTTTAACACCAAAAGTTAATATTGGTGAAGAACCCATTTCAAATATGATTGTTGGTCTTGATGGCTCTTATAAACGCGATTCAAGATTCTTAACCAAGTTAGTTGATAAACTTCCATTTATTGAAACCAAAGAAATATCAACCATTACAGTTAGTGGCGAGTTTGCTCAATTGATTCCTGGTGTGCAAGGTGCATTGGCCCAAAACGGCACAGCTTATTTAGATGATTTTGAAGGCAGTGAAACACCCTTTGATTTGCGTTCACCCGCATTAAGCTGGACGTTAGCCTCAACACCACAAGGGCAATCTGATTTATTTCCTGAAGGTAACACTTTAAATAGTTTAGAGTATGGTTTTAAACGAGCCAATTTTGCTTGGTACAATATTGCAACTACATTTTATCGTGAAGACAACTTTACCCCACAACACATAAAAGATGACGATGAACAATTAAGTAATGATTGTGTACGTGAGGTTGATTTGAAAGAGATATTTCCCGAACGTCAACAGCAACCCGGATTGCCAAGTAATGTTTCAACTTTAGATTTAGCATTTTACCCTAAAGATAGAGGTCCGTATAACTACAATGTGGATGAGTTGAAGGAAGATGGTAGCATTGCTAACCCAACTACCAAATGGGGTGGAATAATGCGTAAGATAGATCAAAATGATTTTGAAGCCACTAATATTGATTATGTTGAAGTGTGGATGATGGACCCTTATGCTTGTAAAAATGATGCATCAAACCAAGGTTCATTTTATTTAAATTTAGGTAACATATCTGAAGATATTTTACGCGATAACCGCAGATCGGCTGAGAATGGTTTACCAAGAACAGAGGCTGATAATTTATATATGGATAGTACCATTTGGGGGCGTGTGCCGCGTAAGCCAGTAATTAATTTTGCCTTTGATGCAGAACCTGCAATTAGGCAACAACAAGATGTGGGGTTGGATGGTTTTAATGATGATGGTGAACGTGCTTGGTTTGATACGGCCTATCTTCAAAAAGTTGCCCAGCGTTATGGCACAACTAGTATAGCCTATCAAAATGCATTAATCGACCCGTCAAACGATAATTACAGCTATTATTTAAGTACTCCTTATGATAATTCGAAAACGGCTATTCTCGATCGCTACAAACGTTTCAATCGTCACCAAGGTAATTCACCAACCATTGACCAATCGCCAGAGACTTACCCAGTAACAGCTACCAATACCCCCGATAACGAAGACATCAATCGTGATTTTACTTTAAATGATATTGAAGAATACTACCAATACAAAATAGACATCAGTAAAAATCGTTTGGCTGTTGGGCAAAATTATGTAACGGATAGTGTGCGTAGGTTAGCCACACTTAAAAATGGCAGCACACGCGAAATTACTTGGTATCAGTTAAAAATTCCAGTGCGTGAATACGAGAAAAAAGTGGGTCAGATTTATGATTTTAAATCCATACGTTTCATGCGTATGTTCATGCGCGGTTTTAATGATGATATGATACTTCGTTTTGCTTATTTCCAATTGGTACGTGCTGATTGGCGCAAATACTTGGGTAATTTAGAAGCAGGTAGAGAAAACATTCCAAATGATAATACAGACAGAACCCAGTTTGTGGTATCAACAGTTAACTTAGAAAAAAACAGTGCCCGTTCTCCAATAAAATATGTGACACCTCCAGGTATTCAGCGCGAAATTGATTTTAGTTCTCCGCAGGCAGTTCAACAAAATGAGCAATCACTATCAGTGCTTGTTTGCGATTTGCGCGATGGTGATGCACGTGGAGCATTTAAAACCATTAGTACAGATTTAAGACGTTACGGAAAGTTGCGCATGTTTATTCATGCTGAAGGCATTAACGATGCCTTGCGAGATGATGATGTGCATGCATTTATTCGTGTAGGAACAGATTTAACTAGTAACTATTATGAGTTTGAAATGCCCTTAAAGGTCACGGTTCCGCCAACTGCAAATGCAAATGATATTTGGCCATCAACAAATGAAATGACCATAACGATTGAAGAGCTAATCAATACAAAAATTGCCCGTACCAATGCTAACTATCCGTTTACAGCGGTATATGAGCGACAAGGGGGTAATGGTATATACCGCGTTGTAGGTTTGCCAGATTTAAGTCAGGCACGCGTGGTCATGGTTGGTATACGCAATCCTAAAGCAAAGCCGGGTATAGATAATGACGATGCTATGCCTAAATGTGCCGAGGTTTGGTTTAATGAATTGCGCATGACCGAGTTTAGTAACCAAGGCGGATGGGCTGCTACCGGAAGGGTATTGGCTAAATTAGCCGATTTTGGAAACTTACAATTTACAGGCAGTATCTCTACGGTTGGTTGGGGTGGAATAGATAAAAAATTAAATGAGCGCAGTTTAAATGATCAATACAATTATGATTTACAAAGTAATTTTGAGTTAGGTAAATTCTTCCCTAAAAACTTTGGCTTGTCAATTCCAATGTTTTTGTCTTATGGCAATACCACAATTCGGCCATTTTATAATCCGCTAAACCCTGATGTCAAATTGCAAAAAGAAATAGAAGAGAGCACCAACCCGGCTTATGTCGATAGGATTAGCCGAGCTGCAGACGATTATACGACCAGGCGAAGCGTTAACTTTACCAATATCCGTAAAAATAGAACGGGTACAGGTAAACAACATTTCTACGATATAGAAAACCTAACATTTACATATGCCTATACCGAAACATATAGACGCAATCAGTCTATAGAGTATTATATTTTGCAGAATTACCGTGGTATGGTAGCGTACACTTATAATTTCGCAACAAAACCATGGGAGCCGTTTAAAGAAATAATCAAATCAAAACAACTACAACTGATTAAAGACTTTAACCTTAATTTTAAACCGGCATCTTGGGGAGCTCGTATGGAGGCCGACAGAAGATACGGAGTTACCATTAACCGAAACAATGATAACCCAAATACCCTTATACCTACTTTGTTTGATAAATTGTTTACCACCAATAGGTATTATGATTTTAGGTATGACATTACCAAGGGTTTAAAACTAGATTATAACTCAACCGCAATGGCTCGTATTGATGAGCCAATTGGGAGAATTGATGAAAGCACTCCGCAAAAGCAAGATAGCATGTGGAATAATTTCAGGAATGGCGGACGATTAACTCAGTTTGATCAAGTAATGCGTTTAAACTATGCCATACCTATTAATAAAATTCAATTATTTAGTTGGACAAACTTAACGTATAATTACACTGCAAATTTCCAATGGAAACAAGCACCACCAGCTGCAGATAGTTTAGGAAATACCATTCAAAATTCACGCGTCCAAACTTGGAATGCCAACCTTAACTTAATTATGTTGTATAATAAGTTTGCCATTTTGCGCGAACTGAATAATCCAGGGGGGTCAAAGGCTCCTGCTACTCCTAAAAAACCAAAACCTAAAAAGAAGCTGGCCGTAAAAAAAGACAAGAACGGAAAAGAAATTAAACAAGAGGCCGAAGAGAAAGAAGAGAAGCCAGCTCCCAAGTTAAATCCTGCTATGAAGTTTGCTTTACGTTTATTAACCAGTACCAAAAACGTAACTTACCAGCATACAATAAATAATGGTATGGTATTGCCAGGGTTCAATGCCAAGCCACAATACATAGGTCAGGATTTTGATTTGGGTGCACCCGGTTTTGATTTTTTACTAGCTATGCAAGATCCTGAATACCGTTTTCAGGCCAGCCAAAAAGGTTGGTTAACAAAAGATACCCGAGTAAGTAGTTACTATATCACAGATTTTAGAGAGAATATTACAGGTCGTGCAACACTTGAACCTATTCAAGATTTTAGGGTTGAGTTAAATGTATCAAAGCAACAATCACGTGCACAACAATCGTTGTTTCGATTCGATTCTGTATTGGATACACAACGAGATGTGGGTCCTTTGGTTGAGTCGGGAGCATACTCATTAACTTATAATATTTTTGCAACTACATTCTCTAAAGAATTATCGGATGGAACCTCTGAAGTGTTTAATCAATTTCAGGATAACCGTAAAATCATTGCCGAGCGTTTGTCCCAGGATACAAAACGTCCGGGCTTAGGGCTTGATAGTAATGGTTTTCCTATTGGTTATAGCCGCAATGCACAAGAAGTGCTTATTCCTGCATTTTTATCTGCTTATTCAGGTCAAGACCCTAAAAGTGCTGCTTTATCCGCCTTTCCTCAAATTCCTGTTCCGAATTGGCGTGTTACCTACACTGGTTTAACCCGCATCGAAAAAATTAAAGAATATGCAAGTAATGTAACCATTAACCACGCATATACTTCTACCTATTCTGTGGCATCATTCCAAACCATTACAGATACAGCTTCAACCAATCTTAATGGAGATTACAGCGCGCAGTACCAAATACGAAGTATAAGTATAGTTGAGCGTTGGGGTCCTTTTATAGGTATTGATGTTACCTTGGTAAATAATTTAACAGCTAAGTTTGAGTACAAACGCGATCGCAGTTTGAATTTTGCTTTAACCAACGGACAGTTGAGCGAGCAAAAAGGAAGTGAGTTTGTATTTGGCACAGGCTACCGTACGCAAAAGTTGCGCATTCCGTTCCTACGCGGGGGCAGAACATTGGTGTTAAAAAATGATGTAAATTTTAGGTTTGATTTCAGTATACGTGAGCAAGTAACCAAAGTGCGTAACTTAGACAGACCAAGTAATGATCCTGTATTAGGACAAACAGTGATATCAATTCGTCCAACCATAGAGTATATGATTAACGAGAAATTGATGTTACGTATTTTCTACGACAGACGACAAACTAATCCAGCAACATCAAACCAATTTCCAACCATTATTACCAGCGGTGGATTTAGTTTAAGGTATACCATACAATAATTACCTCACATACATTTTCACATGTTCAATGCCCCCTTCCCAAAAGTGTTCTCCTTTGGGCAACAAGCCGTGGCGCAGGTAAAAGTTTTTGGCTGCGAGTTGTGCATGTAAGTATACTGGTTTTTCGTCTTTGGGCACATCCGCAATAATTCGTATTAATAAGGCTGCCCCAACTTGTTGGTTTCTATATTCTTTTGTTACAGCAAATCGCTCTAATTTGTATCCTTTTTCGGTTTGGCGCCAGCGGGCTGTGCCTACTGCAATATGATCAATCAGCGCAACATAATGATGGCTCTCTTCCTCGAACTCCCACTCAATGTCCTCAGGGCAATTTTGCTCAATTACAAATACCTCTTTGCGAATTTTATGAGCTTCATTTAGCTCTTCGGCTGTTTCAATCAACTTTACCTTTATCATAACTTGAGTTTGTAAAAAAAGTTTATGTTTGCAAACATAATATATCAAGTAACATGAGCAACATAGTTGAATTATTAGGCGAAAATGCCGACAGCTTATTAAAGCACGAGTGTAAAACAATTAGCAAAGAGC
>CANLLM010000042.1 GCA_947491825.1 Bacteroidota bacterium
AACAAATGAAAAACCAATTGATAATATGAGTAATAAATACCTCAAGTAATTTTGGGTTAGGTTATAAGTAAAACCATCTAATTAATAAATAGTTGTAATACAATATTAATAAATATTATCTGGTATTTATAATGATGATAATAGGATACAAAAAAGGTTGCTTCTGTTTCCAAAAGCAACCTTTTAAATTGGTCTAATATATCGATTAGAATTTATCTGTTAAGATATTTATTAAATCAACTAAAGCCCAAATACCGAAACCACCAAATGTAATGATGTACAATATGTTCATCCCTGCAGGTTTTCCCGCGTACCATCTGTGTGCTGCAAAGCTCCCTAAGAATAACCACAACAAAATTGTAGTTAACTTGTCATTGTCGCCTTGTGTTTTTGCAGGCTTAGCTGAAACTTTTTCTACAGATGATTTCTCAAGTGTTTTTAACTCGGAATTTTGAGTTGACGTACTGTTTGAGATTTGTTCTGTTTTAACCTCGTTTTTAACAGGGAATGAAGCATAAACTGATCCTCCTGTAATGATGATTGTTGCTACAACAGCAACTAATGCTAATTTAATTTTTTTCATAATTTAGTTTAATAATGTTAATATCGAATGTATAATAAAAAATGAATGAAACAATACCTAATACTCCTATTCTCATTTTTCATACATAACACCCTTATTAGTCAGGAAGTTAAAAATCAAGAATTCATTGGCACACTACAATTATCCGATAAAACGCTCATTACATTTAAGCTAAACTTTAAAGAACTATCAGGAGGATCCATTCAAGGCACATCATTAAGTGATATATACGGTACAGATAGAACATTATCTAAAATAGAAGGCATTATAAGTGCGGATAAAAAAACAATTTCATTTAAAGAATTGGGTAATGTGAGTTCTAAATCTCAGGCCGACTTAAGCACATTTTGTTTTATTGAAGTTAAAAACGCGCGAATAAAAACCGTTAAGGATAAAAGCATCATACAAGGCGCATTTTCAGGGAAATTTAGCTCCGGAAAAAAGTGTGCTGATGGGTACATGTATTTAATAAGTGCTGACTATGTAAATCAATTAGCAGATGAATTACTTACATCAAAAAAGATAAAAAACCCTGACTCGTTAGCCTTAGCCAAGCGTAAGGTGAATGAACTAAAAAACAGGACTAATAATAACCTACTTAAAAATAATGAATCACTGAATTTAACTTGGAAATCTTCAGAAATTATCATTGATATATGGGATGGTCAAAAGGAAGACAAAGATGAAATCAGTATTCAAATAAATGGAGAACAGGTACTCGATAAATTCATAATCACCAACCAAAAGAAAACAGTTGTTGTTCCAATTAAAAACAAATGGAGTACAATTACAATTACTGCTATAAGCGAGGGAAACTCGGCTCCATGCACTGCAAATATTATTTTAAGGGACGGCCAACAAGAGATTCCTGTTGTTGCTGTGCTTAAGAAAGGCGAGTTTACAACCGTAAAAATAAACCAATAAAAAAGGCTTTTTTGTAATTGGTGTTATTACCTCAATAGGATTTACACTGCTACTTTTACCTACAAGTTATTTTGATGAAGGACAATCTATGTGCATTTCCGTTTTATTATTTGATAAGCCATGTTATGCCTGCGGAATGACGCGTGCGCAGCTACACCTCATTCATTTTTATTTTGATGCCGCAGCACATTATAATAAACTGGCATTTATCTCGGTACTTCAAGGCTTTTATTTGGTTGCAAACGACATCAATAAAAAGTATTTTAAAGACCAAAATAATTAGTATTTAAATTCGCTTGCTAAAGCATGGATTTAGTATTGGTTATTGAATAAGAGAATAAAAAATGCCCCACAATTGTGAGGCATTTTTTTATAACAAACAGTCTAGTTATTTTATTTAGCGAAGTTAACTGACCTTTTTTCGCGGATAACCGTGATTTTAATTTGTCCCGGATAAGTCATTTCTTTTTGGATACGTTGACTCATTTCAATAGAAATGATATCAGCTTGCTGGTCGCTTACTTTTTCTGATTCAACCATTACACGTAATTCACGTCCAGCTTGAATTGCATATGCTTTTTCAACACCGTTGTAACTTAAGGCAATGTTTTCCAAATCGCGTAAACGTTTCATGTAGTTTTCACTATCTTCTCTACGTGCACCAGGACGAGATCCCGAAATCGCATCACAAGCTTGAATAATTGGAGACAATATAGATGTCATCTCAATTTCATCATGATGCGCACCAATTGCATTCACAACTTCAGGATGTTCTTTGTATTTTTCGGCCAATTTCATACCCAATAATGCATGCGGAGTTTCCGCATCATCATCTGGCACTTTTCCGATATCATGCAATAAACCTGCGCGTTTAGCTAACTTTACGTTTAAGCCTAACTCGGCAGCCATAGTTGCACATAAATGAGCAACCTCGCGGCTGTGTTGTAAAAGGTTTTGTCCGTAGCTACTGCGATAGCGCATACGGCCCACCATACGAATTAACTCTGGATGTAAACCATGTATACCAAGATCAATGCAAGTACGCTCACCTATCTCAACAATTTCTTCTTCTAATTGCTTACGTGTTTTAGCAACAACCTCTTCAATACGAGCAGGATGAATACGTCCATCTTGCACCAAACGGTGTAAACTTAAACGGGCTATTTCACGTCTGATTGGATCAAAACAAGAAAGAATGATGGCTTCAGGGGTATCATCAACAATAATTTCTACTCCAGTTGCGCTCTCTAACGCACGTATATTTCGGCCTTCACGACCAATAATACGGCCTTTCATTTCATCACTATCAATATTAAATACGGATACCGAATTTTCGATGGCATGCTCTGCTGCTGTACGTTGAATGCTATTGAGAATTACCTTTTTGGCTTCTTTACCAGCTGTTAGCTTTGCCTCGTCTACAATATCCTTGATGTAGGTCATTGCATCAGTGCGGGCTTCATTGGTTAACGTCTCAACCAACTGTTTTTTGGCTTCTTCAGCCGTTAAACCAGCAATTTTTTCTAACTGTTTTACTTGGCCACCAATTTGTTTTTCTAAATCTTCTTTCTTTTGGTTAAGCACCTCTTGCTGACGCTGCATGGTCTCTTTTACTTGATCCAATTCCGCATCTTTACGCTGAGTTTGTTCAATTTTTTGATTGAGCGTTTGCTCCTTTTGTTTAAGCTTGTTTTCTTGTTGTGCAATTTGTTGATTGCGCTGACTTACTTCTTTTTCATGTTCAGTCTTTAGCTGCAAGAACTTTTCTTTAGCTTCTAGTTGACGATTTTTTAATAGTAGTTCACCTTTTGCTTCAGCATCCTTTAGCATATCTGCCGATTTTTTCTTCAGCATATTTTGGTTAACCACATACATTATCACCGCACCTCCAGCCAAAGCAATCATTGCAACAATAATTACTAATCCATCCATAATTTATTAACGTTTAAATGTGATAAAATTGGTGTTAAGGACCAAGCCTGCAGGCGTTAAATGGAAACATCTTTTAAAAGTGTACGCAATTCTTGTAACTGCGCATTAAGACCGTCATCTTCAATAACATGCTTGCTTTGCAAGGTTATTAACTGAGTGGCTAACTCAAGTATTGTCATACTGAGCATGTCCTGCTTATCTTTAACATCAAACTCTTGCTGTAAAGCTTTAAGTTTCCCGTTAATAAGCTTTGCCGCTTGTCTCACTACTTCTTCCTGCTCAGCGGTTACTTTGAGCGGGTAATAGCGGTCGGCTATATTCACTTTTATGGATAATTCTTTCAACGTAAGCAAGTTTTATTCGCTTAACAACCGAATACACTCATCAATTTGTTTGATATACACGTTGAGTTGTTTTTTAAACTCTTGTCTATCATTACTGGTTGAGGGAAGTGTTTCAGCAAGTTTAACGATTTTATTTTGTGTTTGTAAAGTTTGTATGGTATTTTTTTGTTGCTGAATTTCAGATTTAAGCAGATTATTATCTGCTGTTATCAATTGAATCTGCTTTAAAAGCTGCTCTTTTTGCGCTATTAAGCGAAGTACTTTTAACTTTATTTCTTGTGCAATATGTGTTGGCTTAAGCTCCATTATTTCGTTATAAAATCATAAATCGCGTTTACGTAGTTGTTGTAACCAAAAACCAAAGGTAAATCACCATGCTCGGCTCCAGCTATGCGGTATGCCTCCCCTTTTGCTCCAACATAATTTTTATATAATACCTCTCCATGGGTTTGTATGCTTAAAAACGAATCGGCCGTACCATGCATCCACATGAATGGGATTTTTACTTGCTTAATCTTATCGGCATTATTAATTTTAGCACTGGTAAAGTAGCTACCAGGTAAGGCCAGTTTACTTCCATCTTGTACCATAACTTCAGATGAGGCAAAAGGCGCTTCTAATAATAACTGAATGGGCTGTAAAGTATAGGTGCTTGAAGCTACTTCAGTACTTGGTGCACTTCCCAAACTGTAACCATAAACAATTAAGCGACTTGACGTTAAACCTTTGCTTTGCAACCATTTTAAAGCTGCATCGGCATCAGCATACATATTTTTTTCAGATGATTTCCCTTCACTCATTCCATAACCGCGGTAATCAAACATCAGCACACCAAAACGATGCTTGCCACCCACATGAGCCAATAACTTTGCTCTGTTCCAATAATTATCCATGTGTTTTGCGTTTCCATGGCAATATAAAATAACCGTATCTGTTGCTATATGCTGTATATCACCCAGGTAAACCCCATACAACTTGGCGGCTCCTTCGCTACTGTTTGAGGTGAAAGTTACCAAATGACGCATGCTATCTGCAACAGCATAAATTGCAGGTAAAGTTCCTAATTCTCTATTTCCTGTATACAACTCAAACTTGTATTCACTTAACTCTTCGCTATTAAACAATTGGCTATCTAACCTTAAGCAGGAGGTTAATGCTGCCATCAATAAAAATAAAACAGTAATTTCTTTTTTCATGATTTTAAAATTTACGACTCACGCCAATATACAAACCAAAAGTTCCTTGATCGCCCAATCCAATGTAATCCACTACAATGTTTTTGTTGGGTTGGTTAGGAGCAATGTATTTGGCTTCTAATTGCCAGTTTAGTTTATTACCAAACCATTGATGTCCTATGCCAATACTTGGAAGCCAATGCGTAGGTTGTTTTTCGTTGTGGGCCTTTGTATTTCTTAACTCGTACCAATTGTTTACTGTTGTATAAATAAGATGCTGTTTTTTACCATAATTCCAATAGGCATTTAAGTCTAACTGTGGATACATGCTAAAATTTTTGTCCCATCTATCAACCAATAAATTAACAATGGGGCTTACACTCATTCCAGGTATGTATTTTTTTTGCTTAAGTACCTGCTGCGTAATACCAATATCTGTTTGCAAAACGCCAAACATGAATGCTGTTGTATGCAAGGATCCGAATACCGTGGTTTTATCATTTAAACCGTATGCACCATAAACGTTGGTTAATGGCAATGGCATAGGCACGCCAACAAATTTAATTAATGCACCACCCAAGCCAGCTCCCAATTGTTTTTCTCCTGCTGCTAGCGGCTTTACTACCCTTGTTGCATTGCAAGCCAGCAAGGTAAATACTGTAACTATTATGGTAAATATTTTTAGCATGCGCATACCTAAACCGAATATAATATGAAGTACAAATGTATATTTTTATACCAATGGTTTGATGCATAAAAAATCCCCACACCAATTTTGATGTGAGGATTTAGTCTAATAAATACATACTGCTATTTACCCAATTTCACTTTCAAATTCACATCTAATGCATCTAAAAACTCTTGGGTGTATAAATAATGTTCGCCATGGTTTACTTTATTACCATGCAAACAAACGGCTAAATCTTTAGTCATTTTACCACTCTCTACAGTTTCAACACAAACCTGCTCTAAAGCCTGACAGAAGTTAACCAACTCTTTGTTACCATCTAATTTACCGCGAAACTCTAAGCCGCGTGTCCATGCAAAGATAGAGGCAATTGGATTGGTTGAGGTTGATTTACCCGCTTGGTGATCGCGAAAATGGCGCGTAACCGTTCCGTGTGCAGCTTCTGATTCCATTGTTTTTCCATCAGGAGTTACCAAAACAGATGTCATTAAACCTAATGAACCAAAACCTTGTGCAACAGTATCCGATTGTACATCACCATCGTAGTTTTTACAAGCCCAAACAAAATTACCATGCCATTTTAAAGCACTTGCAACCATGTCATCAATTAAACGGTGCTCGTATACAATGCCTGCTTCTAAAAATTTAGCTTGGTAATCGGATTGGTAAATCTCCTCGAAGATATCTTTAAACCTTCCATCATATTTTTTTAAGATGGTGTTTTTAGTTGATAAATATAAAGGCCATTTTTTGGTTAATGCTTGGTTAAAACATGAGTGGGCAAAACCACGAATACTATCTTCAGTATTATACATAGCCAATGCCACGCCATCACCTTTAAAATTGTATACTTCATGTTCAATTACTTGTCCGTCTTCGCCTTCAAACTTGATGGTTAACTTACCTTTCCCTTTGGTAACAAAATCGGTTGCACGGTATTGGTCTCCAAAAGCATGACGGCCAATACAAATTGGGGCAGTCCAATTAGGCACCAAACGAGGTACATTACTACAAACAATTGGCTCACGAAAAACAGTACCATCTAAAATATTACGAATGGTTCCATTTGGAGATTTCCACATTTGTTTTAAGCTAAATTCTTTAACACGCTCCTCATCAGGAGTGATGGTGGCACACTTAATACCAACATTATATTTCTTTATCGCTTCAGCAGCATCAATCGTTACTTGATCGTTTGTAGCATCGCGATGTTCCATTCCTAAATCGTAGTACTTAATATCTAAATCAAGGTAAGGTAAAATCAATTTATCTTTAATAAATTTCCAGATAATGCGGGTCATTTCATCGCCATCCAACTCAACAACCGGATTGGCTACTTTTATTTTTGTCATTTAGTATGTGGTTTATTTATTTTCTGCCAGCAAATATGGTGATTTGGCTTACAAATAACACCGATAATTTTTGTTGGTGGGTATCTTGTTTATAGGTAGTCTGATTTTTTGTAGATTTATGGTGTTTGGTAGTAGGGCATAGTTAATCTGATGCTGTTTGCACTTCGAGCACGAAGAAGCTTTGTTCCCTTATCGCTTCTACTTCCTGTTATACAAATCTCTGATGGCAACACTAGCCACTGTGCAACCAAACACAGCTGGTAAATAACTGATGGTACCCGGAGCCGATTTTTTATTGCGTGCACCAACCATGGTTACACCCATATATTGCTGAGCCTCTTCGGCACTAAATACAACTTTTACACCTTTACGTATACCAAACTTATGCAAATATTTACGTGTGTACTTAGCCAATTTACAATTGTAACTTTTTGATATATCATCAACCCTAACCTGTGTTGGATCTACTTTGTTACCTGCCCCCATACTGCTTACCAGTGGTATTCTCCTATCAATGCATGCCTTAATAAAAAATACCTTAGGACTCAATGTATCAATACAATCTAATGCATAGTCAAAATTACCTTCATCCAATATTTTATGGGTTAACTCATCCCTAAAATACTCGGGAATAACGGTTAATTCTAAATCAGGATTAATATCTAACAAGCGAGCTTTTAGGACATCTGTTTTTAAAACACCCTCAGTACTTTGTAGAGCTGGTATTTGTCTGTTACGGTTTGTGGGATCCACTGTGTCTGCATCAACAATGGTCATTTTACCAACACCTGCACGTGCAATCATTTCGGCAGCTATACCTCCTACTCCACCTAAACCAACCACCAATACATTGGAATTAATAAGCCTGCTTAATTTATCTTCACCCAACAACAATTGGGTTCTTCCCATCCAAGGTTTTATTTCTTTCATACGCAACCGTTACTACTTATTTAGTTATTGCGGCAAATGTATTAAATACAATAGACTTTAGCTCATCCACCTCAATCGCTTTTGCCATTGCGGCTAAATCATAAATTTGGTTGATACTCATTTTAGCCACATCTGTTTCCAACAAAAATCTATCATTTGGAATTTGCGCCAAAACTTCGCGGTGTTTTTCTTCAAGCAAACTTTTACCAAATGAGAGGTACGCGTTGTACTTTAAAATTTCTTTAGCCTGCTGAATATTGCCCTTAAAGCCATGAAAAATAAAGGGAACTTTTGACTTCTTTAAAAAGGGCATCAAATCGCTGTAGCTTTTAACAGCATGAATAATAACTGGTTTTTGCACCGCACGTGCAATGTTTAATTGCGCTTCAAAATACTGTATTTGGGTTGATACAGGAACATCAATTGCCCTATCAATGCCAATTTCGCCAACAGTAAATACATTGTTTAAATTTACCACATCCATTAACAAATCTGTGCAGGTTGTTAAGTTATACTTATGGAGGTGCCAAGGATGCAATCCTACTGAAACCATATAAGGCAATTGAGATACTTGCGGTGCACTTAGCTTTAAATAGGCATTTCGCACCACCAGCTCGTTTGCTGATGGTTTATTGTGGGTATGGATGTTCACGTAACTGCCTTTAGAAACTATCATGCTGCAATATAAGCTGCATTACAAAAAACGGCATCAACTTTTTTAGGTTGATGCCGTTTGATAATCCTTTTATAAAATATATTACTTTATTATACTTAGTTTTTTCACAACAGATTGCCTATTGCTACTGGTAAGTTTTATAAAATAAATTCCAGCAGGAATATTTGATATGTCAAGGCCTGAAACTGGATGATGAAAAGTTGAAATGACTTTACCAGAAGCATCGGTTAATTCTGCTTTTAAAACATCCATGCCTTCAATAGTAACTAAATTGTTTGCCGGATTAGGATATAATTTAACAGCATCACTGTTCAACAATTCCTCTTCAACACCTACCGCATGTTGTACTCTAAAATTAAGCTGTTGGAAAGAACCAAAATCAGTAGTGAAGGTTTTAAATATTTGAATTGGACTTCCTACATTTTGTATACGCAAAGAGCCTGTTCCGTCTGATTGTGCAGCCCACCATGCTAAACCGTTTCCTTCTGTATCAATAAACTTAAAGGTGTAACAGCCAAATCCTAAATTAATGGTATCTCGGTGTAACGTGTTGGCCGCTGTATATGTTTTTGATGCCACCAAGTTACCGTAACCATCTGTAATGGTATAGCTGTTTTGCGAGGGTAGGTTATTGGTTAATGTTTGAACAACAAACTTACTTGGCAAAGTAACAGGTAAATCAAATTTACTGTGCATTACATTGTTGTGCATATTTTCATCTGTGGTTATGCCGTTTACCTTACTTACCCATACTTTAAATGTACGATCGGTTAAATTACTTGGCCATTGTAAATATGGAATGGTTACAATGGTTTCTTTTTCAAATGGTAATTCACCTGTCCAATTCAATTTCTGCGCTTCGTTGCTACCAATTTGATATGAAATTTCTGCAGAAGTTAAATTTTTACTCCCCCAATTTTTAAGTACAAATTTTGCGTTATCGCAAATTGGATTGATGCGGTTATACAAGTAATTTTTTGAAGGTGCGATGATGTCTTCTACCGCAGCATCGTTTTCAAACTTTTGTGATTTATAGTGTATTAATTGTAAACTAATATTATAGCTGGCCCCACCATTTGCCGTAAACTGCTCCATGTCTAAATCAATTGTGTGTGTGCTACCCGAGGTTACGTTTAACATGTAATCGTAGTTTCTTATCTTCTCACCAGGACACCAATTTGAGCGGTTATAAACCCAAGTACCTGGTTGTGCTGGAATTGGATTACTACCGCAGTCATCTTTCCATACCAATTGATCTGCTACTTGCGCACCGTTGTGTTTTAAGTACATTTTTTTAGCACAAAACTCCGCACAACCTTCGCTGTTATCAGCACCATGTCCAGTTATGATAATGCGTGCTTTGGTAGCCACTGCATCTGCCGGTACGGTAAATGATTTTTGACTAAGTGCTGCTTCTATAGATGTAGCCTGACCATAATTAAATCCACCATTATAAATATTTTCTATTTTAACCACTTCTCGAGCAGGTGTACCCTCTACAAATATCATGTCCCAATTGGCTGTAAAGCCATAAGAATAACCTTGGTACTCAATTCTAAACTCAGCCGAATCTGTTAACAGGTAGGCATAATCTGTTACATCATAGATGTAATCATATTGAAAACTTTTTGGAAACGACTTTGCATAGGGCGAAATAAAACGGCCCATTTCTAAATTATTCACTACTTCAAATACACGGTAGTATGGAGTAAACTTTTGGCGAATAATACCTCCTCCACCAACAAAAACAGAATCCTTGCGGGCACCTGTGGTATCAAAACTTACACGCCAGTAATTTACAGGAAACCCAATAATGGTTTGCGTTACGTTTAACGGAGTTAAACTATCACCAAACAAAGTAATGGCAAATGAAGTTGATGCTAAAGAATCTGTTTGTTTGGTTAATACATTATATACATTTCTCCACGTGGTATCTAATGAATAAACCACAGAATCTTTGGCCGTATTGTTTACTTTTAAATAGGGCGCTTGCTGTAAAGTAGAATCATTTTTACCAGTATGCTCACGTAAAAATAACTTAATGGTATAATCCCACTCGCACTGGCCATTGCTTAAACAACCTAAAGTGTATTTTAACCACACACGCTGAAAGGTTTTATTTGCAGGCATTTTGGCCTTTTGATCAAAGTTGCCATAGCGCGACATATGAAATTTATTAAATACATTTACTTGGGTAGTATCACCATTAGCAGCAAAAAGTGATACCGAGCAAGAAAATAAAAACACTATTAGGATAAATAATTTATTCATAATGGATAATTGTATAACGCAAGGTTAATTGATATTAAGACAATTTGCAAATATTCAATTCAGCATGTACTCTTCATTCTACTATGCTAGAATCGATTGAGATCAGCAAAAGAACACATGATATCTACTCAAGTAAGTGTAATAAACAGCTTGATCATAACGCATTTGAACTTAAATACAGCATCAAATTGGCAAATCTTTATAACCAAAACTGGTCTTAAAATGAGCGCAATAAAATACATGACAACTAAAGTCCATTATCTATTGCCCATACAACCAAAGCAATTTCATTTTTTAATCCAAGTTTTTGAATGATTCTACTTCTACGTCCTTCAATGGTTCTATGGCTTATATTAAACTTGTTAGCTATTTCTTTACTTGTAAATCCTTTAACAATTTCAATTATCAAACTTATTTCACTCGAGTCTAACTGGGTCAGGTTTTCGTTGTAATCATCTTTCTTATTAGGTAAGTCATTAAACTCACTAAAAAAAATGTTGTTATTCAAAACCTCCTGAACACATTTTAAAACGTCTTCCAATTTTTTTGAACAGTAGCCTACTGCTCCAGTGAGTTGTAGTGACTTTCTAATATCTTCAGAATAAAATGAACTAACACCAATATACTTTACCAATGGAGCATACTTTTTGCCAAATGCGATTGTTTCTATACCGTTAGTAATTGGCATATAAATATCAACTAAGGCAATTGAAAAATTGCTATCCGGATTAGCCGTAATAAAGTTTAAAAAGCTTCTGCACCCAGAAAATGCCTGCAAGTGGTAAGTACTCTCATTCCGTTCAAAGAAGTCTAAAAGTACACTTCTATAAACAGGGTCATCATCAATAATCGCAATAATTGGTTTCATAGTTATACAGTAACAAGTTTACCTGTTTTATTATATGAAAACAAAGCGTAGTTCTACTCATTATTAGATTTTTTCTAGGTGATACATTTGATTTACTAATTTTTAAAACAACTATGAACACAAAAAACTATTTTCTACTTCTTGCACTTACGGCTATAATAGGCTTAGGCTGTAGAAAACAAATTCAAGAACCAACCTTAACGCCCCAATTAAATCAAAACTCATTTACAACAGCAAGTCAATCTATCGATTATTTGCCCAATGATTTTATTCTCAAATCAGAAAATCTCCGTGCCAAGTTCAATAGCGAAACAAACATAGTAACAGGGGTTTTCAGATTAGACTCTGCTATTATATATTTAAGAGCTGCTGTAAATATCCAAATGGGGGATGCCAACGTATTTGCTGTTGAACATGAAAGATTTGTTCATAGAATTAATTTAACAGAAACAAGTTCTTTAACAGAACAAAACCTTAAAACATATTTTGGCTTGGTTAAATCATTTGCTAATACTTCTCTTGAAAGCGTTAACTACCCGGACAAAGCAATTAAGTATATTATGATTGACGTTATTGAGGAGGAGTTTGACGTTAATAAATATTTAAACATTACGATTATAGTAGGTCGTAAAGACTATAACCCGATATGGATTACAGGTGACATGGGTGAAAATGATTACCAATATTTCAATCCTAACATCAGTTACAGGTTTAATTACAACGGAGGCGCATGTGGTGAGCAGCCTTATTTTGCCCCTCTAGATTTTGGAGGAAGCAGAGCAGGTGTATTTCAAGACATTCATGGTGCTTGGAGAGGGTTTCATTATGGTGGTGCCAAAGAACTTGAAAAAGCAATCAACTCTTCATACAGTGCCTTGACATTAAAAAATGCGAATGGTGACAATAGAATTACATGCCCAACAGGTAAAAAAATTGTATATTTGGTCTTCCCTACATACTCTATAGTTTTACCTAAAGATGTAATCAACACAAATAATAATATAAATTCAAAATTAAACTCAACTGATATATATAGTTACAACGAGTGGAATACATCACTGCATGAAAATTTACCATGTATAATGGGAAATGAAATGAACTTTTATCTAGGTAAAGCAATGATTATTATTGATAATAATTTAATAAAAATGCTTCCTGGATACACTTTTGCAGACTGTCATGTTCATTCAAGATATAAAGTTTATCAAGGAGGCACAACACCAATTCCACTTGCAGCGGTTAGACTTGGCTCCTTTGTAGTAAATGGAATTAACAGAGATGAGTATTTTAGCCATAGATACAACTTAATATCCACAACACCAACGGTTGTTACAGATCCTGCAACACAATAATATTCAATATTATTAATTCATAATTTTATAGATTTTTGTTAAATAGTAATTAATATCCATTTTATGTTTAAGCTTTTATTATCATTACTTTTTACATTTGCTTTATTAAGCCAAGTAAAAGGTCAAAAAAATTACTTAGACAGCATAAGCGATGATACTCTTTCGGGTATGGCATTGACACAAAGCGGAAATAATATTATAGTTGCCACAACCAATATAATCAACTCTCCCATTAAAACAGATAATAGGTGTGTACCTATTTTACTTACCATCAACAAACAATCGGCTAAATACACAACAACTATTATTGGTGATACTACATTTATTAATGAAGAATTAAGATATCCCAAGATTATTGAGGTACTTAACGATAGCCAAATTGCCGTTATTGGAATAAGAATAGATGGATATTTATTTACGTATTGCGATTATTATGTTTACAAAACAATAGTAAACACAAATAACCAGACTTTAAAAACAGAATCTTATCCGTTGTTCTTTTCCGAAGATATTTGGCCTAAATTATTTGACCTTAAAAAACTAGATTATAAACAAGAGCACATTTATTATGGCAAATGCGGTATACAAAGTTATGATGCTGATTTAAGTTCGTTTTTTATAAAAACAAACCTCCAAGATAGTTTACTATACACAAAGATAGAACATGGCGAGAAAGATGATACACATGGTTATCCGTTAGGTAAGTTAATTAATAGAAACGATTCACTTATTGCATTTAATCATGAAACAAATAGATATGGTGAAATAAACCTGTTAAGTTCAGACAGCTTTAATATTATCAATCAATATGATATACCCGGCTACAGTCTGGTGTTAAACAATAGATTTAACATTGGTACAGCTCAAGAAAACGATAATGTATACCAAATTTTTGCGTGTGACTCTATGTTTATGCAAAGTGGTTCAGTTGAATCAATCGAGAAGTTTGCCATAAGAAAACTAGATCTAAATAACTTTTCACTAAAGAAAGGTATTGTACTGACGGATTATTTAGAAGATCCATTTTCATCAGTTCATACCAATTTCGCTCTGATGAAAAATGCTATCAGTGTTAACGAAGCCCAAAATACAGTTTTTGCGTATTTAAACTTCCATAACATTAGTAGGGACAGTAATCAATTTATACTTTATAAATTTGACACTTCGATAAATATTATTTGGCGTAAAGACTTTGTTTTCGACCAAAATAACTTATATAATAGATACACGGTTGAAGACATGTTACAAACTGATGATGGAGTCTACCTCATCGGAAAAATCACCGATCGCAGTGTAAATCCATTAGCACAAAAAAACTTTTTATATTTTATCAGCAATGATGGCCAAGTAACCGGCATTAACAATAAAGAGCTTGTTGCTTTTACCTCGTATATTTATCCAAACCCGGCACAAACACACTTTAATGTACCATCAGGTACTCATAAAGTTAATGTGATAAATAATTTGGGCCAGATGGTAATTAATACATATAGCCCACAAAACAATACTATTGATGTAAGCATGCTAAAACCTGGCATTTACAATATACAGCTTTTTATCAATAACCAATGGGTAAGTAATAAATTGGTTAAGCAATAAAAAAACGGGAGTAATTGATATAAGTAACTCCCGTTTTATTTTATGTTGTATCATTAAAAAACTTTACATACGTAGGGTGACGACTATTGAGTAAATAAGAGTATCGGAGCTGTTTTCAAATCGTTTGATTACTAAAAATTCCGAAGGAATTAACTCTGCGACCTCCCGTTTTAGCGACCAACTCCTCTATCTTTTCTCTGCGCTCCTCTGCGTTAAAAATTTTACTGGTAAACAAACTGATATACATTTACAAAAACTCGTACCCAATATCCTTGCGGTAGTACTTGCCTTCGTATTGTATTTTTTCGGCATTGGTTAACGATTTTGTTACGGCTTCTTTTACGTTGTTACCAAATGAGGTAATGGCCAATAATCGTCCACCATTGCTTACCAAATCTCCATGCTCATTCTTTTGGATTCCTGCATGAAACAACAACGAATCTTTCACGTCATCAAATCCAGTCATTACTTTACCTTTTGCATAATCGCCCGGATAACCTTCGGCAACCAACATGACAGTTACTGCAGTTTGGTTTGAAACTTTTAAATCGTATTCATTTAAAGTCCCTTTTCCGGTAGCCAACATCAACTCCACAAAATCACTTTCAATGCGTGGCAATACCACTTCTGTTTCAGGGTCGCCCATGCGGCTGTTGTATTCTATTACATAAGGTTCGCCATCCATGCTCATCAAACCAATAAAGATAAAACCAACGTAGTGTATGCCATCTTTTACCAAACCGTTAATGGTTGGTTTAATAATGCGTTCTTCTACTTTTTGCATAAACACATCATCGGCAAATGGCACTGGACTAACAGCCCCCATGCCTCCTGTGTTTAAACCGATATCTCCTTCACCAATACGTTTGTAATCTTTTGCACTTGGCAATACTTTGTAGTTTTTGCCATCCGTTACCACAAATACAGATAACTCTATGCCTTTTAAAAACTGCTCTACCACAACCTTGGCACTTGCTGCACCAAACTTTTGTTCATTAATCATGGCTTTAATTTCAGTAACAGCTTCTTCATTGCTTTCGCAAATCAAAACGCCTTTACCAGCGGCAAGTCCATCCGCTTTTAACACCACTGGCAAAGGGTGGTTCTTTACATAATCAATTCCGGCTTGGATGGTTTCAGCAGCAAAAGTTTCGTAGGCTGCAGTAGGTATTTGGTGGCGTTTCATAAACGCTTTGCTCCAATCTTTACTGCCTTCCATTTGTGCACCAGTTTCATCAGGACCAACAAAAGGAATGGTTTTTAACTGAATATCGGACATAAAGTAGTTGCGTAACCCTTTTACCAATGGTTCCTCAGGTCCTACTATAACCAACCCAATTTCATTGTCTACACTAAACTTGCCTACCAAGGCAAAATCAAGCGGATTAATGGGAACATTAACACCTAACTGGCCCGTTCCAGCATTTCCAGGCATAATAAACAACTTGTTGCACAAAGTACTTTGAGTTAGTTTATAAGCAAAAGCATGTTCACGTCCTCCAGAGCCAATTAACAATATATTCATAGTCAAAAGTGTAAATAAGTGGCGCGAATATAATACCTAACTAGATTTAGGTTACATTTGTAAGCTATATATTTATGTATTCTTTTACACAACAAACATTTAACATGGTGGCTACCACACAGCAATATCTTGAGCCTGTGTTGGTAAATGAGCTACTTAACCTTGGCGCCACTGATGTTGAAAAACACAACAGGGCCGTAAGTTTTACTGGAGATTTAAGCGTAATGTACCGTGCAAACCTTTGCACACGTACCGCATTAAAAATATTGGTGCCTTTTATTAAATTTAAGGCGCGCAACGACCGTGATTTATATGAAGAGATCAGACGCATTAGTTGGGAAGATTACCTTGATGTAGACGGAACACTTGCTGTACACACCAGTTTAAGCACCGATTATTTCAATCACTCTCAGTTTGTTTCACAAAAAACGAAAGATGCTATTGTTGATAGATTCAGAGATAAATTTGGCCGCAGGCCTAGCGTTGATATCAGTAATCCAAACTTGAGCATTGCGGTGCACATTGTGCGCGATGAGGTGAGTATTTCTTTTGATAGTTCGGCTGAGAGTTTACACCGCAGAGGTTACAGAACCGAACAAACCCTTGCCCCTATTAATGAAGTTACAGCAGCTGGCATGATTTTGTTAACTGGCTGGGATGGTAAAGGTGCTTTTATTGACCCCATGTGTGGTAGCGGAACCATTCTAATTGAAGCCGCTTTATTTGCCAAAAATATTGCGCCAGGATTGTTTAAAAAACATTTTGGTTTCATGCATTGGAAAAATTTCGACCGTAAATTATGGGAAACTTTGGTTGATGAAGCTAAAGCCAACATCAAAGAAACGGATACTATTTTTATGGGTAGCGATAAAACATTTAAGGCCATTGAAATAGCCCGTGCCAATACCACACGTGGAGGTTTAGATGAAGATATACGCTTAAGCAACAAACGTTTTGAAGAAGTAAAAGTACCACAAGGGGTAGCAGGTATAGTGGTGATGAACCCTCCTTATGGCGAACGTTTGCCTATTGAAGAAATTGGTCCATTTTACAAGCAAATTGGCGATAAACTAAAACAAGACTTTGATGGTTATACAGCATGGATCATCTCTTCAAATGTGGATGCATTAAAAAAAGTTGGATTGGCTGCCAGTCAACGCCTAACTTTGTTTAACGGCCCATTGGAATGTAAATTCTACAAGTTTGAATTATACAAAGGATCGAAAAGAGCACCCAAAATTGACAACAACACCCAAACTGCCGAATAAAAACCGATACAGCCTGTTATTGCTTTTTGTATTGATGCATGTATTTACACAGGCGCATTCCCCTGTGTCGTGGCATATGGTAAAAACGGCTAACAACATTAAAGTATTTACCTCTAATGTTCCAGAATATCCAGTTAAAGGTATTAGGGCCGAAGTCGTTTTTGATGCACCCATTGATCGGGTAGTAAAAGTTGCCATGGACGTGAACAATTATCCCAATTGGATTTACAAATGCAAAAAGAGTGTATTGGCTAAACAGATCTCCAAACAAGAAGTAATTTATTACCACGTAACTGACGCGCCTTGGCCTGTTGATGACCGTGATCAATATTCCATTTCTAAACTAAGTAAACATAGCGATGGAAGTTATTGGATGCACTCCCATTCTTTACTTAATTACGGAGTTGAAATTACGGGGCACGTCCGAATTAAAAATGGGAAGGCCTCTTGGCATTTTATCCCTTTACCCAGCGGACAAACCAAAGGAGAATACGAGTTATTTTTCGACCCTGAAGGACATATACCCAGTTGGATTATTAATTTATTCATTGCCGAAGGTCCTTATGAGACGATGCTAAACATGCAACGTGAAGTGAAAGCTGTTTCAAAATAAGTAATCATGATGAAAAGTTGCTGCCTCTATCTTTTAACTATTGGAGGTTTGATGCTAGATGTTAGATTGAAAACTAATTTGTTTTTCTGTGTATTCTGTTAGCGATTCTGGATTCATTTAACATTCACTTCTTGATACATGCACCAACACTCATGGCTTCCGAAGGCATACTCGAACTGACTGTAACCACCCTTTTTACTTTATGGTAAAACTTTGCCGAATATTCATAAAGCTATAAAAAATTAAATCCATAAAACAATTTTCTTACAAGCTCTCCAATTGCGAAGCAATCTCCCTCTCTCGCATCTATGCCTCAAAATCCTCTGCGAAAAACTCCGCGAACCTCTGCGGTAAATTGTTTGTTAGATGCTGTATAGAAAACTGCTGTAAATTTCTGTTAGCGCTTCCTGATAATCTAAAGCACTTTTTTCCGCATCAACTTAATTTCAGCATCGCGTTTTTTACTTGTTAAACGCTGTTTTACGGATGATTTAGTAGGCTTTGTGGCCCTGCGTTTTTTACGCACCACAAAACACTTATTCAACAATTGATACATTTTTTTAAATGCAATTTCTTTGTTGGCCAATTGGCTGCGTTCTGCTTGTGCAACCACCTGCATTACGCCATCTAAAGTCAGCTTATCAGCTAATTTTTGAAGCAAAATAGCACGCTCAACTTCCGTTAATATTTGCGAATGGATAATATTAAATTCTAATAACACTTTAGTTGCAACCTTATTTACATTTTGCCCACCCGAACCGCCACTTCTACTGGTCTTTACAGTAAATTCTTTATTTAAAAATGGTGCAACAAAATGTTGCATTAGTTGGCTTCAAAATTAAATTCTGCACGCAATTGTTGACGTGTTTTCTCCACCACGTTTACATCCATTTTTATATCTGAAAGCGGGCGATTGGTGGTTGCATTTTTAGGTTGCTTAATAATAGAATCTACCACTTGAATACCGCTTAAAATTTTACCAAATACAGTATATTCATTATCTAAACCTTTTGTACCTGAGGTAGAATGACAAATGTAAAATTGCGAACCACTTGACGCTTTTAATGGGTTTTGTGCATTGCCCAAACGCGCTGCTGCCACTTCACCGCGCTTATGTCGAAACTTAGCCGTATCAATCTCTGCAGGAATGGTATAACCCGGACCACCAGTTCCATCATTATTTGGATCCATGTCTTTTGAGTTAGGATCTCCACCTTGAATCATAAAATTACTGATGATGCGATGAAAGGTAGTATTATCAAAAAAGTTAGTATCCGCCAAGCCTAAAAAGTTAGCACGGTGCAAAGGTGTTTCTTTATACAACCACATATACATGGTACCATACGAGGTATTAATTTGAATCACTTTTTCTACCGTATCGGTATTGGTTGGCATTTGTGGGGCAGGTGTTTCTTCCTTAGTACAAGAAGCAAACACAAATAACATAACAATAATTAAGTACCTGTTTTTCATATATAGTAGTGTTTTCTCAAACATACGTATTTGTAGGAGAAAAGAAAATGGGTGTTAAGATTAGACGTAATTAACACCTTCAAATAATAGGTAAGCGAATGGAAGCCAAAAAACCTCCAAAGTTTTTACACCACGGAGGATTGAATGTATTTACGATAAAGCCACTTCGAGTTCGAAGCGCAGCGAAGAGTATCGAGAAGTGAATACTTAAAGAAACACCTCTCGATAAACGCTCCCAACATACTAGCCCATGCAAAGCGCACTCGAGGTGGCTGCAACAAAAACCTCCGCAGTTTTTACACCACGGAGGATTGAATGTATTTACGATAAAGCCACTTCGAGTTCGAAGCGCAGCGAAGAGTATCGAGAAGTGAATACTTAAAGAAATACCTCTCGATAAACGCCCCACCTCATCCGCCTAAGCAAAGCGCACTCGAGGTGGCTGTTACTCTTATTGATTCACAAACTCAAATTGATTGGTATCCTTGAGCTTGATTAATACACTAGAATCTTTTTTAATATTGCCCATTAAAATCTCTTTTGAGAGTTCGTTTAAAATGCGTTTTTGCATCACACGTTTTAATGGCCGAGCACCAAACTGTGGGTCGTAACCCAACTGCGATAACCAATCCAACACTTCATCGGTTGCACTTATTTCCATGCCTTGCTCGGCCATGGTATGTTGCAACGATTTGAATTGAATGTTTACAATTTCGCGCACGTTTTCACGGCTTAATGGGGTAAACATCATCACATCATCTATACGGTTTAAAAACTCAGGTCTAATGGTGTGTTTCAACAAATCCATCACTCCAGCCTTGGCTTCCGCAATTTTATCTTCTTTGTTAAAATCGTTGTAATCTTCCAGTTTTTCTTGAATGATGTGCGAGCCAATATTAGAAGTCATGATGATGATGGTGTTTTTAAAATTAGCCATACGACCTTTGTTATCCGTTAAGCGGCCATCATCCAACACTTGCAATAAAATGTTAAACACATCGGGGTGTGCTTTTTCAATTTCATCTAACAACACCACCGAATAAGGCCGTCTGCGCACTGCTTCAGTTAACTGTCCACCTTCTTCGTAACCTACGTATCCCGGAGGCGCTCCAATTAAACGACTTACGGTATGTTTCTCTTGGTACTCGCTCATGTCAATACGAATCATGGCGTTGTCTTGGTTAAATAAAAACTCGGCCAAAGCTTTAGCCAACTCTGTTTTACCTACACCTGTTGTACCTAAAAAGATAAACGAACCAATTGGTTTTTTGGGATCGCTCAATCCTGCACGGTTTCTGCGAATGGCATCGGCAATAGCCTCTATGGCCTCTTCCTGCCCTACTACACGCTTGTGTAATTCATCCTCAAGATGCAATAGTTTTTCTCGTTCGCTTTGCAGCATCCTGGTAACAGTTACGCCTGTCCAGCGACTTACTACACCAGCTATATCTTCACTATCCACTTCCTCTTTCACCATGGCGCTATCACCTTGCTGTAGCGTAAGTTTTTCTTGGTAATCT
>CANLLM010000043.1 GCA_947491825.1 Bacteroidota bacterium
GTATACGCTTGCCAACATAGATCGTTGGCTTTGTTAGAAATTGCAGCACACATCCAACTTACATATTTACCTCAAGATTTTTATATGGTTGAATTAGAGATTCCCGATAGCGTTATTCAAATTGTGTCAGAAAATCAATTGCCAAATAATTGGATGGAGAACCCTCATAACAGTTTAACACAATCGTTTGGGGATGCATTTGTTAAGAAAAAAACGACTTTAGCGATGCGTGTTCCAAGTGCTATTGTTAAGCAAGAGTTTAATTTGCTCATCAACCCTAATCATAAAGATTCTTGTAAAGTTGAAATTATAAAGTCGTACCCGTTTGTTATTGATAATAGGTTGGCGAAATAAATGCTTATGAATATAGATTTAGCAGAACTAAAAAAGCAAGCACAAGCAAAGCGTAACGATAACCAGAAGTTTTTTGAGCAAATTAAAAAACAACGCCCCAGCGATTTTGATCAAACCGTTCACAAATTGCATGATGCGGCATTTAAAAAAATTGATTGTTTGTCTTGTGCTAATTGCTGTAAAACTACAGGGCCGCTTTTTACACAGCGCGATATTAAAGTGTTAAGTAAGCATCTAAAAATAACTCCTCAACAGTTTATTGAAAAATATTTACGTGTTGATGAAGACAATGATTATGTTTTACAACAAGTACCTTGTGTGTTTTTAGGTAGTGATAATTATTGCGCTGTATACGACTATCGGCCACAAGCTTGCAGAGAATACCCGCATACCAACCAAAGTAAAATACATACTATTTTTAAAGAGACACTCAACAATACAGCGGTTTGTCCTGCTGTTTTTCAGATTGTAGAGCGTTTAAAAAGCATGTATAAATAATTAAAACAACGACAGTTTTTTGCCACTATTTTTGGCTTCAAAATCTAACAATACACTTTTCCTTTTTAAGCCCCACGCGTAACCAGTTAATTTTCCATTGGTGGCTACAATTCTATGGCAAGGAACAACAATGGCCAATCTGTTTTTCGCATTTGCACTAGCTAATGCCCTTACTAAATTTTCGTCATTAAACTTTTGTGCCAATTCTAAATAGCTGATGGTTTCGCCATAAGGTACCAATAAAATTTGCTCCCACACTTGTTGTTGAAATGCAGTACCTTCTTGCATTAAGGGCAAATCAAAATGCGTTCTTTTGCCATCAAAAAATTCAGTCAATTGCTGTTTTATTTTTTTGGTTAGGGCCGATTCACTAATTATAGAAGAAAATTCGTCATCGAAGTAAATTTGATGAATATGCGTTTTAGTAGCCTTAATGACTATCTTACCTATGGGAGATAAAAATACATCTATAAAAGGAAAGGCAACTATTTTCATGTTGCGAAAATACATTGCCTTTTAAAATGTTTGCTTGGGTTTTGTTCACAACTTCAAGTAAGGTGAATTAAACACGAATACTTTTAGATACTAATTAGTGTTGTTCAATAACAGACGCAGCATTTTTTTTCAATGTTTCTAAATCGGTAAAGCCTTTTGCAATGGCATAGTATTTATCATTACGTACTAAAATAACCATTGGGTATCCTGTTACACCCCAATTTGCTGTGGTTTGAAACCAATCACTGGTTTGTTTACGCATTTCTTCGCTGTTTAATTTTTCAATAAACGCTGCTTCATTAATGCCATATGGTTTAATTAATTCCATATATACTTCTTCATCTCTCAAATCTTTTCCATCAACAAAATAGGCTATTTGAACTGCATGCGAAAATCCAACCACTTCTTCAGGGTTAAATTGTTTAAATGTTTCTATAGCAATAGCTGGTTTAATAGAGGATGACCAAAGCGTTTTGGTTTTTAATTGATCAAGATAAGGTTGGCCGTATTGCATGCCCGAATATTCTTCCACTTTTTTGTATGCACCAAGAATGTATTCCGCAAAATCGCCAATTGGTCCTTCTCTATCACCAACTACCATTCCGCCACTTACAACATCAAATTCAAATGTGTCTTTATATGCTGAATGAAAATCACCCATTACTTTTCCAAAACCAAAACACCAACCACACATTGGGTCAGAAACGTAAATTATTTTACCTTTTTCCATAATTAAAAGTAACGGTACAATTTAGATTTTCAACTGAATTGAATTTCCTCTCACTTTCATACTCTATATCTTAAATGATCATTACGAAAGGTACCCTAAATTTTTTAACAATTGGTAGGGGGAGTACCCCTGTCAAATTATTTACTTGTGTCGGGCAAATATTGTTTAATGTGTTAATTCTATCATTGGTAAATCCATTACCAAAATGCGTGCATTGGAGCGCGCTTTGATATTAAAATTGGTGTACTCTGTAATGCCCATTGCATCTCTTCTTTCTAGCTTTTCTCCATTAACTTCCACTTCTCCATCTATTACAAATACGTAAGCACCATTAGCTGTTTTTTTATTGGTGTATATCAATTCATTTTTGGCATCCATATCAGTTAAACTAAACCATGCTTGTTGATGAATAAATATGGCATCGCCTTCCTGTTGTGTATCTGGTTTAATAATTTCCTGCCATTTGTTTTTTCTGTCTTCAGGCAAAAAAGTTTTTTGATCGTAACGTGGTGTAACGTTGCCTTTATCGGGGAAAACCCAAATTTGAAACAACTTAACTGGGTTGTTTTTGTCTGGGTTCATTTCCGAGTGAAAAACACCAGTGCCTGCACTCATCACTTGCACATCATTAGGTTTCATGATGCTTCCATTGCCCATGCTGTCTTTATGCTCTAAAGAACCTTCCTGCACCAAGGTGATAATTTCCATATTATCATGTGGGTGTTTGCCAAAGCCCATACCTTGGGCTACTTCGTCATCGTTCAAAACGCGCAATGCACCAAAGTGTATTTTGATTGGATCGTACCAACTTGCAAAACTGAAAGAGTGTTTCGCATTAAGCCAACCATGATTTGCATGGCCTCTGTTTTCTGCTTTATGAATAAGTGTTTTCATTAATTTTAAATATGATTTGGTAGGTACTTATTGCCAACTTTTATACAAATGTATAAACAATATATGTATATACAAATATTAGCATAAAAAATTTATCCTCTTAGTTTATCAAGTAAGGTGTTTAAACTCTTGAACTCTAAAATAGACAGGTTTTTGAATATTTTCAACCATTTTTCATTTTCAATGTCTATCACAGTTAAAAGGTTCAATCCCTTTTGGGTTATATTTATATCAACTTGTCTTCTGTTTTCAGGGCATTGTTCGCGGGTCACCAAATAATTTGCCCTTAATTTCTCTACCAATCTTGTGGCATTTGAGCTTTTGTCAATCATGCGTGATGCAATATCATACAACATTAACTTTTTGGGGTGCGAACCAAGTAAGATGCGCAATACATTAAATTGTTGTGGTGTAATGCCATGGGGTTTTAATCTTCTGAGAATGCTTGCCTCAATCCAACTAGCGGTATAAAGGATATTAATGGCTGCCTTCTCTTGCTCTGTGTCAAATTTCTTTTGTTTAATCTCACTGTCTAAACCCATAGTAACAAAAATAGAAAAAGTTGTCATGGTGACAACTTTTTCGTAACAAATATTAGATGAGGTAGTTGACGCGTTAATGCGTTGAAATGATTTTCGATATTTCAATACAAACATCAACGGCTTTTTGCATGTCTTGTGCACTCACATATTCTAATTTACTGTGTATGGCCATTTCGCCTGTAAAAATATTGGGGCAAGGTAAGCCCATAAAACTAAGTCGGCTACCATCGGTTCCTCCTCTAATGTTTGTAATGGTAGGAGTAAGGCCTGCATTTTTATAGGCTTGTTCTGCAATTTGCATCACATGTGTTTGGCCATCTAAAATTTCTTTCATGTTGCGGTATTGCTCTTTTACTGCAAACTCAAAACGAGCACCAGGAAATGCATCAACCGCTTTTTGTGCCAATTCGTGTAACATGTTTTCGTGTTCGGCTAATCTAGCAGTAACAAAATCGCGGATGATAAATTGCACTTTGGTTTGTTCTAATCCGCCAATTACCGCAACTGGATGAACAAATCCCTCGTAACCTTCAGTAACCTCAGGTGCAAGTTTATTGCTAGGTAAGCTGTTGATAAAATACGCAGCCACTTTTTGTGAATTAACCATTTTGCCCTTTGCGTATCCAGGGTGTGCACTTATTCCATTAAAAATAATGCTACATCCATCAGCACTAAAGTTTTCGCCTTCTAAATGTCCGCGTTCTCCACCATCAAGTGTATAACCGAAATCGGCATTTAGTTTTTTCATATCTGCTTTATCTACACCTCGGCCAATTTCTTCATCTGGGGTAAATAAAATTCTGATATCACCATGTTTAATTTCTGGGTTTTCTTGTAAAGCTTGCGCCATATTCATAATAATGGCAACACCGGCTTTATCATCTGCACCTAACAATGTTTTACCGCTTGCTGTAATGATATCATCGCCAATACGCTCATTCAAATACTTATGATTCGTTTTACTTAATACCTGCGTGTTGTCGTCAGGTAAAACAAGATCACTACCATCCCAATTTTTATGCAAAATAGGCTTCACCTCTTTGCCACTGCAATCTGGTGCAGTATCCACATGGCTGCAAAAACAAACGGTTGGCACTTTGTTATCTATGTTTGATTTTACTGTGGCATACACATAACCAAACTCATCCATCTCGGCATCGTTAATACCCATGGCTTTTAGTTCTTCAACCAAAAGTGTACTTAAGTTTTTTTGTTTTAATGATGACGGTGTGCTATTTGATTCAGGATCTGCTTCCGTATCAATCTGTACATAACGCATTAAGCGCTCAGCTACTGTATAATTCATTTTATAGGTATTATTTAAGTTTAAAGTTCTTGGTTTGACATCCTCTTCTTATCCTCCTTTATAGGAGGATGATTGATTAGCTTTTAGTTCTTAATTTCTTTACATCCTCTAACCTTCATTACTTATCTTTCGCCAAATATATTGCTTCCAACCCTTATCATGGTTGATCCATGTTTTATGGCTAATTCATAATCGTTGCTCATGCCCATGCTTAATTCTGTAAAACTATCCAGTTTTAAAATAGGGTACTTATTTATTTCTTGTTTTAGGGTGTTAAAAAATTGATGCAAGTTTTCAAATTCTTCTTCAATTTGTTGCGTGTTTTCTGTGTAAGTAGCCATGCCCATCAAACCACAAATATTAACATTGTTAAGTTGTTGTTCGTTTGCGTAAGATAATAATTCAATTACTTCCTCATTGCTTAAACCAAACTTTGTTTCTTCTTTTGCAATGTAAACTTGTAACAATACATGTATTATTCTGTTGTTTTTAAGGGCTTCTTTATTGATGGTTTCTAGCAATTTAATGCTGTCAACGGCATGTATTAAATGTATAAACGGAGCAATGTATTTTACCTTATTGGTTTGCAAGTGGCCAATTAAATGCCACTCGGTATCTAATGGCATAAGGGGGTACTTATTAACCACTTCTTGTACCTTGTTTTCGCCAAAAGCACGTTGGTGGGCTGCATAAGCTTCCTGCAACATTTCTATAGGCTTAGTTTTACTTACCGCAATAAGTTTTACGTGGCTCGGTATTTGTTGCCTTATTTTTTGAATATTTGCAGCTATCATAATTTACACAATCTATAATGCAAAAATATCTTTTCGTAGCAATTTGTGCACTAATGTTTTCGGCTTGTTTAAACTCAAACCAAAACCAATTGCCCGCCAACGTGTTAACACAACAACAAATGGAGGCTATTTTGTATGATATGCATTTGGCCGAGGGCCTTTTAATTTTGGAGCCCAAAGGAGGCGATACCACATCAAGAATAGCTTTAGGTATGTACGAACAGATTTATAAAAAACACAATACCAGCGAAGAGTTGTTTAAATTAAGTTACCAATATTACACCAATAACCCTTTGGTGTTAGATAGTGTGTACAATAAAATTATTGAGCGATTAAGTGTACAAGAAAGTATTTTAAGAAAATAATGCCATACCCAAAACATATAGAGCAAAAGTTAGAGTTCGACCAGATAAAGCAGCTACTTATTAATAAGTGTATTAGCGAAGTTGGTGAGGAGTATGTTGGTAAAATGCGTTTTGCCAACAGATTTGACATAGTAGAAAAAATGCTTTTTCAAACCCAAGAGTTTAAACGCATACTAACAGAAGACAATCCTTTTCCAGCTGAGCATTATTATAACATTCAACCCTATTTGCGGAAAGCAGCAATTGAAGGAACTTTTTTGTTAGAAGACGAGTTACACCAAATTAGGTTGTTAATGCAAACCTTTGCCTCTATATGCAAATATTTTGAAGAACGTAATGATAAATATCCTCATGCAGCGGCTTTGTTTGCTGGCATTGTGTACAACCAACAAGTGGTTAAATACATAGAGCGTATATTGGATAATGAGGGCTTATTAAAGCCAAATGCTTCGCCTGAACTTTCAAAAATATCAGCCAAAATACAAGACCGCGAAAAGGAAGTTCGCAAACGCATGAGTCAGATATTTGATAAGGCGCAAGTGCAAGGTTGGTTGGCCAATAGCGGAATTACCGTGCGTGATGGGCGTTTGGTATTGCCTGTTTTAGCCGAACACAAAAGACAAATTTCAGGTTTGGTTCATGATGAATCAGCAACGGGACAAACTGTTTATTTAGAGCCTGCGGAGATTTTTGAAACCAACAACATTATTCGCGAGTTGCAGATACATTATAAACGTGAGCGCGAACGCATTTTAATAGAGGTTACCGATAAACTGAGGCCCATACTACCCGAGTTAGAAAAATATTTGCAACGCATGGGTATTATTGATTTTATTAGGGCTAAAGCACTACTTGCCATAGCGCTTGATGCAGATATGCCTATACTTAGTAAACACATTGTTGTAAACTTGGTTGACGCTTATCATCCATTGCTTAAATTGAGTCACCAAAAGCAAGGCTTACCTGTTATGCCACTTAGCTTAAATTTAAACCGAGATGGCAGAATATTGGTTATTTCGGGACCTAATGCTGGTGGAAAATCAGTGGCACTAAAAACCATTGGTTTGGTGCAATACATGTTGCAATGTGGTTTACTTGTGCCTTGTAAAAGTCATTCTCAAATGAGTGTGTTTAACGATTTGATGGTTGATATTGGTGATGAACAAAGTATTGAAAACGATTTAAGTACTTATAGTTCACATCTAAAGCACATGAAATACTTTACTGAGTTTGCCGATGCTAAAACATTGTTTTTAATTGACGAGTTTGGAACTGGAACCGACCCACAATTTGGTGGTCCACTTGCCGAAGGTATTTTAAACAGATTAAATTTAAAGCAGGCTTTTGGTGTGGTAAATACACATTACAGTAACCTTAAAAACTTTGCTGGTAATTCAAAGGGTTTGATTAACGCACGCATGCTTTTTGACCAAGAGCAATTGCAACCATTGTATAAATTAGAAATTGGTCAGCCGGGTAGTTCGTATGCATTTGAAATTGCGCAAAAAACCGGATTAAATGATGCCATAATTAGTTATGCCCGAAACAAGGTTGGCGATAAACAAAAACGTTTAGACGATTTGTTGATTGAACTGGAGCGCGAAAAAAATCATGTAAACGAATTAAAGAAACGGTTTGAAGAAAAAGACATCAAAACTAAACAGTTGATGGAAGAGTACGAGAAGTTAAAAACAGATATTGAAACCAACCAAAAGCAATTAATTAACAAAGCCAAGCAAGAAGCTTTGGCTATTATTAGTGAGGCCAACAGCCGCATAGAAAACACCATCAGAGAAATAAGGGAAAAGAAAGCGGATACCGATACTATAAGAAAGGTTCGTAGTGAAATAAAGCAAGAAGTAGATCAATTAAAACAAGACACCACCGTACACCAAGAAACTGCACCTAAAAAGGTTGTAAAGATAACCAACGTCAATTTACCTTTGATAATTGGTGCAACCGTTAGGCTTGATGGACAAATTGTAGATGGGCAAGTAATTGAATTAAAGAAAAATAAAGTATTGGTGGGTTTTGGAGATTTACAAAGTTGGGTTGATGTAAATAAATTGGAAGTGATGCCAGCATCAACTAAAAAAGTGGTGAAACAATCGCTAACCAGTTTTGACTTAAATGGCCGCATGCAAAATTTTAAAACCGAGTTAAACCTAATAGGTGCAAGAGGAGAAGAAGCCATAAAAAAACTACAAGAGTATATTGATGATGCTTATTTATTAGGCTTTAAAGATGTGCGCATTGTACACGGAAAAGGTTACGGGATATTGCGCAAAATGGTACGCGAGTATTTGAAAAAGTGCAAACAAGTAGAATACGTAACCGATGAACACATCGAATTGGGTGGCGATGGCGTGAGTTTGGTCACGTTGAGGGTATAGTTATGTTTCTTTAAGTCCCTGCTGTTGTGACGGATTTAGAACCACTTAATTGTCTGTTTAAATGGAACTTTTTTAATTTCAAATTTTCGTCAATATTTTTACTATCATTATCCTGTTGACTTTTAGTGCCGTTCTTGTGCCGTAAAACAAACCATAAAGTAAAGCTTAAAAATACGCAACCCTACTAAGCAAAAATTAGTAGGGTTTTATTTTAAGTGGTTGTTCAGTTTTTAAATTAAAGTTATTTTAGTTATGTTAATGATAGGCGAATAAAAAGTTTAACTATGTTACAAAATTCAACTGCACACGGACGGCACGTCCGCGTTAACTGGGTGTTTTAAGTGTTTGGTCAAAAGTTTATACATTGTTCAATCTAAAGTAAGTTAAGGAAGGTAAAATTGCAATAATTGATTTTAATATCTGGCAATTAGATTTTAGCGGCCATTAAAGCGGTAAAGGTGTTTTAATAAAAAACAAATCAACCATTTTAAAAACTAACAAATGTCATAAAATTTGAAAGTGCTCTTTACAAACCATCTAATTGTTTGTACGTTATCATATTGAGCGTTTTTAAAGCCTCCGTTTAGAAATAGTTTAAATAACATGATGTGGATTAGTGGGGTAGGATTAGTCTATTGGAATGATAAATTTGCGCTAAAATTAAACTAACATACAACAACACTTATGAATTGGTTTACCAAAATGTTTTCATCATCAATCGGGCAAAAGTTAATTGTAGCTTTAACCGGTTTATTCTTGTGCACGTTCTTAGTAGTGCATGCTATGGGCAATTTAGCCTTGTTTAAATCCGACAACGGTATGTCGTTTAACTTGTACACCGTTTTTATGACCACCAATCCATTCATTAAAGTAGTATCATATTTGCTGTATGCAAGTGTAATTTTCCATGCTTTTAAAGGGTTACATTTGATATACAAAAACCGCCAAGCGCGCCCTGTGCAGTACGGCATGGTTAATGGTAAAGCGAATAGCCATTGGACAAGCCGCAGTATGGGTGTATTAGGTACCATTATGTTAGTTTTTATAGTGGTGCACATGAGCAATTTTTGGTTTGAGTACAAATTTGGCTACATACCTTATGTGCAATACACCGAAAATATCTCTACAGGTGAAGTAAGCGGGATGCCATATGTAGACGAAGCTGGTAACCCCAAGCAAATCAAAAAAAAAATGGAAGAGTTTGTTATTGGAGATAACAAAATTACCATTGTTAAAGACTTATACGCAGAGGTTGCCGAAGAATTTGAAAATCCGCTGTTAGTTGGGTTATATGTATTTGCCATGTTTGCAGTGGCTTTCCATTTGTTCCATGGTTTTAAAAGTGGTTTTCAAACCTTGGGTTTAAATCACCCACGTTATAACCAAGCCATTCAGTTTATAGGTACTTGGGTATTTGCCATTATTCTTCCTGCATTATTCGCAGCAATGCCTTTGTATTTTTTTTTAGTTAAGTAAAATTAATCCATCTTATATATGACATCATCAAAATTAGATGCAAAAATTCCTGATGGGACATTGGAACAAAAATGGACCAAGTACCGTTCTACCGTTCCATTGGTTAACCCAGCAAACAAGCGTAGCTTAGAGGTTATTATTGTAGGCTCTGGTTTAGCAGGTGCTTCTGCAGCTGCATCATTAGCCGAGTTGGGTTACAAAGTTAAAGTATTCTGTTTTCAAGATTCTCCACGCAGAGCGCATAGTATTGCTGCTCAAGGCGGTATTAATGCGGCTAAAAACTATCAAAACGATGGCGATAGCACATACCGCTTATTTTACGATACCATTAAAGGTGGCGATTACCGGGCACGCGAAGGAAACGTTTATCGTTTAGCAGAGGTTAGTGCAAACATTATTGATCAGTGTGTGGCACAAGGAGTTCCTTTCGCTCGCGAATACGGAGGGATGTTAGATAACCGTTCGTTTGGTGGTACTCAAGTAAAGCGTACTTTTTACGCTGCTGGTCAAACCGGACAACAATTATTATTAGGAGCATACAGTGCTTTACAACGCCAAATAGGGTTGGGGCAGGTAGAAATGTTTACCCGCCACGAGATGTTAGATATTGTAAATATTGATGGCAAATGCCGTGGTATAATTGCACGCGATTTAGTTAGCGGTAAGTTGGAGCGTCATTTTGGTCATGCGGTTTTGTTGTGCTCTGGTGGATACGGAAACGTATTTTATTTGAGTACAAATGCCATGGGTAGTAATGTAACTGCTGCATGGAAAGCACACAAAAAAGGTGCATTTTTTGGCAACCCTTGCTTCACACAAATTCATCCAACTTGTATTCCCGTTTCTGGCGATCACCAATCAAAATTAACTTTGATGAGTGAGTCGTTACGTAACGATGGACGTATTTGGGTGCCAATGCGAAAAGAAGATGCAGCCGCAATTCGCTCAGGTAAATTAAATCCAAACGATTTAAAAGAAGACGATAGAGATTATTTCTTAGAAAGACGTTACCCTGCTTTTGGTAACCTAGTACCTCGTGATGTGGCATCTCGTGCTGCAAAAGAGCGTTGTGATGCCGGTTTTGGTGTAAACCAAACAGGCGAAGCCGTTTACCTTGATTTTGCTTTTAATACCAAATACAAATACGGTAAAAAAGAAGCAACCAAGCGCAGTATTGCTAATCCTACCGAAGCACAATTAAAGGAATTAGGGCAAGTAGTTGTTAAAGAGCAATATGGTAACTTGTTTAACATGTATCAACAAATTACAGGTGTTAATCCATACGAAAATCCAATGATGATCTACCCTGCGGTGCATTATACCATGGGTGGTTTATGGGTTGATTATAACCTAATGACAACTGTTCCTGGCTTATATGCATTGGGCGAAGCAAATTTCTCTGATCACGGAGCAAATCGTTTAGGAGCCTCTGCATTGATGCAAGGCTTAGCAGATGGGTACTTTGTTGTTCCTTATACTGTTGGGAATTACTTAAGTAAAGAAATTAGCGTTAAGCCAATTGATACAAACCACGAAGCGTTTGTAGCTGCCGAAAACGAAACCAAATCTCGTTTAGAAAAGTTAATGAACATTAAAGGAACCAAATCGGTTGATTATTTCCACAAACGTTTAGGTAAAATAATGTGGAACGAATGCGGTATGGCTCGTAGCACAGCTGGTTTAACAAAAGCAATAAGCGATATTCAAGCATTACGCGCAGCGTTTTGGAATGATGTGCGTGTACCAGGCGACATAAACGAGTTTAATCCTGAATTGGAAAAAGCGGGCCGTGTTGCTGATTTCTTGGAACTTGGCGAGTTAATGTGTAAAGATGCACTAGACCGTAATGAAAGTTGTGGTGGTCACTTCCGTGAAGAGTATCAAACAGAAGAAGGAGAAGCTTTACGTGATGACCAAAACTATAACTACGTTGCCGCTTGGGAGCAACTAACCAATGGCGATTGGGAGTTACACAAGGAAGTGTTGAATTACGAAAATATTAAAATAGCGCAACGCAGTTATAAGTAATAGGTTTTGGTTTGATTGTTTTATAGAACAGCAACCCACAACTAATTAATCTATCAACCCATAACAAAAAAAAGTACAACAATGAGTGGAGATATGAACGTAACACTTAAAGTGTGGAGACAAAAAAACAACAATGATCGTGGTCGTTTTGAAACCTATCCGGTTCAAGGCGTATCACCTGATATGAGTTTCTTGGAAATGTTCGATATATTAAACGAACGTTTAATTACTGAAGGAAAAGAACCAGTAGCATTTGATCACGATTGCCGCGAAGGTATTTGTGGTATGTGCAGTATGTTTATCAACGGTCGTCCTCATGGCCCTTTACAAGGTGTTACTACCTGCCAATTGCACATGCGTTCGTTTAAAAACAATGATACCATAGTGGTTGAACCATGGCGTGCAAAAGCATTTCCTGTAGTAAAAGATTTAGCAGTTAACAGAAGTGCTTTTGATCGTGTAATGTCGTCTGGTGGATTTATTTCTATTAATACGGGTAATGCCCAAGATGCAAACTCAACACCAATTGGTAAAGATGATGCGGATATGGCTTTTGCCGCTGCAACTTGTATTGGTTGCGGTGCATGTGTTGCAGCTTGTAAAAATGCTTCAGCCATGTTATTTGTGTCTGCTAAAGTATCGCAGTTCGCATTATTACCTCAAGGTCAGCCTGAGCGTAAACAACGTGTATTAAACATGGTAGCGCAAATGGATGCCGAAGGTTTTGGTTCTTGCACCAATACTGGAGCTTGTGAGGCTGAGTGTCCTAAAGGAATCTCAATCAGCAATATTGCTCGTATGAACCGCGATTTTATTGGCACCCAATTATCTATGCAAAAAGTATAATCAAGGCTACTTAAAATAGTTTAATCAAAATCCCGTTAACTTTTTGTTGGCGGGATTTTTTTGTGCAACCTTTTTCCATTTTTTTTTATCTTTACCACACGCAATAGCATGAACTATATTTTACCCGTACGCAAATATTTTCTTGTTTTAACATTGATGCTTGCGTCAATGACAAGTTTTGCAACACATTATCGTGCGGGAGAAATATTGTATGAACACATTACAGACAGGAGATATAGAATAACTGCAATTTCTTACACTGACCCTGCTTCTTTAGCCGACCCATCAACCATTGAAATTGAAATAAAATTTGGTGACGGTTCCTCTGAAAAAATTGGTAGAACCACAAGAACAGTTTTGTCAAACCGTGTGGTGCAAAATGTATATGTTGTTACACACGAGTTTAGGGTTGATGGTACATATACTTTAAGTTACTATGACCAAAACAGGGTTGATGGTATAATTAACATAAACCTAGGTAATACTGAGTACGTTCCGTTTTATGTAGAAACGCAACTGAAGGTTAACCAAAGCATGGGGCCTAATAGGTCGCCAATTTTAACTAAACCACCAATTGATAATGGTTGTGTTGAGAAACCTTATTTTCATAATCCTGCTGCGTATGATCCTGATGGGGATAGTTTAACGTTTCAGCTTACATCACCCAAACAAAATACGGGTGAGGTTGTGCCAAACTACCGCGACCCAGAGGCTATCAATAATCTGTTTGAAATAGGATTAAATAATGGGCAATTAAAATGGAACGCTCCTCCAAGGGTAGGTATTTATAATATTGCCATTTTAATTAAAGAATTTCGTAAAGGTATTTTAGTGGGTTATGTGGTGCGCGATATGCAAATTTTTATTGATAGGTGTGCCAATATGCCTCCGGTTGTACAAGATATAGCAAGCGGTTGTGTGGTAGTTGGTGATTCTATTTCGCGTATTGTTTCTGCAAATGAATCTGATGGAGGACAGCGTGTTTCGCTGCACGGATTTGGTGGCCCGTTTTCGGTTGATAACAAAGCAAAATTTACTCCCAATCCGGCAATAGGTTTAGGTTCTGTATCAACCCAATTTAAATGGAAACCATCGTGTAATCAAATTCGTTATCGCCCTTGGCAAGTAATATTTGAGGCAAGAGACGATCAAGTTACTTCGCCTGCAGTAAATCAAAATTCATTTTTTGTGCAGGTTATTGGTCCTGCAGTGATAAACGTAAAGACCAAACAAATTAATAATGGTTTTCAACTAACATGGAACAGAGATACGTGTGGTTTGGTAGGAGAGTACCGTTTATATAGAAGAATTGATAGCAGTTACTGGAATCCGGGTGCTTGCGAGTCAGGTGTGCCAGCCTACACAGGGTTTAAATTGCTTACAACCATTAAAACATTAAACAACCCTAACCCAACAATTTATTATGATGATAATAGCGGTAAGGGCTTATCGCAATTGGTTAGGTATTGTTACCGTATAGTAGTGGTTTACCCGCCACGCAGTGCCACAGGTCAAATTATTTTCTCCGATATTTCTGAAAGTATTGCTTCTATAGAAGTATGCGATAATATTATTCTATCAAGCCCTGTTATTATAAAAGTTAGTGTAACTAATACATCAACCACACAGGGTAAAATAGATATGGCATATGTTACACCCAAAGTGATAGATACATTGGTATATGTGCAACCATACCGCATTGTATTAAGGCGAAAAGCCACAACAGAAAATGCTTATACCACATTGGCAACATACAACTATAACGCTTATAGTGAAATGCCTGATGGCACATTTACCGATTCTCTTTTAAATACCGCTCAAAATCAATACCAATACACCGTTGATTTTTGGGCTATAGTAAACGATACTTTTCGTTTTGTATCTGGCAGTAGAATCGCAACATCAATTAGAAATACCATTTACAGTACCGACAGGACTAATATATTATCGTGGAATGTTGATGTGCCTTGGGTTAACGATAGTTTTACAGTGTACCGTAAAAATACTTTGAACGTGTTTGATAGTATAGGAACTACCACTCAAAATCAATTTAAAGATACTGGATTAATTAACAATGTAGCTTATTGTTATTTGGTAAAATCTATTGGCGATTACAGTATTTTCAACAATAAATTTACCACCATAAACTATTCGCAAGAAATATGTGGAACCCCAATTGATACTGTAAAACCTTGTGCACCTCAGCTTTTAGTTACACCACCATGTAACGTATTGGGCGAGTACCGTAATTATTTAACCTGGATCCCCAATCAACCATGCGCAACTGATGTGGTTAAATACCGCGTGTACCACAAACAATTACTTACTGATGATTATTTGCTGCTGGCAGAGTTAGGCAACAATCAATTTAATTATATTGATGATAGGGTTGAACTTAAACTTTCAATATCTGGATGTTACTATGTGTCAGGTATCGATTCTGCTGGTAACGAAAGCGATGCCACTAATTTGGTTTGCATAGAAAATTGTCCTACGTACGATATACCAAACGTATTTACTCCTAATTCAGATAACTTTAACGATACGCTTTATCCTTTCCCTTATAGGTTTGTTACAGGTATTAATATGGTAATATATAATAGGTGGGGAACTCAGGTTTATACCACTAAAAATATAGATATATTATGGAATGGTAAAGACCAACAAACAGGAATAGATTGTCCGGATGGGATTTACTACTACATTTGTGAAGTATACGAAACCTACCTAGATGGCATTAGAAATCGCAACATTAGAGGTACGGTTCAAATAATAAGATAAAAACGTGTTTACAGGAATTATAGAACAACTTGGTAACGTTACCAACATACAGACAGAGGGCACCAATAAACATTTTACCATTACTGCTCCTTTTACAAACGAATTAAAAATAGACCAAAGTGTTGCGCACAATGGCGTTTGTTTAACCGTGGTTGATATACAAAATAACCAATATACAGTTACAGCCATAGACGAAACTTTACAAAAAACCAATTTAAATGATTTGGTGGTAGGTGATGTGGTAAATTTAGAACGTTGTATGCCTGCTAATGGTAGGTTTGATGGGCATATTGTACAAGGTCATGTAGACGGAACAGCCAGCTGTTTATCTGTTAAGGATGAAGATGGAAGTTGGTTATTTAGTTTCAAGTTGGCTCAACCTGAAAATGCTAAATACATTGTAAACAAAGGCTCTATTTGTATTAATGGGATTAGCTTAACCGTTGTTAATTGTGTAGGTGATACTTTCTCTGTGGCCATTATTCCATATACCTTTGAGCATACAAACCTGCACAGTGTAAAACTTGGAACAACTGTAAATATCGAATACGATATAGTAGGCAAGTATATTGCTAAGATGTTAAGCGATAGAGGACAGTAGGTATTTTAAGTTATTTATTGCAGGGTTTGTTTTCTACATTAAATTCCTAACTCTTCCAAGGCCAACCATGCCATTAATCCTGAACCAATTTCCAATGCTGCTTCATCAATATTAAATGTGGGCGTATGCACACTAGAGGTTATTCCTTTTGCTTCGTTGCGCACCCCTAAGCGATAAAATGTTGCAGGCACTTCTTGGCTGTAAAATGCAAAGTCTTCTGCGGCCATCCAAATATCTAAATCAACAACTTGGTCTTCTCCTAAATAAGCAATGGCTGCTTGCTTGGCACGGCCAGTTACTTCGGGGTTGTTTTTTAAAAACGGATAGCCATGGTGTATATCAAAATTGCAACTACCACCCATGCTTTCCGCAATACCCTCCGCCATTTTTTTCATTTTTTGATGTGCTTCTGCACGCCATTTTTCGTTCATGGTGCGGAAAGTTCCTTCCATTTTTACCTCATTAGGAATTACGTTGGTTGCGCCATTAGCAATTACTTTTCCAAAAGATAATACACTTGGTATTGCAGGGTTTGCCATGCGGCTTACCAATTGTTGCAAAGTAGTAATGATATGTGCAGCTATTAAAACGGGATCGATATTTAAATGAGGCATGGCTCCATGTCCACCTTTACCTTTTACGGTTACATAAATTTCATCAGTAGAAGCCATGTACAAACCACTGCGAAAACCAACAGTACCAACAGGTAAAAGCGGCATTACGTGTTGGCCAATCATACTTTGTACATCTGGGCTTTTAAGCACACCTTCTTTAATCATTAAGCTTGCACCACCGGGTAGTTTTTCTTCTGCTGGTTGAAACACCAATTTTATAGTTCCTTCAAACGATGTTTTTATTTCGTTTAAAATTTGTGCAGCACCAAGTAAACAGCTGGTGTGTACATCATGTCCGCAAGCATGCATAACACCCGAATTAATAGATTTGTAGGGTACATCGTTTTGCTCTTCAATAGGCAATGCATCTATATCACCGCGTAATGCAACAGTTTTGCTATCGGGGTTATTGCCTTTAATTAAAGCCACTAAACCCGTATTTGCCATAGGTGTTACATCAGTAATGCCCATATTGTTTAGCTGTTGTAAAACATACTTTTGGGTGTTGTATTCCTCAAAACTCAACTCAGGATTTTGGTGCAAGTGGTGTCTGATTTCAACAATTCCTTTGCTGTGTTTTTGTGCTAATTGTTTGATGTGCGCTACCGATATCATTCCTCAAATTAAAGCTATTCCATTGGTTCAAGCAAATACAATAACCAAGTGGTTATTATCCGTAAATATGAGGATGTGGATTAAAAAGACTTTGGGCATCAACCCAAATTAATAATTTTGCCTCCATCAATAATTACTGCAGTGTACAAACTTTTAGTTAAACTACTTTTTTTAATGCCTGCCGAAACGGCTCATTACTTTACATTAAATGTGCTTCATGTTATACAAAAAATACCAGGTGTATATGCTTTGATGCGCAGCATTAACTTTGTAAAAAATGAAGTGAAATTTGTAGGCATTAATTTCCCTAATAGGGTAGGTTTAGCAGCTGGGTTTGATAAAAATGCCAAATACTTAAGGGAGTTTCAGTCTATGGGATTCGGATTTGTAGAGATTGGTACAGTAACACCTTTGGCACAACCTGGCAATGATAAACCACGTTTATTTCGATTAATAAAAGACGAAGCCATTATTAACCGCATGGGTTTTAATAACGATGGGGTAGATGCAGTGGTTGAGCGTTTAAAAAACAGACCCAAGGATCTGATAGTGGGTGGTAATATTGGTAAAAACAAAGTAACACCAAATGAAAACGCACAACGCGATTACGAAATTTGTTTCGAGAAATTATATGATGTGGTTGATTATTTTGTGGTAAATGTAAGTTCACCAAATACCCCAAACTTGCGCGCTTTGCAGGACAAAGAACCATTAACTAAAATTTTAGCTTCATTAATGAGCATGCGCAATAGTTTTATACTTCAAGGTAAATTAGCCAAACCCTTGTTGTTAAAAATAGCACCCGATTTAACGGCAGCGCAATTAAATGATTTGGTTGATATAGTTAGAGATACCCAAATTGAAGGTGTAGTTGCAACCAACACCACCATTAGTCGTGAAGGCCTGTTGGCCTCAAAAACACAAATAGAACAAATTGGTGCAGGCGGGTTAAGCGGAAAAATATTGTTTAATCATGCCACGGAAGTACTATCACATCTACATCAAAAAAGTAATGGTACTATTCAATTAATTGGTGTAGGGGGAATTGATACTGCTGATAAAGCTAAACAAAAAATGATGGCTGGAGCTACTTTGTTACAGTTGTATACAGGGTTTATTTATAAAGGACCTAGGTTGGTAAAAGACATTGCAAAATTATAAATAAATAAACTTAGACTAAACCGCGGGCAATCTCTCTAGATACATCACGTTTCTTTATGTCTTCTCGTTTATCAAAGCTTTTCTTGCCCTGTGCAACAGCTATTTCTATTTTAGCATAACCCGATTCTGATAAATATAGTTTAGTGGCAATAATGGTAAATCCTTTTTCTATTGCTTTAACTCTTATTTTTTTGAGTTCAGCGCGTTTTAATAAAAGCTTGCGCACACGCAATGGATCGTGGTTGTAGTAGGAGCCCTGTTTCCAAACACTGATGTGCATATTGCGTATAAATAGCTCACCATCTTTAATAAAACAAAATGCATCTGTAATGTTAACATGGCCTTCACGTATCGATTTTATTTCGGTTCCGGTAAGTACCATACCTGCTGTGTATTTTTGCACCATGTGGTACTCAAATCCGGCACGTCTGTTAACTATATGTATATGGTTTTTCTCCATGTAAGGGCTTCAAATGTAGTTAATATGAGGCTTATCGACTAAGGTTTAACCTAATTTAATCAATTGGAGCGTTTTAAAAGCGAATACATTGAATCATTTGGGTTTAATCCCGCTTAAGTAATTGTTATTGGCACACTACTAATTTACAGTTGCATGGCGGTACATCATTAAAATGCTGTACTTAGATTTATTTTCCCATTTGCTTCATGCAACAAACCAAACGGTTCATCTTTTACAATCAGGTAACCATCTAAATCTGCATAATCGGTTAAGCTACACATGTTAAAAGCACTCGAAATGCCTAATGATGTTTCAACCATACAACCTACCATAGTTTTTAAGCCATGTTTTTGTGCTTCGGTTATTATGCGATGACCATTTAAGTAACCGCCTGCTTTCATCAGTTTCATATTTACATAATCAAACTGCTGCGAAATAGAATCGAAGTCGGCATCATCACAAACACTTTCATCGGCCATTAAAGGAAACAGTTTTAATTGCTTTACTGCCTTATAATCATCAACACAAATTGCTGGCATAGGTTGTTCAATTAATGCAATGTTATAAGGTTTTACTGCGTGTAAAAAGGCAATTAATTCATCGGCATTTTGGTAGGCTTCGTTGCCATCAATAATTAATGGTTGCTTACAAAATGTGGAGATGTATTTGATTAACGCTGGTCCATTATTGGCATTGGTTTTAAGTTTTATTACACTAAATCGTTCCAGATTATTATTGCGGTAAAAGGGCTCTACCTCCTCAATTTCCATAATTGGTAAGGTATAGCTGGTGGCAATATCTTTTGCTGCGGGAATGGCTAAAAAATCGTGTATGGGTGTTTTATCAGCATAACATAACATGTGTATGTATGCACTTTCAATTCCAAAACGTAAAGCGTTTTTTAGTTTAAGTGAATCTAATAATTCGGTTAGTTCACTTAAATCGTGAACATTATTGCCGCCCGCCTGCACAAAACGATCAAACTCCTGTGCAATAATTTCGGGTGTTTCTTTATATCGGATATTAGGAGCAACTTCACCAATTCCTTTCCAATTGTTTTGTGCACATTGAACAATAAAATTTGTTTTATGCGTACTGCTATTCCGCGAGATTTTCCAGGTGTATTTAAGCGCTAATTTAATGGGGTTTATTTGCCAGTTAATCATGTCAACTATTTAATTAAAATACCAGATGCTGTTATCATGGGTTCTGTTTTTCCAGCATCATTGTTGGTTTGTAATACTTTTCCGCTTACCACTGCTACTTTTCCGTTAATGTGATGTGGTAAAACAAATGCTTTGTTTTCAACCTCTACAAACAAAGGTTCACCACCCTGGTTTTCTAGCGTTAGCCAACAGCCTTCGCCTTTACAATATTCGCTTATTAAGCCAGTAACAGTTGCCTTAAATTCTTTATCTGTATTGAGTTTTGTTAACGCATCATTTACCGTTATGGCTTCCGCTTCGTTTACTTGTGTTCCGAAATTGCCCGTGGCTGCCAAGTTTTTTCTGGGGTCGTTATTACAAGATATCAAGAGTGCTGTTAGGGCTATAAAAATGAGCTTTTTCATATTATAAATTGTATTGATTGCTAAACAAAAGTATTGGTATGGGTTACATAAAAAAAATGAAGCAATTTTTTGGGTGTTTTGAATGAGGTGTTGTTGTTGATAAATCTACTTGATAGGGTAATTATTACTTGGGAGTCAGCACAAAAAAGCGCCCCGTTCAACATTGTTGAACGGGGCGCAAAAGGGTAATAAATA
>CANLLM010000044.1 GCA_947491825.1 Bacteroidota bacterium
CAATCCCAACGCGCACTGTTAAGTGCCAAGTTTTGCAGTAGAAAACGAAATAAGAAAAATCTTAAACCTCCGTTTTTTTTATGGATGCCTCATATCTAAGAACAATGTGATATAGCTTTGGCTAGGGATTGGTAATTAGATACTAGAAATTTCTGTATATAGTGCCAACACTAGTAGGTAAATATATGAAATTGAATCAAGGCCTATTTAACTCCAAAGAATTGACATTTTTGTGCTGAATATATCATGACACCAAACTAATTTGAAAGGGGGTATTTATTTTTAGATAAAAAATATTCAATATTAAAATCTATAATTTTACGGAAACAAATCATATCAACATCAAACCTAAACCATGCTCACCGATATCAACCCCAAATTACCCATGCGCAATATGAATACCACCCGCGAATATTATATCAATAAATTGGGTTTTGAGGTATTTGGCAATTATCAATTAACAGACTATTTAATGGTACAAAAGGATAACATCCAAATTCACTTTTTTGAGCATATCACTTTAAATCCTATTGAAAACTACGGACAAGTATACATCCGCGTAAAGGATATTGATGCCTTTTACCAATCGTTATTGGATAAAAAAGTTAAAATTCATCCCAATGGACATTTGGCAACTAAACCATGGGGACAAAGAGAGTTTTCTTTATTAGACCCAGATAACAACTTGCTTACCTTTGGGGAGACAATTAATTAGTTAGTACTTTTTAAAGATACACCCCTCCTGTTTTTTGTATACCCTTTTCATTACTTTTGAATCATGGCGCATAACAATCCAAATCCTGAAAACCCAGAAGTATTTTTGGATATAAAACTTACCGAACCTAAAGAAACTGCTGCTGGCATTCCTGCGGTAATATCTGCGGTTAAGCATGTGTTTAGCGAAATGGGCCCTATAAGAGGCACAAACGCTTTGCTTAAGGTAAACCAAAAAGATGGATTTGATTGTCCTGGTTGTGCCTGGCCCGACCCAGATGATGAGCGCTCGCCCATTGCCGAGTATTGTGAGAATGGAGCAAAAGCTATTGCAGAGGAAGCAACAACTAAAGCATTATGGGCTAATTTTTTTGAAGAAAACAGTGTAGCTCAACTTGCCAATTTAAACGATTATGAAATTGGCAAAAAAGGTCGCGTAGCACAACCCATGTATTTGGCTAAAGATGCCACAAATTACAAACCTATTTCGTGGGAAAATGCATTTGCATTAATTGCAAAAAAACTTAATAATATACCTTCGGCTAACGATGCTATTTTTTATACATCAGGAAGAACAAGTAACGAAGCAGCGTTTTTATACCAACTTTTTGTGCGCGAATTTGGCACCAATAACTTACCAGATTGCAGCAATATGTGTCACGAAAGTAGCGGTGTCGCATTAAACGAAAGCGTTGGTATAGGTAAGGGGTCGGTAAAATTAGAAGATTTTTACGAGGCTGAAGTCATTATTATTTTGGGGCAAAATCCAGGCACTAATCACCCCCGTATGTTAAGCGCTTTACAAAAAGCAAAAGCAAACGGTTGCACCATTATTTCCATCAACCCACTTAAAGAAACGGGTTTAATGGGATTTAATAATCCGCAAAAACTAAATGGGGTATTGGGTATAAAATCGCAGTTAACAGATATTTATTTACAGGTAAAAATTAATGGTGATTTAGCTCTTTTAAAAGCTATAGAACAATTGCTTTGGGATGAAGAGCAAAAAAATCCAGGTTCGGTATTTGATTTAGATTTTATAAAAAATCATACCCATGGTTACGAACAATTAAAAGACACTTTCCACCAACATAACCTAAACGAATTAAGTGAGGCCTGCGGTATTTCTATTGATGACATCATTAAAACCACAGATGCCATAAAGCATAAAAAGAAAATTATTGCCTGTTGGGCCATGGGTTTAACCCAACATAAAAATGCCGTTGAAACCATTAAAGAAGTGGTAAACCTGTTGCTTTTAAAAGGCAGCATTGGCAAACCCGGTGCTGGCACCTGCCCTGTTCGTGGGCATAGCAATGTGCAAGGCGACAGAACCATGGGTATTTACGAAAAGCCATCAAAAGCATTTATAGATAAATTAAATAGTACGTTTAACATCAACGCGCCATACAAACATGGATATGATGTGGTAGATGCCATTAAAGTGATGCACAATGAACCCGGCAAAGTATTTATTGCTATGGGTGGCAACTTTTTATCAGCCACACCAGATACCAAATATACTGCCGAAGCACTAAATAATTGTAGCCTTACCGTACAAATTAGTACCAAATTAAACCGCAGCCATTTAATTACTGGTCAAGAAGCTTTGATACTTCCAACCTTTGGCAGAAGCGATAAAGATGTAAATGCAGATGGCGAAGTGCAAATCGTAAGTTGCGAAAATTCTATGGGTGTGGTGCAGTTAAGTAAAGGCAGTTTAAAGCCAGTTAGCAATCTATTGTTGAGCGAAACAGTTATTGTAAGCAAATTGGCTCAAGCTACGTTTGGTAATAAAACCCAAACTCCTTGGCATTTATACCAACAGCAGTATAACCATGTGCGCGATGCAATAGAAAAAACCATTGCAGGTTTTGAAGATTACAATACGCGTGTGCGCGAACCTGGCGGTTTTTATTTGCCAAACGCATCTAGGGAGGGCAAGTTTAATACCTTTACAGGTAAGGCTAACTTTAATGTGGGCCAAGTCACTTTTAATAAACTGGCTGATGATGAATTGCTGATGATGACCATACGTACCCACGATCAATTTAATACCACCATTTATGGATTAGATGACCGTTACCGTGGAATATACAATGAGCGTAGGGTAATTTTAATGAACGAAACAAACATTACTAAACTAGGTTATAAGGCTGGAGATGTGGTTGATTTATACAATTATCACGATGGTGTGGAGCGTGTAGCACATAAATTTATGATCGTTGCTTACAATATTCCTGAACAATGTTGTGCCACCTACTTCCCTGAAACAAACGTATTGGTACCTATTAATTCGGTGGCTGACAAAAGCAATACACCTACCAGTAAATATGTGGTATTAAAACTTAAAAAACATGTGGATTAATTTGTATTGAATCTATTTTCGCGCCTGTCTGCCCTCCCAACTCAAATGCTAATAAAATTATTAAGAAAGTAAATGACCAAAACACTGCTATGTATACTTGGCCCTACTGCGGTTGGGAAAACTGCAACTGCCATTCAATTGGCCCTAAAGTTAAATACCGAAATCATATCGGCAGATAGCAGACAGTTCTTCGAGGAAATTAGCATAGGCACAGCCAAACCTACTACCGATGAATTGGCGCTTGCAACACACCATTTTATCGGCCATTTAAGTATACACCAACCATACTCTGCTGGAGATTTTGAGCGTGATGCTTTGGTTAAATTAGATGAGTTATTTAAGCAGCATGATGTGGTGATAGCAGTTGGCGGCAGCGGCTTATATGTTAAAGCATTAATTGATGGTTTGGATGATATGCCCAAAGCAGATGAAACCATACGTACTGAATTAAATGCACTTTATGCCAAGGAAGGCATTATACCGTTACAGCAAAAAATATTAGATTTAAACGAAACGCTATACCATCAAACCGAACTGCAAAACCCGCAACGTGTTATGCGTGCCATTGAAGTAGCTTTAGCCATGCAACAAGGTTTCGTCCCCAACCGAAAAAAGTATCAACGCAACTTCAAAGTAATTAAGGTGGTGGTGGATTTGCCACGTGAGGTTTTATACGATAGAATTAACAAGCGTGTTGAGTTCATGATGCAACATGGCTTATTACAAGAAGCCGAAAAAATGCAGCCTTACCAAGATAACTACGCTTTGCAAACAGTAGGATATAAAGAGTTGTTTGATTATTTTAAAGGCGAACACAGCATTGACAAAGCGATTGATTTAATAAAACAACATAGCCGTAATTATGCCAAACGACAAATTACTTGGTTTAAAAAAGAAGCACCACAAAATTGGCTTGCACCTACCCAAGTAAAAGAAATATTAGCCTTGCTGAATGATGCAAATAATTAAATACAACCAACAACAAACTGCTAATTGGAGCGGAGGCACAACCACACCATTGTTTATTTTTCCTGTTGATGCAGATTATGCTAAACGAGATTTTTTATTTAGAATGAGCACTGCTACTGTCGAAACGGACTCTTCAACCTTTACTGATTTAACAGGTTATCAACGTATTATTATGTTGTTACATGGGCAATTAAGCATTACACACAACAACGAGGTTACACATTATTTAAAGCCGCTTATTTCCTATTTGTTTGATGGTGCCTGGAAAACCACAGCTATTGGTAAGGTAACTGATTTTAATGTGATGTTTAAGCCAGAGGTTAAAGCCCATGTTGATGTTGTTTTATTGTCTGCAAACCAATCAACCCAAATACTAGCGAGCACAGATTTTATCTGTCTTTATTTAGCAAAAGGAAAAATAAGCATAAATGATAACCAACAAATAATTAACCTAACCGAGAAAGATTTTGTGGTATTGGATGGTGAACTTTTAAACCTTGATGCAACAGCAGAAAGTATCATCATAAAAGTTACGATTCAGTTTTAGCATCGTCTGTTTCAGATTCTTGCTCGCCACCGCAACAAGGCATTACGTTTTGGTTACACACTTTACATTGGTAATGACCATGTATATATATAAATCCATTGGCATTGCCGCAGTATGGACAACGTTCAAACCCAAATTGCATATTATTAGTTGGCTATTAAAAAGTGAGCTTCTATTTCGTAACGTAATTTTATTTTTTGCATTTTAATCGACAGTCCGCCCGATTCGCTATTTAAATCCATGGCTAAATTAGCCTTTAAATAAATGGGTTGCATGTAACCCATGTTATTATCCATTTCACGAATTAATTGAACTTCACCAGTTTGTTTACCTATCGCGGCAAGCGATAAATATGCTTTTTCATTTGCTGCTCTTAATGCCTCTACTTTTACTTTAGGTCTGCACTCTTCCATTTTACTTTGCCCCGTGCGTTGGATGTGTATGTTTTCAATGCCTTTTTTATCTAGCATCATCAACAATTGGTTATACTTATCCAAATCAGAAAATTTAATGCTAAAAGTTTTAGCGTATAAAAACTCACCACGCTTTTGAGTTTTATCATCATAATCGAAAGTGCCATAAACACACTCCAGCGATAGTAACTTATTGTCTATTTTCATACTATTGTTTACCTCCATAAAGTCTTTTTATATGCCTAAAATGGGCTGTTCCTTGCGTTCAATCATGAATTCGCGTAAGGCCACGCTCACATATATTTCATCTGGTGCAACATCCATTTCGGCACTTCTGCTAACTTCAATAATTGGTTTTTTGGCATGCACTTGTTGTTGGGTAAAAACTGATAATGAAACTAAAATAAAGGCCGTAAAAAATGTAAGAATTGTTTTCATATCTATTTAAAACTTAGTATTTAGGCAGGTTTGCAATCATCCAAACCTTACAAAATAAATCAATTGGAATATTATCAACGGTATAACTCAGGAATTCGTGCCGCTTTTACATAACGGTTGCGGTAATACGAGGCATTTAGGTTGTCAATCCTAACCCCTTCGCTTGTGCTGCTATGTATAAACCTTACAGGTTCACCTTTTTCGGTTATTACTATTCCAACATGACCAATTCTTCGGCTTCTGCGGTTGCCTCCCCTAAACAAAATTAAATCGCCTTTTTGTATGTTTTGTTGGTTTATGGTAATACCTATTAAACCTTGACCTGCACTGGTATGTGGTAGTTTTATATTAAGTTGTTTAAAAACAGTCATGGTATATCCGCTGCAATCAAATCCGGCAGTAGATGCACCACCCCTTCTATATCGATTACCCATGTATTGATGGGCAATGATTACCAGGCTATCTATTCTCGTATTAGTTCGGCTATTTCCTTTATTAGTGGTGGTAATGTTTTGATTTGATTTAATATTTAATTTGGATTGGTTAAATTTGGCAGTATCCACTGGAATGGATGTAGAATCCTCCACCTCAATAAAAAGTGGCACCTGAGCAAAACCCTTGTTGGTATTGCAAAAGATAATAATAAACAAAATTAAAACTGCCTTTTTCAACATGCTAAGTAAGCAAGATAGGTTGACCTGTTTTAAGCACAAAAAAATAGGCCTAAAATAGTACTTAACATGCTGTATACTAGGGACAAAAATTTACTTTTAAGCTGTTTTGCCACTTTACAAGTAGAAATAAAAGCCCTACATTCGCGTTCAGTATCGTAAAAACATGAATAAACGCTTAATCGGCATCTGTATTATTTCGGCATTATTACTAACTGGTTGTAGCAAATACCAGAAGGTATTAAAAACGCCTGATCCTAATAAAAAACTGGAGATGGCACAATACTATTACAACAAAAAAGATTATTACCGCGCATCAACTTTGTTTGAACAATTGCAGGATAATTTTAATGGTACGGCCATGGCAGAAAAGGTTATGTATTACAGTGCTTATTGTAACTTCGGTTTGCGTGCCTATACTTTGGCAGGTTATCAGTTTAAAACATATTTCGAAAACTTTCCTACCGGACAGTGGTCCGAAGAGTGTTTGTATATGAATGCCTATTGCCAATTTTTAGAATCGCAAAATTATTATTTAGATCAAACTGATACCTATAAAGCAACAGAGGCAATTAAGCTATTTGTAAGTGTGTATCCGGAAAGTAAATATGTAAGTGAGTGCAACTTGTTACTTGATAAATTGCGGGCGAAATTATCAATGAAGGCTTACAAAAGTGCCAAATTGTACTACAATATTGGTGAGTTTAAAAGTTCAATTGTGTCCTTACAGAATGTGATTAAAGATTTCCCTGAAGTACCGCAAAAAGAAGAATTAGATTTTTTAACACTTAAATCTTATTACCTTCTGGCCGATAATAGTATTGAATCTAAAAAGTTAACGCGTTATCAAGAAGCAATTGATTTTTGCGGTTACTTTAAAGGCGAATACCCAACAAGTAAATACCTAAGCGAAGCCAAAAATATTTCGGTTAAAGCCGAAAATGGTTTAAAGAAATTAACAAAACAACAAAGTAATATACAATAAGATGGCAAACATTAATTACAGCAATGCAGCAACTACCACGGTAACAAGAGATTTACGCAGGGTGGATTCTCCAACTCACAACATTTACGAGTCGTTGGCAATTATCAGTAAACGTGCGAACCAAATTTCAGCTCAAATGAAAGAGGAATTGCACAGCAAATTGCAAGAATTTAGCAACGACAGCGATACTTTGGAAGAAGTGTTTGAAAACCGTGAGCAAATTGAAATTTCCAGCTATTACGAGCGTTTACCAAAAGCAGTTAACATTGCTATGGAAGAATTTTTAAACGATAAAATCTATTTCCGTAATCCGGCAAAAGAAAACAAATAATTTAACAATTTATTTGGTAGCTAAAATGGTTACATTACTTTGGTAGTGTAACCATTTTGTGTTTTATTTGAGGTATGCTAAAAGGCAAGAAAATATTATTGGGTGTAACAGGCAGCATAGCTGCTTATAAGGCTGCAACATTAGTTCGTTTGCTGGTTAAACAAGGTGCCGAAGTGAAGGTATTAATGAGCGATGGTGCCCAAGATTTCATCACCCCGCTTACCTTATCAACCCTTAGCAAAAATCCAGTTTACCACCAGTTTGTATTAAACAACCAAGGCGAATGGACTAACCATGTAGAATTGGCCATGTGGGCCGATTGTCTTTTAATAGCCCCTACAACTGCCAATACCATTGCTAAAATGGCCCATGGCATTTGTGATAACTTGTTATTGGCTACTTACTTTAGTGCAAAATGTGTAACGTTAGTTGCTCCTGCTATGGATTTAGATATGTACGCACACGGTAGCACACAAAACAATTTAACTACTTTAAAAAGTTATGGCAATATTGTGTTGCCAGTTGCTAATGGAGAACTTGCTAGCGGTTTGATTGGTGCTGGAAGAATGATTGAACCCGAGGAAATAATTAGTTTCTTACAAACACATTTAGTTACTAATCAAGCCTTAAAAAACAAAAAGGTATTGGTAACTGCCGGGCCTACATACGAAAGCATAGATCCAGTGCGTTTTATTGGTAACCACAGCAGCGGTAAAATGGGGTTTGCCATTGCCGAAGAATTTGCCCGACATGGTGCTGATGTAACTTTAATTTCTGGCCCTACTGACTTGACAACCAACAACCCGAAAATAAAACGTATAGACGTAACCAGTGCCGATGATATGTTTGAAAAAACCTTAAAGGCATTTTCAAAGTCGGAAATAGCAGTCATGAGTGCTGCAGTAGCAGATTATACGCCTGAAAAAGTAAGCATCACCAAAATAAAAAAGAGTGGTGATGAATTACACCTTAAACTTAAAAAGACAAAAGATATTTTGGCCGAATTGGGTAAGCATAAAACCAAAAAACAAACACTCGTAGGGTTTGCTTTAGAAACCAATAACGAAGTTGCCAATGCAAAACAAAAACTTCAAAAAAAGAATTTAGATTTTATTGTGCTTAACTCGCTACGAAGTAAAGGCGCGGGTTTTGGGTTTGATACCAACAAAATTACCATCATAGATAAATTGGGTATACAAACGGAATATAAACTTAAATCGAAAACAGAAGTCGCACTCGATATTGTACAAAAAATAATAGCCATGAAACATGTGTAAATTTGTAGCTTTAATTGGTTTTTTATTAAACATTGCATCGCTTCATGCCCAAGAGGTAAATTGTAAAACCATAATTCTTGATAACCAAATTCAGCTTACTGATAAACGTATTTTTCGTTCGTTAGAACAAGCCATTAGCGAGTTTGTAAATAACACCAAATGGAGTGCAGATAAAATTCAAACGAACGAAAAAATTGAATTAACCATTCAATTTATTCCAAGTAAATACGACCAACAAGGCAATTACATGGAAGGAAACGCGCAAATTATTTGTCAGCGCCCCGTTTATGGCAGCACCTACACCACTAATACCCTGAATATATTAGATGAGGACTGGAAGTTTAATTACGTAGAGTTTCAGCGAATGGATTACAACGAAAATAGTTTTACCAATAATTTAGTTGCATTAGTTGCATTTTATGTAAACTATGCCATTGGGTTAGATTATGATTCGTTTGCGCCATTAGGTGGCACGCTATATTTTAATAAAGCTTTAGGTATTGCCAACCAATCGCAAAGTAGTGATGGTAGTAGTGGCTGGAAACCCTTTCAACGTAACATCCGTGCGCGTTATAATTTAATAGATAACGCATTAAACCCTAGATTTGAACCTATCAGACAAGCATATTATAAATACCACCGTCAAGGTTTAGATGTGATGTTTAAAGACCCTGAAATTGCTCGTAAAGCAATTTTTACTAGTTTAGAAATGGTTCAAAAGGTTTTTAAAATTGCACCCAATACGGCTATGTTGATTGTGTTTTTTGAAGCCAAAAGTGATGAATTAGTAAATATTTACAAAGGGGCATCTCCTACCGAAAAATCTAAAGCAATAGAATTATTGATTGAGATAAATGTAGCCAATATTAATAAGTACGAAAAAATACGAAGCTAAACCGCTTACTAATTTAATGATTCCTTTTGCTAGTATTTGAGGCATAGCTTCCCATTAAGCAGGAGTCGTTGATAAATAATATACCTGGTTATTTATTGTTGAAAATTAAGTAGCAAAAATTTGCTTACACTCTCCTATTTTTGGGCATTATATGCTTAAGGGATTACACATACGCAACTATGCTATTATCAAAGAAGTTGATATTACATTTAATAATAAACTAAATATTATTACAGGGGAAACTGGTGCGGGTAAATCTATCCTAATGGGTGCATTGGGTTTGATATTAGGAGAACGTGCTGATACCAAATCATTGATGAATGCCAATGATAAATGTGTAATTGAAGGCGTATTTGATGTAAGTACGTACAGTATAAAATCGTATTTCGATCAACAAGAGTTAGACTATGACACCACCTGTATTTTGCGCAGAGAAATTGCACCCAATGGCAAAAGTCGTGCGTTTATAAATGATACACCAGTAAACTTAAATCAGCTTAAAGATTTAGGATCACGATTGGTTGATATAGTTAGTCAGCACCAAACTTTAGATTTAAATAATAGCAGTTTTCAGTTAAGTATTGTTGATGCCATTGCGGATAACAACTTGGATTTAGAGCAATATAAATTAAGTTACAAGCAGTATAAACAAACTGAAAAACACTTATCGGAGCTCATAGATCGTGAAGTCAAAGCCAAAACAGATGAGGATTATTTGCAATTTATTTTAAGCGAATTAATCGAAGCTAATCCTTTACCAACTGAACAAGAAGAGTTAGAAAAACAATTGGAGGTTTTAAGCAATGTCGATACCATACAGCAATGTGCAGGTTTAGCTTTTGGTGCTTTAAATGCCGATGATCAAGGTTTAATTGAGGTTTTGCGCGAAATTAAAGTAAACTTAGGCAACGGTTCAAAACACCATGCTGGCTTGCAAGATTTGGTAAATCGAATAGATTCTGCCATGATTGAATTAAAAGACATTGCTGCAGAATTAGAAAGTATAACAGAACAAACCCAGCCTACACCCAGTGATTTGGAAAGAATTGATGCACGTTTGCAATTGATATTTAACTTGCAAAAGAAACATCGTGTAGCCAATAATACCCAATTAATTTCCTTTAAATTAGAAGTAGAAGAAAAGCTAAATAATATTGGCTCCTTAAGTGACGAAATTATAAACAGCCAAAAGTTATTAAACGACCTTAAACTAAATATAAGGAAGCAAGCAGCACAACTTAGTGATAGGCGCGCCATAGCTATACCTCAAATAGAACAGCGTGTAAACGAGTTATTGTTACAAGTGCAAATGCCCGATGCGCAAATTAAAATTAGTCAACAAATTTTAGGTGATGCTTTTAACGGTGATGGTATAGATCAAATTGAGTTATTGTTTGCAGCCAATAAAGGTTCTAGTTTTCAACCCATAAATAAAGTAGCGAGCGGTGGCGAGTTAAGTAGATTGATGCTCTGCATAAAATCGTTGATTAGCGATAAAGTTGCTTTGCCTACTATTGTTTTTGATGAGATAGATACAGGAATAAGTGGCGAAGCAGCCATGAAGGTAAGTAATGTAATGAAACAACATGCTGCTAAACACCAAGTAATAGCCATTACACATTTGCCCCAAATTGCAGGAAAAGCCGATACCCATTTTTTGGTTTACAAAAACAATGATCAAGACACCACCCAAACCTACATAAAGACCTTAAGTAAAGAAGAACGTATTGGTGAAATTGCACGCATGTTACATGGCGAAAACCCTTCAGATAAAGTATTGGAAGCTGCTAAAGAACTCATCGGTTAGCATGAATTTGCTTTTAAAAATCTAAATTTACTAATTAATTAAAAGGCCCCAACTTAATATAAGTTGGGGCCTTTTTTTAAGTTACGTTAACGACTTATTATTCTTTGCTGTCGTCAATATCTGTTGGTGTATCTTCACCTTTTTCTTCGTTGGCTTGATCTTCGGTATCTTGCATGGCACGATCAACAATGTTATCAATATTGGTTGGCACAGCATCAATTGGATTGATAGGTAAGCCATCCTCTCCTATTTCACCTTCGGTTAATTCTTCAGGTTCTTCCACGTAATTAATTTTAGCTACAGAAGCAATTGCATCTTTATCATCAATATTAATTAAACGCACACCTTGTGTAACACGACCCAATACGCGTAAATCTTTAACGCTTAAACGTATGGTTATACCTTTTTTGGTCATAATCATAATATCGTTGGTATCGTCTACTTCTTTAATAGCAACTAGTTTACCAGTTTTATCGGTAACATTCATAGCCATTACACCTTTACCACCTCGGTTAGTGATACGGTAATCTTCAACTTCACTTCGTTTACCCAAACCATTTTCAGATACAACTAACGCATTGGTTAATTTAGGATCTTCAATGGCAATCATACCAATTACAGTATCACCTTCGGCCAATCGAATTGCACGCACACCCGTTGCAGTGCGTCCCATAGGGCGCACACTACTTTCGTTAAAACGTATGGCTTTACCTTCACGGCTAGCAATAATCATTTCGCATGAACCATTAGTTAAACGTGCTTCAACCAACATATCTCCTTCACGCACGTTAATGGCATTAACACCATTTGCACGCGGACGAGAATATGCTTCTAATGTGGTTTTTTTGATGGTACCTTGTTCAGTACACATAACTACATTGGTATTTTTTATGTACTCCTCATCGCTCAACGTTTTCACGTTTAAGTACGCCATTACTTTTTCTTCGCTGCTAATATTAATTAAGTTTTGTATGGCACGACCTTTTGATACTTTATCACCTTCAGGTATTTCCCATACTTTTAACCAATAACATTTACCTTGGTTGGTAAAGAACAATAAGTAATTATGGTTAGTAGCCATCAATACATGTTCAACAAAATCCTCGTCACGTTTTGATACACCACGAGAACCTCGTCCACCTCGGTTTTGGGTGCGGTATTCACTTAACAAAGTACGTTTTACATAACCTAAATGCGAGATGGTAATCACCACATCATCATTAGGTATTAAGTCTTCCATACTCATCTCATTACCTGCATAAATTATATTTGTTCTACGCTCATCACCGTATTTCTCCTTCATTTCAAGAAGCTCATCTTTAATGATTTTCATACGTAAAATTTCGTCATCTAAAATTGATTGTAAGTGAGTAATCAATTTCATCAATTCTGTAAATTCGGCTTTTAACTTATCGCGTTCTAGTCCGGTAAGGGCACGTAAACGCATATCCAAAATTGCTTTCGATTGAATTTCTGAAAGCTTGAAGTTTTCCATTAATTGAGTACGCGCCTCTTCTGGATTTACCGATTCGCGAATAATTTTTATAACCGCATCAAGGTTATCAATTGCAATTAATAAACCTTCTAAAATATGCGCACGTTTTTGTGCTTCTTCTAATTCGTATTTGGTTCTGCGAACAACAACCTCATGGCGATGTTCAACATAATACTTTATTAGATCTTTTAAGTTAAGCATTTCAGGTCTGCCTTTTACCAAGGCAACATTGTTAACGTTAAAAGAAGTTTGTAAAGCAGTGTGCTTGTATAACTGGTTTAAAATAACGTTGGGCACTGCATCGCGTTTTAAGTCAAACACAATACGCATTCCATCTCTATCAGATTCATCACGAATATCGCTAATGCCTTCAATTACTTTTTCGTTTACCAACTCTGCAGCACGTTCAATTAACGATGCTTTATTTACTTGGTAAGGAATTTCGTTTACAACAATTTGCTCTTTACCTGTTTTACTGGTTTCGAAAATGGCTTTAGCACGCATCATGATCCGTCCTCTGCCTGTCTCGAAAGCTTCTTTTACGCCTGCATAACCATAGATGGTTCCACCAGTAGGAAAATCAGGTGCTTTAACGTGCTTCATCAACTCTGGAATATCGATATCGTTATTGTCAATATAAGCAACTACACCATCAATTACTTCGGTAATGTTATGTGGAGGCATATTGGTTGCCATACCAACAGCAATACCACTTGCACCATTAATTAATAAGTTAGGAACCTTAGCAGGTAAAACGGTAGGCTCTTGCAAGCTATCGTCAAAATTGGGTTTAAAATCAACGGTGTTTTTATCTATATCAACCAAAAGCTCTTCAGCCATTTTACGGAAACGGGCTTCGGTATAACGCATTGCAGCTGGCATATCACCATCTACTGAGCCAAAATTACCTTGGCCATCAACTAACATGTAGCGCATGCTCCATTCTTGCGCCATACGAACCATGGCATCATAAACAGAACTATCACCATGTGGGTGAAATTTACCTAAAACCTCTCCTACAATACGTGCAGACTTTTTATATGGCCTATTAGATGCTAATCCTAACTCTGTCATACCATAAAGTACCCTGCGATGAACTGGTTTTAAACCATCACGTACATCAGGTAAGGCTCGGGAAACAATTACCGACATCGAATAATCGATGTAAGCAGTTTTCATTTCATCTTCAATGTTAATATTAATAATTCTGTCTTCAGCCATGCGTATATATTGTAAATTTTATGCTTTAATTATGATGTCTAAACGTTCGAGTAGACTTTACTTTAACATTAGATACTAATACTTTGCAAAGTACAGTTTTATTGATTGATTTCTGGTGTAAAATACCCACATTAATTAACTCATTTGTGGATAAGGTGAGGCCAAGGATAATAAGGTCATATTATATGGTGGATGTGAATTATAATATCTTGTTTTATAGCAAATACTAATAACAAAAAAACATCCCTGGAGCAGAGTATTTTTAGAACAAAACGTGAACAATTCTTTCTTGGTTGTACAAAATAAAAAAGCAGGCACATGGCCTGCTTTTTTTTAAAAATATTTAAATGCGTTATTTTTTAATGGCTTTTATCACTCTTGATCTACCGTCTTGGCTTATTTTAATAAAATACAAACCTGAAGCATTTAAATCGTCAAGTTGAAGCTTGTAATTGTTTGCCCCAAGAACTGGTGTAACCGTTTCAGTTTTAACCAACTTTCCAAATGCATCTGTAATTTGAATATCCACCTGACTGGTATTACTTGTTTTATAGGTAATCTCAGTTTCGTCATTAAATGGATTAGGCACAGTTGCGATAACCTCAAATATGGTATTTTCAAACTGACTTACCGACAACACGTTGCTGTAATCAGATTTTCCACTAATATCAACTTGTTTTAAGCGGTAGTATAACACATTCGCATTTTTCAGCACTTCTAAAGAAGTTGCATCAACAAAGGCATAATCTGCTCTACTGTTGCTGTTACCTTTTGCTTTTAAAGTACCAACTTTAGTAAATAAATGCCCATCAAACGAGCGCTCAATGTCAAAGTAACTGTTGTTAATTTCTGAAGCTGTTATCCAAGTTAACATCGTTGTTCCTTTTACTAATTTAGCAGTGAATCCTATTAATTTTACTGGTAATGGACTACTAATATCACCCAATCCTAAAATACCTAAGTTAGTGACACCTGAAATACTGAAATTATAAGGATTTGAACCTGATGCCGATGCCGCTGCACCAGAAATATTACTCCAAACACCTCCGTTGTGACGACCAACAATTGTTTGAACCCTATTAATTCCCAACTCATCTATACCATTCCAGTTAAACGTAATGTCTAATGATGAACCACCTGCAATTGCTTCGTTAACAATAAAGGTTTTGTTAACCACATTCGCAGAAATTGTTGCACCAGAGCCAACTTCACCTATATATGTATTGTAAATACCTTGTGCTACTTTAACTGAGATATCGTCTGTAGTTCCCGTATTAGCAATTAATAATGGCGTATATGAAGTTGTTGTACCAACAGCAAATATGCGAGCAGATGCGCCCAATGCATTTCTTTTGTATGAACCACTTCCGTTAGTAACTATGTATGATGATGCACTTCCACCTGCAGTTGCTATACTACCTATAACTAAGTTAAAGTTCCCTAATTGCAGGTTTCCTGAAACTAAATCCATGACACCAGTTACAAGTGCATTGCCTGTTAATGATTTTGTACCTGTACCATTCATACGCAATGCATCATAAGAAATACCTGCTACACTCTGTGGATTAGTTCCGCTAAATATTATTAAACCACCTAATGTATTAAATGTTCCATTTACTATTAAATCACCTTTTAAATCTAATGTATTACTAGATCCTGTAAATGATAAGGTAGCACCCACATCGACTGTAACATTATTTGCCAAAGCTGTTAACATGTCTATTACTGGGTTGTTTAGTGTTCCAGCAGGAATAACTACATTGGTTGTAGCTATTGGCACACCACCGCACCAGTTACCAGCAGTATTCCAACTTGAACTAACAGCACCTAGCCAAATTCCGCTACTTGTTACTGTAACTTCAAACTCATTACTGTTTTCAGCAGTACATGTACCATTTTGAACTACTGCTCGGAAACGCGTTGTTTGTGTTAGTCCGCTTGAGACTAATGAACTAGTAGTGTTTACAATATCACTGTAAATAGCAAACGGAGATACTGCACTTTGCCATTTTACAACGTTACCTACATTACCTGTTAATGATAAGGTTGCAGAACCTGAGGTACAAATACCTGAGGTACCTGAAACAACACCTGCTACTGTTGCCGGATTAACGGTTATTAATGCCGATGATGAGTTTGCAGGTGCGCAACTTCCATTTTGAACAACTACTCGGTAATAAGTACTGGTTGTTACCCCAGCTGGAGTATATGTTGTTAATGTATTTGCAATATCTGTCGGGGTTGTAAATAAGGCATCGCTTGCGCTTTGCCATTTAACAACACTACCTGTATCACCAGTCAAGGTTAACTGTGTCACGATACCACCTGCACAAATAGTTTGGTTACTGCTAACCGACCCACCTACAGAAGGAGGAACAACTGTTATTAATGCAGAAGATGAGTTATCAGGGACACAAGTTCCACTGGTTACCACTGCCCTATAATAAGTAGTTGCAGTAACGCCTGTTGGAGTTAATGTGGTTGTTGTGTTTGCTATATCTGTTGGAGTTGTAAATAAGGCATCGCTTGCACTTTGCCATTTAGTTACCGAACCCACATTACCTGTTAAAGTTAATGCAGCTACTGTTCCACCTGAGCAAATAGTTTGGTTACTACTAACCGATCCACCTGCAGAAACAGGATTAACTGTTATTAATGCTGACGATGAGTTATCAGGTGTACATGTTCCATTAGTCACCACTGCCCTATAATAAGTAGTTGTGGTAACACCTGTTGGTGTTAATGTGGTTGTTGTGTTTGCAATGTCTGTCGGGGTTGTAAACAAGGCATCGCTTGCGCTTTGCCATTTAGTTACCGAACCCACATTACCTGTTAAAGTTAATGCAGCTACTGTTCCACCTGCACAAATCGTTTGGTTACTACTTACCGACCCACCTGCAGAACCAGGAGTAACTGTTATTAATGCAGAAGATGAGTTATCAGGTACACAAGTTCCACTAGTTACTACTGCTCTATAATAAGTAGTTGCAGTAACGCCTGTTGGAGTTAATGTGGTTGTTGTGTTTGCAATGTCTGTTGGGGTTGTAAACAAGGCATCGCTTGCGCTTTGCCATTTAGTTACAGAACCCACATTACCTGTTAAGGTTAATGCAGCTACTGTGCCACCTGAACAAATCGTTTGGTTACTTGCAACCGACCCACCTGCAGAAACAGGATTAACGGTTATTAATGCAGAAGATGAGTTGTCAGGTACACATGTTCCATTAGTTACTACTGCCCTATAATAAGTAGTTGTGGTAACACCTGTTGGAGTTAATGTGGTTGTTGTGTTTGCAATGTCTGTTGGAGTTGTAAATAAGGCATCGCTTGCGCTTTGCCATTTTGTTACCGAACCCACATTACCTGTTAAAGTTAATGCAGCTACTGTTCCACCAGAACAAATAGTTTGGTTACTACTTACCGACCCACCTGCAGAGGCAGGATTAACGGTTATTAATGCCGATGATGAGTTTGCAGGTGCGCAACTTCCATTTTGAACAACTACTCGGTAATAAGTACTGGTTGTTACCCCAGCTGGAGTATATGTTGTTAATGTATTTGCGATATCTGTCGGGGTTGTAAATAAGGCATCGCTTGCGCTTTGCCATTTAACAACACTACCTGTATCACCAGTTAAGGTTAACTGTGTCACGATACCACCTGCACAAATAGTTTGATTACTGCTAACCGACCCACCTGCAGAAGGAGGAACAACTGTTATTAATGCAGAAGATGAGTTATCAGGGACACAAGTTCCACTGGTTACCACTGCTCTATAATAAGTAGTTATGGTAACACCTGTTGGTGTTAATGTGGTTGTTGTGTTTGCTATGTCTGTTGGGGTTGTAAACAAGGCATCGCTTGCACTTTGCCATTTTGTTACCGAACCCACATTACCTGTTAAGGTTAATGCAGCTACTGTACCACCCGAACAAATACTTTGGTTACTACTAACCGATCCACCTGCAGAAACAGGATTAACGGTTATTAATGCTGACGATGAGTTATCAGGTGCACATGTTCCATTAGTTACCACTGCCCTATAATAAGTAGTTGTGGTAACACCTGTTGGTGTTAATGTGGTTGTTGTGTTTGTAATGTCTATTGGGGTTGTAAACAAGGCATCGCTTGCACTTTGCCATTTTGTTACCGAACCCACATTACCTGTTAAGGTTAATGCAGCTACTGTTCCACCAGAACAAATCGTTTGGTTACTTGCAACCGACCCACCTGTAGAACCAGGAGTAACTGTTATTAATGCCGATGATGAGTTTGCAGGTGCACATGTTCCACTAGTTACTACTGCTCTATAATAAGTAGTTGCAGTTACACCTGTTGGAGTGAATGTGGTTGTTGTGTTTGCAATGTCTGTTGAAGTTGTAAACAAGGCATCGCTTGCACTTTGCCATTTAGTTACAGAACCCACATTACCTGTTAAGGTTAATGCAGCTACTGTGCCACCCGAACAAATCGTTTGGTTACTTGCAACCGACCCACCTGCAGAAACAGGAGTAACAGTTATTAATGCAGAAGATGAGTTTGCAGGTGCACATGTTCCATTAGTTACTACTGCCCTATAATAAGTAGTTGTGGTAACACCTGTTGGAGTTAATGTAGTTGTTGTGTTTGCAATGTCTGTTGGAGTTGTAAACAAGGCATCGCTTGCACTTTGCCATTTAGTTACCGAACCCACATTACCTGTTAAGGTTAATGCAGCTACTGTACCACCAGAACAAATAGTTTGGTTACTACTTACCGACCCACCTGCAGAGGCAGGATTAACGGTTATTAATGCCGATGATGAGTTTGCAGGTGCACATGTTCCATTAGTTACCACTGATCTATAATAAGTAGTTGTGGTTACACCTGTTGGAGTGAATGTGGTTGTTGTGTTTGTAATGTCTGTTGGAGTTGTAAATAAGGCATCGCTTGCGCTTTGCCATTTTGTTACCGAACCCACATTACCTGTTAAAGTTAATGCAGCCACTGTACCACCTGAACAAATCGTTTGGTTACTACTTACCGACCCACCTGCAGAAACAGGAGTAACGGTTATTAATACTGATGATGAGTTTGCAGGTGCACATGTTCCATTAGTTACTACTGCCCTGTAATAAGTAGTTGTGGTAACACCTGTTGGTGTTAATGTGGTTGTTGTGTTTGCTATATCTGTTGGGATTGTAAACAAGGCATCGCTTGCACTTTGCCATTTAGTTACCGAACCTACATTACCTGCTAAAGTTAATGTAGCTACTGTACCACCTGAGCAAATCGTTTGGTTACTACTAACCGACCCACCTGCAGAGGCAGGAGTAACGGTTATTAATACTGACGATGAGTTTGCAGGTGCACATGTTCCATTAGTTACCACTGCCCTATAATAAGTAGTTGTGGTAACACCTGTTGGTGTTAATGTGGTTGTTGTGTTTGTAATGTCTATTGGGGTTGTAAACAAGGCATCGCTTGCACTTTGCCATTTTGTTACCGAACCCACATTACCTGTTAAGGTTAATGCAGCTACTGTTCCACCAGAACAAATCGTTTGGTTACTTGCAACCGACCCACCTGTAGAACCAGGAGTAACTGTTATTAATGCCGATGATGAGTTTGCAGGTGCACATGTTCCACTAGTTACTACTGCTCTATAATAAGTAGTTGCAGTTACACCTGTTGGAGTGAATGTGGTTGTTGTGTTTGCAATGTCTGTTGAAGTTGTAAACAAGGCATCGCTTGCACTTTGCCATTTAGTTACAGAACCCACATTACCTGTTAAGGTTAATGCAGCTACTGTGCCACCCGAACAAATCGTTTGGTTACTTGCAACCGACCCACCTGCAGAAACAGGAGTAACAGTTATTAATGCAGAAGATGAGTTTGCAGGTGCACATGTTCCATTAGTTACTACTGCCCTATAATAAGTAGTTGTGGTAACACCTGTTGGAGTTAATGTAGTTGTTGTGTTTGCAATGTCTGTTGGAGTTGTAAACAAGGCATCGCTTGCACTTTGCCATTTAGTTACCGAACCCACATTACCTGTTAAGGTTAATGCAGCTACTGTACCACCAGAACAAATAGTTTGGTTACTACTTACCGACCCACCTGCAGAGGCAGGATTAACGGTTATTAATGCCGATGATGAGTTTGCAGGTGCACATGTTCCATTAGTTACCACTGATCTATAATAAGTAGTTGTGGTTACACCTGTTGGAGTGAATGTGGTTGTTGTGTTTGTAATGTCTGTTGGAGTTGTAAATAAGGCATCGCTTGCGCTTTGCCATTTTGTTACCGAACCCACATTACCTGTTAAAGTTAATGCAGCCACTGTACCACCTGAACAAATCGTTTGGTTACTACTTACCGACCCACCTGCAGAAACAGGAGTAACGGTTATTAATACTGATGATGAGTTTGCAGGTGCACATGTTCCATTAGTTAC
>CANLLM010000045.1 GCA_947491825.1 Bacteroidota bacterium
AACACAAACCACTCTTTAGTAACAGTAGCTTTATTGGCCGATTTTGTTTTGTAACTTAATGTATCCACAACCTATAAGTTTAGTTTTCGGGGTGGCGAAAGTACGCCATCATTTTATAATTCACAACAAAATGTGAAAAAAAACATAAGAAAAAACTTATTTGCTGATTTAATTGCGCGTAACGATTATTAGTTTGACTATGTTTTTACACGATTTAATAGTTAATAATTAGCGATTTTTGCAGTTTTTAGTTTGCATATCTATTTAGATTTCAGTATACTTGACTAATAAATAACTTAAAACTAAAAAACTAAATCATGAAAAAACATCCATTGATTCTTAGTTTGGCAGTTCTAATTCTATTTGGCTGCAAAAAAAACGAAACAAATCTAATTGAAACAAATTTAGATTCTTCAACAAATCAAACATTCTCAAGCTCCGACTATTACAAAAACCCCAACAACGAATTTGATTATGTTGGTCAATACCAGAATGAAGGTATAGACTTTCTGAAAACATTCATTAATGAAACTGACACCTTTGCTTTTGACTTTTTAATTGATACAAGTTCCTATTTCGAAGCACAAATTACTGGATAAGATTACAATGAAATTGAATCAGAGGCAGAAAGCGCCCTCAATCAACTTACCACAACAGTAGGTGCACAAAATCAAACATTTAAAAGTGGGCTTTACGCGATGATTGATTCTTGGTCGACTAGTAATCAATGCAAGTTATATGGATACAGCCTGCTAAATACAGTTTTTAACAATTCATACAATAATTTTGATTCAATTATCTATCCTGTCATACAAATTGAAGGGGGCATTTTATCTGATAGTTTACTTATTGACGATGAAAAGGAACAATTATTAAAGATTTCCAGCTTAATGAGACATAGTGCATATTATTGGAAGCAAAACCCAGCATCAAGCATTGAAGGAAACGTGGCTATACCGCCAAAATGGAAAAAATTCTGGGATAAGGTTACAGATTGGTTTGAAGATCATGAAAAAGAGGTTGAGGTTGTTGCGTGTGATGTTGCTATCTTACTCTTTACCTGGCAAGTAGGCGGTTGGCTGCCAGCAGGAGTAGCGTCTTATCAGGCGATACTTATACTTTAATTAACTCCATCAAATAAATATGAGAACAATTCTAGCAATAGCATTAATTGGCCTATCATTAAACGGATGGGCACAAGAAAAACTATATCAAACAATGTTTACAACACAAGCCGGCTTGGGTATCACCGCTCCAAATTTTATAAGTGGCTTGTCAAATCAACAGGCAAACCTTATTCCTATATCAACATTCAACATTTCTGCCGGTATAAAAGGAATAATAAACCCAAAATCGTAGTACGGGATACAATTGGGTATTACAAACTTAAGGCTTCCATTGAACGTACACTATAATAATGGTTCCATTATATCTGCTCCTGATTCGGTTCGATATCCGATTGTTTCGCAGTATGTGTTGGAGTTGCCTCTACACATCAGATATAGTTTTAAAACAGAAAGTAACCGTTTTTGGCAAATTGGATTAAGGCCCGGTTATAATGTATATGGAACCATTCAGTCATACATCAACGATTCAAAAACAACAAAAGATGTTGGTGATGCATTGAAGTCAACAATAATATCAGCCGAAATAGGCAGAGGCGGTTATTTTGCTGAAGGAAAAAAGTTTTGGCAGGTGGTTTTAAACTATAGGTTTACAAATATGTTTGACAACAACCTTAATTATAAGCCCATGCAATTAAGTGTGATGGTAGGTTTATAACCTACCATCATATTACTCCACAAATTTGTACCCTACCCCGCGCACACTTTGAATGTATCTAGGTTCTTTGGGATCAATTTCAAAATATTTACGTAACGACAATATAAAATTATCAATGGTTCGGGTGTTGGGTATTACCGTGTAATCCCAAACAACTTTTAGTATATGTTCGCGACTTACCACTTGGTTCTTATTCTCGATGAGCAGTTTCATCAACAAAATTTCCTTTTTGGTTAAGTCTATTTTACCATTTACGCCCTGAGCTTCATAGCTTTCAAAATTGATACAATTAGGGCCAAATTTATATAAACTGCTCATTTTGTAGTCAGCGTTCTGGTGCATGCGGTCGTTTTTCTCTATTAATTTTTTAACGCGCAGTAGCAGTTCTTCTAAATCAAAAGGCTTTGTCATGTAATCATCGCCACCTTTTTTAAGTCCTAACACCCTATCAGCTGCCGTATTTTTTGCCGATAAAAACATAACCGGAACATTTGCGTCATATAGTCTAATGTTTTCGCAAACCATTAAGCCATCAGTTTCAGGAAGCATAATATCCAGAATAACCAAATCAAACTTCTCCTCTCTAAAGGCCTTTATAGCGTTATTACCATCACCAACAGCTCGCACAACATAACCCTCCAATTCAAGATTAAGTTTAATGGCATGTTGCAAATGCTCTTCGTCCTCAACTAATAATATTCTGTGCTGTGACATCATTTTGTAGTATTATTTCGAATATAACCCCTGAAGGGCTATTATCGTTTGCTGTAATCGAGGCATTATGATGATTTAGTAGATTTTTTACAATAAACAGACCAAGTCCTGTGCCTTTACTTTTACGCACATTTTCGTCTTCAGCCCTGTAAAACTTATTAAACAAACTTTTTTTATCTTCATCAGAGATACCCTTCCCTTCGTCAATTACTTTAATTATTACACCATTACCCTCTTTATGCAAGGTTACTCTAACAGGTCGATCATCAGGCGAATATTTAAATGCATTGCTTAACAGGTTAATAATCACCATCTCCATCGCAATTGCATCAATGTTGGCATAAACATCAGGCTGAATTTGAACCTTAAGTCTATGTTGTAAATTACGCGGAAGCACATATTTGTCTGCCACTTCATGTATAAGAGTTGAAATATTGATTGATGCAAAGCTCAGCGTAAATTGGTGAGTGTCTAGTTGTGCCGCCATTAAAAGATTTTCTACTAAATCTCTCAAACGGGTTACATCACTTAACGAATTGCGCATCATAATTTCTGCTTGCTCCTTATCTAAATTAGGTCGCTTTAATAGTGTTTCTAAGTAAAGCTTAATAGAAGCAATTGGTGTTTTAAGTTCGTGGGTAATAGACAACAAGAAATTACTTTGTTGGCGTTTAAGGTTAAGCCTATTTTGCAGGCTTCTATAAATCCAAATAATGCCCCAAAACAATAGTAATACCATCACAACGCCCTCAAGCCCGTACATCCAAACCCTGCGCTTGTAAAGCTTGTTTATGGCTTCTATGGCTGATCTTTTAGGCGTAATGGCATAGTTGAATATGGGGTCTTGGGTGTGATCGAATTCAAGATTTAACTCGGGATAATTGAAGTTAAAATAAGACCTAAAACTAACTGTATCCCTAAACATTTCTTGATCAACAGCACCACGAACATCCAGTGATGCCTTGTAGGGAAGTAGCTCTAGGCATTTCCCTTGCTCAACAAAAATATCTTTGCTACTTTTTATGTGAGCGTATGTCCACCAGGCAAAAGCAGCTACAATATAAACGGAGAGAACAGCGAAAATAATTGCGGGCTTTTTCAAAATAATAATTAGCGTTAAACCAGCTTATAAATCCCAAAGGGTTAAACGTTGGCGAACATATTTTTTAACGTTAAGCCAGAAAGCAATAATCAGATAGATGATAATTGGCGAACCCATCGTAATAAAAGAAGTATAAATAAAATACAATCTGATGCGCGAAGAGGCAATGCCAAATCTATCACCGAGTTCGCTGCATACGCCAAAAGCATATTTCTCTACAAAGTATTTTATTTTCTTTTCCATCTTAGACAGACAAATTTAATCTCTTCAATCATAAAATGGCAAATTAATTTAACCTAAGGCTAATTTCTGCCAACTGGTATCGGTTCATTGGGTTTTATATTTATTATCCATCCATCCTGAATACGGTGTTTTGCATTTTCGGGGAACATTATTTTTACTGTAAGGTTTAAAACCAATCCCACACCTACTGATACAAGAATTGCATTACTTCTGCTTATACTGCTGTTTCTGTATAAATCCGATAACAAATAAATTGATCCTACTGCAGCACCAATTTGCATTGCATTTTTCAACAACTCGCCACCCATGCTTCTTTTTCTAAAATGGGTGATGTCGCTTAATCGTATAATTTTATAATTATTAGTTGATGTGTTAGGCTTTTTATTGGGAAACCAAAAACTTAAATCAAGCCCCAGGGTAATGGTACTATCTGTAATGTCTGTTACCGTGTTTGATGTAAACTCTTGCATACCGTTATAGCCGTAATAGCCTAATGAAACTTTACAGCCAGGTTTTACAACAATTGTATTATTTGATTTATGGTTTGAAAAAACAACCTGCTGCGAAAACAAATCGTTAAATAAAAAAAAACAACAAAACAGAGATATTAATTTATACATGTTGACGTAATATATGATTTCCTATTACACAATTTAAACACTTGTGTTGTGTGCAATAGTTTTGGTTTAACTGAATAAGTGATTGCGAATGTAAGGCATGATTTGGTTTGATACCATTGGTTTTCCAAAATTTGACGATACTGTTGTTTTCAGGTTTAATTTCTTCTAGCCAACTCAAAGCTTGTTCACAGTATGATTCGTTAAGTATGTGTTTACCGTACATGAACTTTATCGGTACAATTACATTAATAACCAAGTGATTTAGAAACTGTTCGCCCATTACTGGGTTCAAAATATGGTTAGCATGGTGAAAGCTATTGAGGTTAATCATCTCGGAGGGCACAACCAACAAGCGGTTTTTAACATCTTGTAACGTTTCAGCTTCCATCATTTTACTAAATAAATGAACCGATTGGTATACCAATGTAGCAAACTGGGCTAGCCTAATAGTAGGGAAATTTGCCGGCCTCGTTTTAGCAAATTTCCACACGCTTTTGTTCAGTTGCACCAAATTATATTTTTTTCGTAAAAACTCGAACTCTTGTTGCAGTTGTTCAGTATAGTTATCGGGCTGGTGTGCTGGCAAAAAACCACTTACCCCAAATATTAAACTGTTTATTTGGGTTGGATTGTGTTTATGTTTGGCGAATAGTGTAGCAGGAATATGCTGTGCCAATTGTACAAAAGGTTCGGCATTAATTTTCATTCCAAAATACTTAGCTGTGGTGACATAAAACAACTTTTCCCAACTGTTTTTATATTGGATTAACTGTTGCTCTAGTACAACACATTTTTGTTCTAATCGCTCAACAGATAATCGGGATAAAAACAACTCTAGTTTAATGGGCCCTGGTAAACTTAAAATATTCTGACAAGGAACACGCAACGCAGATTGCTGCAATAAATGATAGCTCTCGAGTAGATTTTTAGATAAATAGTTTTTAAGCTCTAATGTTGGAATGTTTATTTCGGCATCGTGCTCAAATACTACATGTAAAATAACATTTTGATAGGCTTTATCTTTGTGGTGCTTGTGTTTGATCCAATCACTACTTTTTAAGTGTATTTCAACATTTCCAGCCCAAATGGTATTTTCAATTTTAATTCGGGCATTAAAAAAATCAGGCCCAGCATCGATGTTTAATGAGCCCGTTTTTATTACCTCAATACTTTTGCCATCGGTGGTTTTAAGTTCGTGTTTAAGCAACACTTTTTGTTGCCAAATAAAGTGGAGTAGGTCTTCTCTCATCGCAATTAGGGTTTAAGGTTAAAACAAATTTAATTGTTTTTTCTTATTGCCAAATCTACCTAACACTATTTGCGATTAAGCTTATTTTTACTGTGGCTTCAATGTTTAAACAATGCCATAATTGTGGAGCAACACGGCCATTTCATCAGCCATAAGTTTTGCTTCCCCGGCAGCTTTTTCTGCAAAATCGATTCCGTTGCTTGCGTAAATAATACTGCGCGATGCATTAATCAATAAGCCGCAATCTTTGTTCATGCCGTATTTTGCTACATCAACCAAACTACCTCCCTGTGCACCAACACCAGGAACCAATAAGAAATAACCAGGCACTTGTTTACGTATTTCCCCCAACTCTTGCGGTTTGGTTGCGCCAACTACAAACATTAATTGTTTGTCTGTTGCTAGTGATGAAAAGGTTTTTATTACACGTTCGTATAATTTATTATCACCAATTTGTTGTTGCTCAAAATCTGCACTTCCCGGATTTGAAGTTAAAGCCAACACAATACCCCATTTGTTTTCGTATTTAAAAAAAGGTGATAAAGAATCTTGTCCCATATATGGCGCAAGTGTTACCGAATCAAAACTCATGTGCTCGAAAAAAGCACGTGCATACATATCACTGGTATTACCAATATCACCGCGCTTTGCATCAGCAATTGTAAAAATATTTTTAGGAATATAGTTTAGTGTGTCTTGCATTGTTTGCCATCCGTTAACACCTTCTACTTCATAAAAAGCAGTATTAATTTTGTAACTCACACAATAATCCTTTGTAGCATCAATAACGGCTTTATTAAAAGACAACACCGGGTTTTTTTCTTGTAATAGATGTACGGGAACTTTTTTGATATCAGTATCTAATCCAACGCACAAAAAGCTTTTCTTTAATTTAATTTGGTTAACAAGTTCGGTTCGGTTCACAGTGATTAATATTTGTCGAAATGGGTTGATTAAAAAAGTAAATTTATTTCCAGCACGAAATTATGAATATCCTTGTTTTTAAGCAGCGGATTTAAGCCACTTATTAAGCCGTTATTTATATCTAACAATCCATACTTAGCCACGATTTGAAAACCAACAAAGGCTCCATAAAACTGTGTGCCTGCTACCAACAAAACATCGTAAGGTTTTAACTTTGGCTTTTCGTTTTCTGCAACTGCGTTGGGCTTTATAAAAATTGACGTATTAAGTAGATGAGAATATTGTAAACCTGCAATAAAGTGTGTACTGTTATTAGCGTTTATTGACCTAATCCAAGTAAGGGGAAGATCTAAATAATATGTAACTAGTTTGTTGTATTCGCCAACCGGATTGGCAAAATTACTGCCACGCAAACTTACTGCTAAATCAAGTTGAAAGGCGTTTTTTTGCGATACCTTTTTACGATAATACACAGCGCCATTTAAACCAAACATTGGCCTTGGATTATCTAGCTCTCCGCCCAACATTGTAGTGGTGTTTGTGCCTAAACGTATTCCAAACTCTTGGTCTTCATTCATGTCGCCTTTAAGCCACTCAAACGAATCCTCCTCTTCTTCATCCGCCAAATCAGAACTATCAGTTTGGGCAATTGCCAAAGAGGCAAACAACATCATCAATATAAAAAATAACCGTTGCATACACACAATATTAGTGTTTTAACCCAAATTAAGCATTATAAATACTTGACCGATTACCTAATTTTATTTCAACCATCATACCCCTTTTAACAACCATCACTAAATCAAACACCTTGCATTTGCAAAATGCTGTTAATTAATGAAAGAACACGTCACCCAAACCAACACCAATTTCAATTTATGCTAAGGCATCGGTAAGTAATTTATTATATAGTGCTTGGGTAATTTCTATTGCACCTAATGTTCTTAAATGATCAGAAATATACTGTGTATCTAACAATGCAAAGTGGTTTTCTTTCATCCATTCAACTAAACAATAAAGTGCTACTTTACTTGCATCTGTTTGGGTACTAAACATACTTTCACCAAAAAAAGCCTTACCCATTGCCACACCATAAAGTCCACCAACCAATTCATGATTTTGGTTCCAAGTTTCAAAACTAAACCCATATCCCATTTGGTTTAATTTGCAGTATGCCTGTATGATCTCTTCACTTATCCAAGTTTCATCTCGATTGGCGCAAGCACGCATTACGCCTTCAAAATTTCTATTGATGGTAACGTAATATTTTCCGCTATGTAAAGTTTGCCTTAACGATTTGCTTACCTTAAATTCATCCAAAGGGATCACCCCTCTGAACTCAGGTTCAATCCAATAAATAATATCTCCTTCCGCTTGGTTAGCCATTGGAAAAACTCCGGTGCTATATGCATACAAAAGCATATCAGGGGTAATTTGCTCAACCATTTAAAAGTCTAAAATATGTTTGTTTTCGGATGATTGGTTCATGGCATCTTCTAATGCGATGTAGGTTAACTTTATTTGATGTAAGATTTCCCCATCGTGTTTTTTTAGTTGGCCCAAACTTTCAATTTTATTGATAATAAATCCTACTCTTAAATATTGTATATCAAGTGCGGGCAAATAACAATAGTCTTTGTTTTTACCTTCTTCTATTGTTTTGGCAAGCAAATCGCATTTTTGCATTGTGCTTAATAAATTGCGTGTTAAACTCAAAGGCAAATTTAGTTTTGTTGCAATCTCTGTAGCATCTGGGGGTTGTAGTGCATCTTTAAACTTTTTGGTAATAAAATGCATAATATACAAACTATATAGTACCCGCATTTTATGACTAATATTGCCAGTTTGCTTTTCTGATTCAAATAAGGCAATATTTTGCACGCTGTATGAGATTTCTGCACCAATCAATACAATCATCCAACTAAACTGTAACCAGGTAATAAATAAAGGAATAGAAGCAAAGCTTCCATAAATGGTATTGTATCTTGATACACCAATTTGAAAAGCAATATACGCCCATTGAAACACCTGAAACACACAACCTGCAATAATACCCGCTGTAAGAGCAGACTTAGGCTTAACACGTGTATTAGGCATAACCAAATACAGGATGAAAAACAAAATGCTTGTGGTGATATAAGGTAAAACCTGTAATGAAATAATAATTAACTCCGTAATAAAAGTACCTAAAAAACTAAGATGAATAAGTATATTTTGTACCTGAGTTGTTATATAGATATTTGCCGCACCTGATATGACAATAAAAACCGGAGCCACTAACATCATGGATAAATAGTCCGTAAACTGCCTGGCCATGGTCCGCGGTTTTTGCACATCCCAAATGGAATTGAATGCTTGCTCAATATGAGATAATACTTGCAAAACACTCCACAACAGCAATACAAAACCCAAACCAGCAATGACCCCACCTTTTGTACTACCCAATAAATTATGCGCATAATTCATTACATTTTCTAAAACCTCGGGTTGGCCAACCAAAATGTTTTTCAACTGGCTATCTAAATATTCTTGTAGACCAAAACCTTGTGCAATCCCAAATATCATGGCCACAACTGGAACAATTGATAGTAATGAGTATAGCGTAAGTGCCGATGCACGCAAGGCTAAATTTTTGCGCACAAAATCTTTTACCGCTACTATGCTAACGCGTAAAAATTTTATCATTCCACGCTGCCATTTTGGAAATTTGTCTAACTTAACATGCCACACATCGTGCTTAACAAAGTCACGAATTTTTGTCGTATCGATTTTAGCCATGCGGTAAATATAAGTTTATGTGTGCAATGATGAGAATTGAAACATAAAAAATCATAAACATGAAGCAGGTTCTTTACAGAAGCTCATGCATTTCTTACCACCGATACTTAAGTGGAGAAGACTTGTTAATTACTTTCCATGGTTACAGCCAAACTGTTAGCGAATACGCTTATTTTTAGGATATAATGAACAAACCTTTCACAATAATTGCCATTGATTTTTGGCATGGCGATAACGTTTGGCTGAAGCAAGAGGGGGTTTTAGATGAGAACATGCTGAACATTGTGAACGGAATAGCCTATCAAGAGGACCTTCATGCATAAACATTTTAAGTTTGTTCATTTAGTATGGGTGCTAGATTAGCAAGAGCTTTGGTGCGTAATTTGGCCCATTGCATTGATTATTTTATTTTGTTTCTCCACCCATATTTTCGTTCAACAATTTTTTAAAATTTACTATAAATAATACTTTTGGTTTAAATCTTTTTAAGTATTTCATTAATACACCATGAGTATTACAAAGACGGGTAGAACGATTATACCAATGGAAAATTCTAGCTCGAAGCGTTTACGTTTTTACCTCGAAATTTGTTGGTAAACAGGAACGGATTAAAAAAGTATTGAATACTTGGTACGCCCAACGTAAGCTAAAAACGAACTTTAAACCCTTTACTCATACCCTTAACAATAGTAATATAAATGTCATACTTATTGTGGGTGAATAGGATAGCATCACACCGCCAAATGGAATGGTAAAATACATTAGTAAATTAAAGAACAGACGAATATTTATTTTGCAAAAAAAACATGAACTTGCCACCCCCGAAACCAAGCGTATTTTTGAAGAGCTATTTAATTAAGCACAAGCAAGGATTGGCAAAACAGAAACAACACACTTATGCAATACGAAACTATTTTATTTGAGGTAAACAATGGAATTGCCACACTAACACTTAACCGACCAGATGTTTTTAATGCTTTTAATGAGCAACAAAGTTTTGATGTAATTGACGCATTGAAAAAAATTGATCGCGACAAATCAATACGTGTGGTTATTTTAACAGGTGCAGGCAAAGCATTTTGCAGCGGACAAGATTTAAAGGCGATAGCTGGGGCAAAAAACCGCTCATTAAGCGATAGTTTGTATACGCGCTACAACCCAATGATAAAGGCGATGCGCAACTTGCCAGTTCCAATCATTTGCAAATTAAATGGAGTAGCAGCTGGTGCAGGTTGCAGTATGGCTTTAGCTAGCGACATGATTATAGCCAGTGAAAATGCAACCTTAATTGAAGTATTTGTTAATGTGGGTTTGGTTTTAGATTCTGGATCGAGTTATTTTTTACCGCGCTTGATTGGATCAGCACGTGCATTTGAATTAGCAACAATGGGCACAAAAGTTACGGCAAGCCAAGCTTTAGAATGGGGCATGGTTAACCGAGTAGTTAAACAGGAGGATCTAGATAAAGAGACTTTAAAAATTGCCGAGTATTATGTTAAAGCCCCAACCAAAGCGATTGGCTTGATGAAAAAAATGTTGAATAAATCATTCCACAGCGACTTAGGCACTATGCTACAATACGAAGCATATTGCCAAGAAATAGCAGGTAGAAGCCTAGATTATAAAGAAGGAGTTACCGCGTTTAACGAAAAGCGCAAGCCAGAATTTAAAGGCGAATAGCGCGTCATATTTGGTAGTGTTACTATTTTTCTTTAAATTGTGTCTAATAAAATCATTAATTTATGGCCACACACATCACCAAAATTATTGTAGCGGTTGATACATCAAGTTGCTCAACCATGGCACTAAAGGCGGCATTATCGTTAGCTAATGCTTATAATGCCTCGCTTTATGTTCATCATGTAACAGAAAATTCTACCTCTGATGAAGTTAAACAAAAAGTAACCAATGTTTTAGGTACTACACCTCACACCTACTCCGAAAGTAAGGGCAGTGTTTACAAAGAGATTATTGTTAAATCGCTTGATGTAAAAGCCGATTTAATTGTAATGGGTACACACGGAAATACTGGTTTTCAGGAATTTTGGTTAGGCAGTAATGCCAACAAGGTAGTAAGTTCCGCTAAATGCCCAGTTCTTACCATCAGAGATAATGCCCGATCAGCTGACTTTAAAAAGATTGTTGTTCCAATGGACACCTCTTTTGAATCAAGACAAAAAATACCTGTGGCCATTGATTTGGCAGAGGCATTAAAAGCAACCATACATATTTTAGGTGTTTCAACTGGAAAAGATAAAGAAGCCGAGCATGTGGTGAATAATTACACACGCCAAGCCAGTGATAGTATTGAAGATCATAACATTTCATCTACTGTAGAAAAACGTTTGGGGGGTAACATCACCAATGCAACCATTATGTATGCCGAAGAAATTATGGCTGACTTAATCGTAATCATGACCGAACAAGAGCCTCAATTAGGTTCATTTTTCTTGGGTAAGTTTGCACAACAAATGGTTAACAACTCCCCTATACCAGTAATATGTGTGCCAACACGCGAAGATTTATTGATTACAGACGCAAGATTATAACAACCATACTAAAAAAAATGCTCCTTTTCGGGGGCTTTTTTTGTTTATACCCTAAAGTTTAAATGGATACGAACATTATTTTTATACTTTAAACCAAAAACGTACTTTTACCGTTTGTAACAAAAGCCTAAGCAAAGCAATGGATTGATAAACATTTGCCTTGTAAAGTTGTTAATTATATTATGATGGAAATTAAACCCGGTAAGCATTTAGAGCCTATAGAGTTTCCTGCCGATTTGCGCAAGGTTAAAGAAGAAGATTTAGTTAACGTTTGTGTCGATTTAAGGCAATACATTATTGATACCGTTTCTGTATATGGTGGCCATTTTGGTGCAAGCCTTGGGGTAGTTGAGCTTTCTGTGGCTTTGCATTATGCATTTAATACCCCATACGACCAATTGGTTTGGGATGTTGGACATCAAGCATACGGACATAAAATATTAACTGGTCGCAGAAATGCATTTCACACTAACAGGGTTTACAAAGGCATTAGCGGCTTTCCTAAACGTGCCGAAAGTGAATACGATACCTTTGGTGTAGGACACTCTTCTACTTCTATATCGGCTGCATTAGGTATGGCCGTTGCTAGTCGTTTAAAAGGAGAATTAGACAGGCAGCACATCGCTATTATTGGCGATGGCGCTATGACAGCCGGTTTAGCCTTTGAAGGTTTAAATCATGCGGGAGTTGAAGACAGCAATTTAATTGTGGTGTTAAATGACAACTGTATGAGCATTGACCCGAATGTAGGCGCTCTAAAAGAATATTTAACAGATATTACCACGTCTCCTACCTACAATAAATTTAAAGATGACGTTTGGAAAGCACTTGACAAATTAAAAGGTGTTGGGCACGTTTCTCAAGATATCATCTCCAAAGTACACGACACCCTTAAAGGCGGATTACTTAGACACAGCAACCTTTTTGAATCATTAAAATTCCGTTATTTTGGCCCAATAGATGGACATGATGTGAACCACATGGTTAAGGTGATGAACGATTTGAAAAAAATACCAGGACCTAAGCTACTGCATTGTGTTACTGTTAAAGGAAAGGGCTATGCCTTAGCTGAAAAAGACCAAACCAAATGGCATGCACCGGGTTTATTTGATAAAGTTACAGGAGAAATTTATAAAAGTACACCCGACAAACCTCAACCACCGAAATACCAAGATGTATTTGGACACACCTTGGTTGAGTTAGCTGAAAAAAATGAAAAAATTGTAGGTATCACACCAGCAATGCCTTCAGGTTCATCTATGAATATAATGATGAATGCCTTGCCAAAACGTGCCTTTGATGTAGGCATTGCTGAGCAACATGCAGTTACCTTTAGTGCTGGATTGGCCACACAAGGTTTGATACCATTTTGTAATATTTATTCCTCTTTTATGCAACGTGCGTACGATCAGGTGGTACATGATGTTGCTTTACAAAAATTACATGTGGTGCTGTGCATGGACCGCGCTGGCATTGCTGGTGCCGATGGACAAACACACCATGGTATGATTGACGTGCCTTACATGCGTTGTGTCCCCAACATGGTTGTTGGTGCACCTATGAATGAGGAAGAGTTACGCGACATGATGTACACAGCAAGTTTGGATAAAAATGCAGGTCCAATTAGCATTCGCTACCCAAGAGGTAACGGTGTAATGCCCGAATGGAGAACGCCATTAAAAGAAATGCAAATCGGAAAAGGCAGAAAATTAAGAGAGGGAAGTGAAGTGGCCATTTTGAGTTTTGGAACAGTGGGTAACATGGCCACAACTGCCATTGAAAAATTAGCCACTGAAGGAATAAGTGTTGGACACTACGATTTGCGATTTGTTAAACCAATTGATGAAGCATTATTACACAATGTATTTTCCAAATACAAAAAGATAATTACCATTGAGGATGGAACTGTTGTTGGCGGATTTGGCAGTGCTATTGTAGAGTTTATGGCTGAACATAATTACCACTCTGAAATTAAAATGTTAGGTATGCCCGATAGGATTATTGAACATGGCGAACCTAACGAACTTTATGCAGAATGCGGCTATGATGTAGATGGCATTATCAAAACAGTACGTAGTTTAATTAAAGAAAGTATTTCAGCATAAAATTTATTAAATACATGTGTTAAAAAACCCTGTAAAATATAATTTATGGGGTTTTTTATTAGGTGAAATCTAACCTGTAAAAGAAAAATCTGTTAATAAGCGAAAGGTACTGCTGAAATAATATAATTGTCCAATCAGTTTGTAATGCATCATTTTAGTAACTAAGCACATACTATTTTAAAGTGGATGTTAAAAGCCAATCCAAACTTGCAATTCATTAAAAAGGCCGTCTCAAAAATTGAGACAGCCCTTTTAAATATATTTTATAATAACTTATTCAGCCACCTCTGGTTGATCTTCCTCTTCTTCTGGCTCAATACCCAACATTAGGTTTTTTATATCTTGTAATTCTTCTTTGTTGTATTTGTTATCGTAGTCGGCCAACAAATCAATCAAATATTCTAAATTGCCTTTACCATCTTCTTCCTCTAAATATAAAAAAGTATAGTCATTGTTTTCCTCAATGTTCTCGTAGGCCAAACGAATCATTTTTACATAACCAGGCTCTTCACGGTTGGCTTTAAACCATTCGCGTAATTCCTTCAATTGGTCAATTACCTTAGCTCCAATTCCTTCACCAGTAAGGGTCTTTTTTATTGAATCAATATGTTGCTTCATCTCAATAATTAGTATTATAATGTGCGAAACTACATTTTTGTATGTTTTAAAAAAAATTTACTTCGCATTCGTGCTAAAATCTTCTATATGAAACCAATCTATACCATTGTTTTACTCATTATTTCTAACTTATTTATGGCCTTTGCTTGGTATGGCCATTTACAGTTCCAAAAAATAACTTGACTTAAAAGCATAGGCTTGATTGGTATTATATTAATCAGCTGATTTATTGCCTTGTTCGAATACGCCTTTCAGGTTCCAACCAACAGAATTGGACATACTTCGCAAGGCCGACCGTTTAACATCTTCGAGTTAAAAATCTTATAGGATGTCGTTAGGTGATTAAATTCGCAATCATAAATATTTTTATATTCAATGCAGGAACCCTGCAATGAAATCACGTATTAGGCTTTACACTTATTTTACTTGCCGTTTTCGTCATATTTAAAAGTGGTAACTAAAGATTGGTTTTAAACAACTTAACAGCTATGGCCAACAAAATAATTCCAAAAAATTTGCGTACCAATATTAACCCCGACTTACCCAATACGCGCTCTATGTGCTTGGTTGATTTAAGAACGATGTAAACAATAATCAAATTTAGCACAATACCCACCACAATGTTTTGCATTTGATAAACTGCTTTTAAAGAGATGATGGTGGTTAAAGTTCCACTTCCCGCAATGATTGGAAACGCAATAGGAATAATGCTTCCTGATTTTTCATCAGGATCGGTTCTAAAAATATCAATACCTAAAATCATTTCAATAGCTATAATAAATATTACAATAGAACCTGCAAGCGCAAACGAAGAAACATCAATCCCAAATAAATTTAACAACCGCTCCCCTATCAGCAAAAACAAAACCATTAATCCTCCAGCCGCAACAGTAGCCTTACCAGAGTCAATGTGCGTTACCTTTTGGCGCATAACTAAAATAATAGGAATGGCTCCTAAAATATCAATCATGGCAAAAAGGGTAAGTGTAATTGTTAGCGTTTCTTGAGCCGAGAAAAAATCCATGGCACAAAGCTAATACTTATAATTTAAAGGATTCGCTCAGATTACTATTCAATGGTTATTGATAACTATTCGCCACCCCTAGCCAATTCAATCATCAAACCTGCTTTAAATTAATAATTTGGGACGCCAAATTATGGAGCAACTTAAAACCATTTACACCACGGAGGCAGGCAGAAAAAAGCTTAATAGGGGATATAAAAGAGCCTTGATTTACAACTGCTTAATCGTCAAGTCATTTTTAATGTAAAATTTGAAAAAAGAATATTTGCGTAAAACCCCGATACGGTATAGTTTTACCAAAGTTTAAAATTAACGATCATGACATTATTAGCAGGAAAAACCGCATTAGTTACCGGAGCTACCCGTGGCATAGGTAAAGGTATAGCTTTAAAACTAGCTCAACAAGGCGCCAACGTGGCTTTTACATTTGTAAGCTCGATAGAAAAGGCAAAAATATTTGAAACAGAACTTTCTGCCCTTGGGGTCAAGGCCAAAGGTTACCAAAGTAATGCAGCGCATTTTGCTGAAGCAGAATTATTGGTAAACGAAATTGTTACTGAATTTGGCAACTTGGATATATTGGTAAACAATGCGGGCATTACCAGAGATAACCTGTTAATGCGAATGACCGAAGAAATGTGGGACGAGGTAATGGATACCAATTTAAAATCGGCATTTGCAATGATTAAAGCCGTTCAACGACCAATGATGAAAAACCGTTTTGGTTCAATTATCAATATCACTTCAGTGGTTGGTATAACAGGTAATGCGGGACAAGCTAACTATGCGGCATCAAAAGCTGGTATGATTGGTTTAACAAAATCTGTTGCTAAAGAATTGGGGTCACGAAACATTCGTTGTAATGCCATTGCCCCAGGTTTTATTGAAACAGAAATGACTGAGGCATTAAGCGATGAAGTAAGGGCTGAATGGGTTAAAGGAATACCTTTAAAACGTGGTGGGTCGCCCGAAGATGTTGCTAACACGGTATTGTACTTAGCTTCGGATTTGTCAACCTACGTAAGCGGGCAAACGATTTGTGTTGATGGTGGAATGGTAATGCAATAGCGAAACACACAGAAACGTTTTTAAAATCGGGCAGCTTTATTATGTTGCCCGTTTTAATTTTACAACAAACAACTTAACTAAAACATGTTAACTGAATACCCTTGGTGGTTTGGTATAATTGGCGCTTTGCTTGCACTTACTGCAACCTGGTTTTTGTACCGCAATAATCCTATAGGCGTTGAAGGAAAAAGAGCTAAACAACTTTTGTGGTTACTACATGCATTTAGGTTTTCTGTTTTATTTGTTTTGATGGTCTTGTTGCTTAGACCGTTAGTAAGGCTAATTACTACCCAAACCCAAAAACCTGTAATTGTATTTGCAGTAGACAACTCGCAATCTGTTACTTTGGGTAATGATAGCTTGCAATTAAAACAAGCATTAAACAACCAGTTTGAGTTTTTACAAAAAGAACTAGGTAATGATTACGATGTGGTTCCTTACCTTGTAGGTAAAGAAAGTAAGCAAGCCTCATCACCTGATTTTAGCGATAAAGAAACCAACCTTAACCAACTTTTTATCACCCTAAAAAATACGTACGATGGTGCAAATTTAGGAGCTGTTGTTTTAGCCAGCGATGGTCTATATAATAAGGGTGAAAATCCGCTACAAGCTTTAAGCGAACTTAAAGCACCTGTATTTACAATTGCCTTGGGTGATACCTTACAACGTAAAGATGTATTGATTAAAAATGTGCGTACCAATCAGTTGGTGTTTAAAGGAAATAGCTTCCCCCTGCAAATAGATATTGCTGCTTTTGCTGCAATAGGTGAAACAACCCAAATTACCATTACACAAAATGGTAAAACAACATTTAAAAAACAACTTTCCTTAAGCAATAATTTTTTCAATACCTTATTGACCAATCTTACTGCAAACGAAGTTGGTACCCAACACATCATTATTGAAGCAAGTGCAATTAAGAATGAGGTAAGTATGATAAACAACCGCATGGATATGTTTATTAATGTAATTGACGGAAAACAAAAAATTGCCTTATTAGCATACACACCCCACCCTGATGTTGCAGCTATTGAAAAAACATTAAACCAACAAGAGAATTACACCACCAATACATTCATCATATCACAACAACAAACACCAAATAATTTAGCACAATACAGCTTGATTATTGCCCACCAGTTACCCGGAAATAATGGAGAAGGAACTGTTTTATTGAAACAGTTAAAAGAGATTAATATTCCGATTTTATTTGTTTTGGGAGCACAAACAAACTTGGATTATTTAAACCAGTTAGAACCCGCCATACAAGTGAGTGGAACACGGATTGGTAACATAAACGAAGCAACTCCAATATACAACAACAACTTTAGTTTGTTTACATTAAGTAACGAAGAGCAAGAACACCTTAAAAGGTTTCCTCCAGTAATGGCACCATTTGGTAATTATAAAATTAATGGCGAAGTGGAGGTGTTATTTAAGCAACAAATTGGTTACGTAAAAACAGAATATCCGATGGCCTTTTTTACCAAAGGAGGTAGTAGTAAAAGTGGATTTTTCTGTGCAGAAGGCTTCTGGAAATGGCGTATGTATGATTATGCAATCAGTCAACAAAAAACTTCATCTACGATTTTTGGTGGAATGGTACAATACCTTACCAGCAAAAAGGACCAAAGACGTTTTAGGGTAAACAGTAAAAAAGAAATTGAAGAAAACGAAGCAGTGGTGTTTGATGCAGAATTGTATAACGAAAGTTACCAATTAATTAATACCCCTGAAGTAAGCATGGTGTTAAAAAATAGCAAGGGCAAGAACTACTCCTTTGCTTTTAATAAAACCAATAGTGCATATTCGCTTAATGCGGGCTTGTTGCGAACTGGAACCTACGATTTTGAAGCCACGGCAACTGTTGGCTCTCAACCTCAAAAAGTAAAAGGACAATTTATTGTAAAACCATTGCAGTTGGAGTTTGCACAAACCACTGCAAACCATCAATTGTTAAATGAAATTGCCACCCAACAAGGTGGCGAGATGTATCACCTTAACAACATGGATAAAATAGCAGGTGCTATTCAAAAGAACGAACGCATCAAGCCTATTATTTATCAAAATCAAGATGTAAAAAGCTGGATTGATTTAAAGTGGATTTTTGTTTTGTTGATGATGCTCTTAACCATAGAATGGTTTGTGAGAAAATGGAACGGAAGTATATAAAACCAATCACAATGGTTTTAAACCCCGTGATTGGTTTATTCACTTAAAACAATAAATCACTTTATTGAACCATCGTCTGGGTATAAAACCACTGCCGAGGTGTTTTAATATGAAATTTTGTGTTCCTGCTTATTTTGGTTACTTTAGTAATAATAACCTAAAACCATGAAAACAATTCAACTCGAACCAGGAGGCTTTTATCACATTTATAATAGGGGGATTAACAGCGAAGACATTTTCAAATCACCTGAAAACTACGATTTTTTCATTAGGCAATACACAAAATACGTAAGTCCTGTTGTTGAAACTTGGTCGTATTGTCTTCTGAAGAATCATTTTCATTTCTTAATACGGGTAAATTTGGAAACCACTTTCAAAACGCTACCAAACGGTAAAGCATATGAACTCAATCCAAGTAGACAGCTTGGTCATTTTTTTAATTCATATGCTCAGGCAATAAATAAACAGTTTAATAGAACAGGTAGCCTGCTTGAAAACTCTTTTAAAAGAAAGCCTTTAGATGACGATAGATATCTATCACAACTTGTTTGGTACATTCATTCGAACGCACAAAAGCACGGAATTGTTGATGACTTTAGAAGATGGCCATATTCATCATACAAACATTTTTTAAGTGATGATAACACCTTTTTAGCCAAAGAGAAAGTTTTGGATTGGTTTGGAGGGAAGGAGCATTTTAAAAACTTTCATATTGGAAACAAAAGCTTAACAGATGATTTAATTATTGAATAGCCATCACGGTGGTTATAAACCCCGTGATTGGTTATTCACTTAAAACAATAAACCACTTTTTTCAACCATCGTCAGGGTATAAAACCACTGACGAGGCTTATTAAACCCCGTGATTGGTTATTCACTTAAAGCAATAAAGTACTTTATTTCAACCATTATCAGGGTATAAAACCGCTGACAAGGTCACTAAACCCAAGTCATTGTATTTATAAAAATATTAGTCTTACTTTGTGTTGATATTGAAAGTACCTAAATACATATTACTTTTTTTACTTACTACGAGTATTACGCTACCCGATGCAATTATGCATCAGGTACTAAGACTCCCTGCATTGGCTGCACACTACTATCATCACTTAACAGAGCACGAGTCTAT